>CAJXAC010000045.1 GCA_913050035.1 uncultured Gammaproteobacteria bacterium | reverse complement strand
TGAACGGTGAAGGTCTCCAGCATCAGGACGGTCATTCGCATATATTGGCAAGCACCGTGCCAAACCTGCGCAGTTATGATCCCGCCTTCGGGTTTGAGGTTGCAGCGTTGGTCCGTGAGGGCATGCACCAGATGTATGAATTGCAGCAGGATGTCTTTTATTACCTGACTCTTTATAACGAGAACTACGCGATGCTGAGCTTGGCGCAAATTGCCGAGCAGAGCCAGGCCGATGAAGCGTCAGTGCTGCAAGGGGTGGTTGCGGGTGGTTATTGTTGCTATCGAGGCCTCAAGACAGCCGACTGCAGTGTGCACATTCTTGCAAGCGGCAGCATTATGAAACAGGCATTTTTGGCTAAAGATACTTTGGAAGGTTTAGAAATTGGCGTATGTATCTGGAGCATGACCAGCTTTGTCGAGCTGCAGCGTGATGCGCTGGCATGTCAGCAGTACAATCGTGAGAACCCGTTGGCAGAAGCAAAAGTGTCGCGATTGCAGCAGATGTTTCAAGATGAAAACGGCGTATTTATCGCGGTTACTGACTACATGGCGGCCCTTGCCCAAGGGATTGCTGCATGGATGCCCCCAGGATTTGAGGTGCTCGGCACAGATGGATATGGCTTATCTGAATCGCGCCCACGTTTGCGTGAACATTTCTCGGTAGACGCCGCGGCGGTTGCTGCAGCGTCGGTGAGTGCGTTATACCGTAATGGATATCTGGCAGAGGACAAGTTTGAAGCGGCGATGCAGGCAGTGCGTCACGAAAATTAGAGAAAGGCATACGGGAGGAGAATGCAGGACTTTACCAACAAGATTGCAGTAGTAACTGGTGGCGGCACCGGTATGGGCAGGGAGCTCGTGTGCCAGCTGATTGCAGCTGGCGCGCATGTGGCTATGTGCGATGTCTCGGCAGAAAATATGGCTGAGACTCAGAAATTGGCGAGTGCGCTGGGGTCTGGAAAATTGACTAGCCATCTTTGCGACGTATCCAGTGAGCCGGACGTATTGCGGTTCCGCGATGAAGTGGCGCAACAGCAAAACACCTCGCATATAAATCTATTATTTAATAATGCGGGGATAGCCGGTGGCGGTAGTGTTATCGACATTGACCGCCGAGAGTGGGAACGGACCTTCGGGGTCTGTTGGTACGGCGTGTTTTATGGGTGTACTGCATTTATGCCGATGTTGGTGGCGAGTGATGAAGCGCACATTGTTAATACAAGTTCTGTAAACGGATTTTGGGCGACTGTAGGCCCCATGACTCCGCATACCTCTTATTCTGCAGCTAAATTCGCGGTGAAAGGATTTACTGAAGCACTTATTGTTGATCTTCGTATGAATGCCCCGCATGTGCAGTGTTCTGTGGTGATGCCTGGGCATATCGGCACTTCTATTGCGTTAAATACGTCTTCGGTTCTGGGCAAACACAGCGCGATGGAATTAGACGAGCAAGAAGTTGCAAATGTGCGGGAACGGTATCTGGCCTTAGGTCTTCCAGTGGACAACGTACCTGACGATCATATTCGGCAGATGGTGCAACAGCAGCAGGAGGATTTTCGCGACAAGGCACCAACGACCGCAGCCTCGGCGGCGACGATTATTTTAGACGGTGTGCGTGAAAAGCGATGGCGTATTTTGGTGGGAGAGGACGCTAAAGTACTGGATGCCATGGTGCGCCAAGAACCGGAACAAGCTTATGAGGTTTCTTTTCTTCAAAAACTAAACCAGCAAGGTCATATGGGTCTGGCTCGGAACGATGAGCAAACGGAAGAATAAGGGGGAGTTATGGTAAGTCAGAGCAAGGATGCCGCGATTGTAGGGATTCACGAATATCCGTCGCGAGACGTGGAAGGAAAGGTCAATGCACTGCAGATTAAGGCGGCTAGTGCCGCCAAAGCTCTTGCCGATGCTGGGCTTAACTGGAGCGATGTAGACGCCATATACGACGCCGGCGAAGGCGCACCAATGAGTGGTTTGATGATTTCAGAGTACTTCGGTATTCAACCTACGGTAATGGATACCACTGGGGTCGGAGGCAGTTCTTATGAGTTTCATACCGCTCATGCTCTACGGGCGATTCGCGAAGGTAAGGCAAAAGTTGCGCTGTTGACCTATGGCTCAACCGCGCACAGTAATGCCATGGCCATAGGCGCAGGTGGCCGCGGCGGCGGTATCAGCCCTGGCGACAATATGGAGAGCTTTGCTGGCCAAACACTCATCGCCAACTATGCGATGGTGGCTCACCGACATATGCACGAATATGGCACCACTAGCGAACAGTTGGCCGAAATATCCACCGCCACGCGCTACCACGCCATGCGCAATCCTGAGGCCGTGCAGGCAATGACAGACCTCGAATTTGTCGGCATACAGGAAACCACTATCGCCGATGTTGTGGGTTCGCGCATGATTGCCGACCCACTGCACTTACTAGAGTGCTGCATGGTTTCAGACGGTGGTGGTGCTGTAGTGATCGCCAGTGCTGATGTCGCAGCTAATTGTAAAAAAGCCCCGGTATGGATATTGGGTACCGGTGAAGCCACTAAGTACCCACAAAACGGTGGCGACCTTACGACTTCCGCAGGTGCGCAGTCAGCGCCCATAGCCTTTGCCGAGGCAGGCGTAACCGCGGCCGAAATGGATATCGCTATGATCTACGACTCCTTCAGCATTACCGTGCTGACGCTGCTGGAAGACTTAGGCTTCTGTGCTAAGGGCGAGGGCGGTGCTTGGGTAGAAGGAGGACGGCTGCGCTACGACCGCCCCAGTGACGGGCCGGCCCTAAATACGGATGGCGGCGGCCTATCGTCAAATCATCCAGGGATGCGCGGCATATTTTTGCTGCTTGAAGCGACTCGTCAGTTGCGTGGGGAATCAACATCTCAGGTAGCGGATGCCAAGCTCGCCATAGCCCATGGCAACGGCGGCATGCTCGGAGCACGGCATTCGGCGGGAACAGTGATTTTGGGGAGGAACTAAACCATGAGCGAAGAAAAGAAAATACCGACACGCCCGCTGCCCAAGCTTACTGAGTTAGATACCGCAGAGTTCTGGCGCGCCACTAAGAACAAAGAATTTCGCTACCAACAATGTGCGAACTGCGGAACCATCGTTTGGCATCCGCGAGCTCATTGCACGGGATGCGTAGACGGCGATTTGCGCTGGAAGACCTCGGCAGGTCAGGGCACGGTCTACAGTTACAGTATCGTGCGTTTGAGCTACCACCCGTTTTTCCGTGGTAAGGCGCCCTATGCAGTCGCCTATGTGGATTTGGATGAGGGGCCGAGGTTCCTAACAAATGTAGTGGGTGTCGATGATCCGGGCGCAGATGTGCACATCGGTCAGCGCGTGCAGTTGCAGTGGGAGGAGCACGAAGAACTTTCTATCCCGCTAGTGACGCCGGTCTAGCTTGCGCCGACCGGTCGCGGTGCCGTGGCAAGCCCTACTCGGGAAGTAGGGCTTTGGCCATGAGTGCCTAAAGCTTAATTGCCTTAAAAGAGCCGCCTTTGAGCGCGCTAACCAGTTCTTGTTCTTGTTATACGGGTTGTTCGAATTTCTTAGCGCAGCGACCGATATGGCTGACAATGTGTGCGTTGCTGCCACCGTTGAATACTTCGACAATGCGCACCCCGTCGGGTACGCCAAACTCTTCTAGATGTGCGGCCATACCTACCCGTTTACGCCCAGGGTGGCAGGGTACGGCGACCGCACCATGCGCATCGCAGGCTGCAATCACATCCGCCAACGCCAGATGAATATTGCTAAAATCGAAAGCTTGCTGCAGTTCTGGGGTTACCCCGAAGACCAGTACATGACCGTACTCAGTCTCAACTTCGGCGCCCTTCAATATGGTTAAGCCATATTTTTCACCGAGCTCCGAATAGTCAGAGTCATCATCGAACTGGCGGTGTTCGGTCAGTACGAAGCCGTCGATGGCGATTTCTTTGGCTTTGATCCATTGGCAATAGTTTTGAACTTTGGCTCGACCGTCGTCAGATTTTATGGAATGGGCATGTAGATCAATAATCACGAACATCGCTCCTGTAAATTTTGCCAATGGGTTTCTAGCTGTTGCATTAACTGGGTTGCATCTGCCGAATTGTCGATGATAACAGTCGCTGCCGCAGTCCGGTCGGCATTGCTGATTTGCGCGTCAATGCGCGCTTGGACACTGGCGGCGTCAACACCGTCCCGAGCGCTGGCTCGCTCGATTGCTACTGCTGGTTCCACTGTGGTTACCCAAATCTCGTCCACCAACTGTTGCCAGCCTGCTTCGATCAGCACCGCGGCTTCAAGGACGACCACAGTCTCAGGAGCGGCCTTTAAGCTCTGCTGTATTTGTTCGGCGGCCATGTCGTAAATGGCTGGCCATACGATATCTGTAAGCTGTTTTAAGCCGCCGCCATCAGCGAATACCTTTGCGCCTAACGCTCGGCGGTCGATCTCACCATCGTCAGTGACAATGTCCTCGCCAAACTGCGCTACGACCTTGTGGAATGCGTCGGAACCCTTGGCATAGGCCTGATGTCCGAGTTTGTCAGCGTCGATTACAAAGGCGCCGCGTGTTTTTAATGCCTGAGCCACAGTAGATTTACCGGAAGCAATGCCGCCGGTCAGTCCAATAATCAAACTAATCTCCCCAAATGGACGACAACCCCTAATTCTAGCGTTGTGAATCGCGGAAAGCGACTTGTGCATTGGGTTGAAGCGGCGCCTCGGGCTATTATAGGGGGATGATTACAGTAACTTTTGTGCAGCCGAATGGCGATGAATATACCTACGATGCGGAAGTCGGCGATACCCTGATGGACGTAGCAGTGGACAATGCAGTGGACGGAATTATTGCCCAGTGTGGTGGCGGTTGTTCGTGTTGTACCTGCCACACCTGGCTGCGCGAACCGTGGACAGATCGACTAGGGCCGGCTACCGGTGATGAAGCCGAGTTACTCGACTACGCTCTGGGGCGCAGCGATCGCAGTCGATTGGCCTGTCAGATTCGTCTCACAGAAGCTATGGACGGATTAGTGGTCGAGGTGCCGGCTCAACAGGGGTAATCACGCCTACCGTCAGAACCTCAGATATGCGCGATTTGCGTAAAATGCCAGCTACTCGCTGGTCGCGCCAGACCAGCGTGATGCCGCGAATAGCAGCACCCCAGCGAGAACTACCTCTGCAATAATTTGCGGGGTCGCAAACGCGGCGCCATGCACAAGCCACGATAAGGTGCGGAAAATAGCTGCCAGCAATAGCACGATGGCGGCACTGCGTACCCAGTGCGCGCTCTCCTTCCAAGCACCATACAAGCTAAAACCAGCGACCGCGATAAAGAAGGCTGTGAAGTCGCCAATCTGGGTGCTGCGGCCTAAGTCATCCAATAGAGGCATTCCAAGATTCGCCGCAGCGCTGGCGGGATCGGTTATCCAACCTAATCCAGTCATAAGCATCAGTAGCCCCACTAATCCCGATAAAATTCTTGGCAACATTCCATACCTCCCGCAATGTTAATGTGGCACAAGTATAGGCCTAGCGAGGGTGTTAAGGGCAGGGTGAATTCTGTCACGGACTAGGTACGATGGTGGCCGTCAAAATAACGAGGAAAGCCAGTATGTCGCTAGCAGGAAAGAAGATTGTCATTACCGGTGCCGCTGGCGGTTTGGGTGCGGGGGTGGCAAAGGTGGCATTTGATCAGGGTGCAGAACCCGTACTATTAGATGTGGTCGATAATTTTACTTCAGAGCTTGGCCAAGCATACAGCGTCGACCTGTTAGACGCTGCAGCCGTTCAGGCGGTATTTGATGACATCGGCGATTTCGATGTGCTGGCCAACATTGCGGGTGGTTTTGATATGGGGCCAACCGTGGATGCTACTGCGGATGAGTTTTGGCAGCGCATGTTTGATATTAATGTCACTACCTTGCGGCGGGTATTAAAGGCAGCAGTACCCATATTGGTCAGTCGTGGTCGTGGCAGCATAATAAATGTAGGTGCCCTTGGGGCTTTACAGGGTAGTGCGGATATGAGTGCCTATCAGGCCTCCAAGGCTACGGTTATGCGGCTTACCGAATCTTTGAGCGAAGAAGTTAAGGGCGCTGGAGTTAACGTCAATGCGGTATTGCCCAGCGTAATTGATACCAGTGGTAATCGTGCTGCAATGCCTGATGCCGACTTTGCTACTTGGGTCACGCCAACAGATCTTGGTGAAGTGATTTGCTTTCTTGGATCCGATGCTGCGAGGGCAGTACACGGCGCCTTGGTGCCCGTTAAGGGCTTATGTTAGTGCTCCCAGTAACAAGCCATTAGTTTGGCTTGTTACCCACTGCGGTTCTAGTTTCCGCAGTTCTCAGTCCATTGTTGGTATGACAAAAGAGGATGCTTCTTGGGCTTGCTCAGGCCATCGCTGAGTCACCGTTTTTGTGCGCGTATAAAAGCGCACACCTTCCATACCATGCTGGTTCATATCGCCGAAAGCCGAGCGTTTCCAGCCGCCGAAAGAGTGGTAGGCCACAGGCACCGGTATCGGCACATTGATGCCAACCATGCCAACGTTGACGCGCTGGGCAAACTCTCTAGCTGCGCCTCCATTGCGGGTAAATATGGCCACACCATTACCGTATTGATGTTTAGATGGCAGTTCCATAGCGCTCTCAAAATCCTCGGTACGCAGCACCTGTAATACCGGGCCGAAAATTTCGTCACGGTAGCTTTGAGCGTCTGGCGATACTCGATCGAATAATGTTGGCCCGAGAAAGAATCCTTCTTCGTATCCCTGCAGTTGAAAGCCGCGGCCGTCCACCACCAATTCTGCACCCTCGTCTACGCCCATTTTGATGTAATCGCTAACCCGTTGCTTATGTGCCGCGGTTACGACTGGGCCATAATCGGCATTCGGATCCGTTGAGATGCCGACATTGAGTCGGTCTATCTCAGTACGCATTGCGTCGATGAAGCGATCCCCGGTCTCCGCGCCAACGGTAACCACCGTGGAAAGGGCCATGCAGCGCTCTCCGGCTGATCCGTAGGCGGCGCCACTGATGTCTTTGACGGCTTGGTCCATATCGGCGTCGGGTAAAATGATGCCATGATTCTTAGCGCCGCCCATGGCCTGTACGCGTTTGCCGCTCTCGGCACAGCGTTGGTAGACATAGTGAGCAATATCCGATGAACCGACAAAACTGACCGCTTGAATTGTCGGGTGGTCAAGTATGGCATCGACAGCCACCTTGTCGCCGTTGATTACATTCAGCACACCGGCTGGGGCACCGGCTTCCATCATCAGTTCAGCGAGGCGCAATGGCACACCCGGATCCTTCTCCGAAGGTTTCAGAACAAAGGTGCAGCCAGTAGCAATAGCGACACCGAACATCCACATGGGAATCATCGCAGGGAAATTAAACGGGGTAATACCTGCCACCACACCAACTGGCTGGCGCATACTATAAACATCGATGCCGGGGCCCGCGCCTTGGGTATATTCGCCCTTGCTAAGGTGTGGCACGCCGCAGGCGAATTCAATTACGTCTAGGCCGCGTTGGATGTCGCCGTGGGCATCTGCTATTACCTTACCGTGTTCCTCAGCGATCAGCAGCGCCAACTCATCGGCATTAGCCTCTACTAAGGCTTTGAAGTTGAAGAGCACTCGGGCGCGACGTTGGGGGTTCATAGTGCTCCACTCTTCGAGCGCATGTGCGGCGCTGGCTACCGCAGAGTTGACCTCTGCAGTAGTGGCTAGAGTGACCGCGCCGCTGACGCTGCCTTGGGAGGGGTTATAAATTGGCTGGGTTCTACCGGAAGTGCCGGTGACTTCGCCGCCGTCGATAAAGTGGTGATAGTTTTTTTCTGTTGCCCGCATTGCGACTCCCCAGATGCTGCTGGTAATAGGACAGTTTATTCTGCTCAGAGAAAGATTAGTATCAGTGTGCAGGTCAGATCAAAGCAAATTAAGGAATGATGTTGAAAAACGAAAAGCCGGTGGTGGTGCTGACGCGGCGCTGGCCGGAGTCAGTTGAGGCCGAGCTTGCAGAGCAATATACGCTAATTCGTAATGCAACCGACGAGGCATTTACCGCAGACGAATTGACTGAGGCGTTGACTCAGGCCGACGCGGTATGCCCAACGGTAACCGATGGGTTAACAGCGGATGTCTTTGCTGCGGCGGCGCAAAAAGGTATTCGGGCCAAGTTGTTAGCTAATTTTGGCGTTGGTTATAACCACATAGATTTAGCCTCCGCACAGGCGCACGGTCTGTCGATTACTAATACGCCAGGCGTGCTAACAGCCGCCACTGCGGAAATAGCCATGACGTTGTTGCTCATGTGCGCGCGGCGTACTGGGGAGGGCGAACGCCTGATCCGCAATGGTGATTGGCAGGGTTGGCACCCCACGCATATGTTGTCGACTCAGGTAACGGGCAAAACGTTGGGTATTGTTGGTATGGGACGCATCGGTAGCGCTCTGGCCCGTCAGGCTCATCATGGCTTCGGTATGCGGATTATTTACAGCAGTCGTACGCCGCTGCCTGAGTCGGTCGCTTTAGAACTGGGCGCGGAGTTTTTGCCATTGAATGAAGTATTAGCAGCCGCTGACTTTGTCAGTTTGCATTGTCCGGCGACGCCAGAAACCCGTAATCTAATCGATGCTCAAGCTCTAGCCGGTATGCGTAAGGAGGCAATCCTTATTAATACCGCCCGAGGCGATGTGGTCGTGGAAAGCGACCTCATACAGGCGTTAAAAAATTCCGTAATTGCCGGTGCCGGCTTAGATGTGTATGCCCACGAACCCAGTGTGCCTGACGAATTACAAGGGATGGAGCAAGTGGTATTGTTGCCGCACATGGGGAGCGGCACGCAAGAAACTCGGCAAGCCATGGGGCGTTGCGCCATGGCAAATTTGCACGCGTACTTTGCCAACCGGCCGTTGCCAAATGCGATAGGTTGATAACCTCGGGGAGAGGTAAATTTGATCACAAAATTGCGAGAGGACTGGGGGTTACGGCCTTGGTGGATGAACGGTCTGTTTTATTTCTGTTGTTATATGACCTTTATCTATATGCCCTTTGACCTGTTTTTCAAACCCGTGGCGGAGGATCATGAGATTTGGTTTGGGTTTTCTCTAACCGGCTGGTGGGCGAAAGCAACCGAGCCATTACACTGGGCAATATACGCAGCGGGAGCTTATGGCTTCTGGCGTATGCGCACTTGGATGTGGCCTTGGGCGGCGGTGTACGCGGCTCAGGTGGTCATTGCTATGGTGGTTTGGAACCTGATTAACGTCAGAGGTGGGGGCATTGTCGCGGGTTTAACAGCCGGCGTCATTTTTGCTGTACCAATGGTCGCTTTATGGCGTGCCAAAGACCGCTTTAATTCAGCTACTACAACACAGGAACGGTCGCCAGCGATCACAGAGGAGAAAACTATGTCATCCACACTGCCTGATTGGGCGCAAGAACACATGCGTAATTACTTAGCGACCGATGGCGCTGATGGTCACATTTGGCGTGGTGTGCCCACTCTGTTGCTCACCACAACCGGCAGTAAGAGTGGCGAAGAGCGTATGCTGCCTTTGATTTATGGGGAGGATGATGGCGATTACATCATCGTCGCCTCCAAAGGCGGTTTTCCAGAGCATCCCGCTTGGTACAGTAACTTGGTCGCTCAACCCAAAGTAAGGGTTCAGGTCGCCGCCGATAAGTTTTCTGCCACCGCAACTACCGTCGAGGGTGAGCGTCGGCAAAAGCTGTGGGACATTATGGCGGAAGTTTGGCCACCTTATATCGAGTACCAGCAGAAGACGGACCGACAAATTCCTGTCGTAGTACTTACGCGAGACTAAATCAGTAGCGGCATAGACGGTTCTGGCGTTTTTTTGCTCTGCGTGTCTATGTTGTGTCTATTAATCGCCGCTAGTCTTTAGGATATTGATGGGAAATTAATTTTCTATTGATGGTTTTTGCATGGGATGAGCGACACCGTGGACGCTTGTTTTAACTCGGTCTAAGCTCATGCCTTCCAATTTCACCCAGACGTCCGTCTTTGCACTCACTCTAATTCTTTTATCAGGTCTAAGCGCTTGCGGCGGCGGTGGTTCTGGCACTGGTGATTCCAGTGGTTACAGCTCCGGCAATGTCAATGCGCGACCCTCTTTGAGCGTCGAGTCGTCAATCCAGGTGGACGAAAACCAAACCGCGGTAACCGTAGTCGGTGCCTCGGATGCAGACGGAGATAGCCTTTCTTTCAGCCTTAGCGGAGCGGATGCGAGTGAGTTCACTATAGATAGTGATGGAACTATCTCCTTTGTCTCGGCGCCAGACTATGAAACAAAGGCATCCTATGCGATTACGGTAGAAGTATCAGACGGCTCCGTAACCACATCGCAGGACGTAACGATAGAGATAACAGATCTTGATGAAGCGACGCCTAATAGGGCACCGGTTTTCGTAGGATTAGCTGCTACCACTGAGGTTAATGAAAATCAGACCAGCCTCCTTACTGTGGAAGCGTCAGACGCAGATGGAGATTTGCTCTCGTTTTCATTGCAGGGGGCCGATGCATCGTCTTTCGAGATAGACGACTCAGGAGCGATAACTTTTTTGAGCTCCCCGGACTTTGAGACTAAGCAATCATATGCAATAACCGTTGTCGTAAGCGATGGCACTGAACAAACAGCCCAAGATTTGTCAGTGCGCATCGTAGACGTAGCTGAGGGCGTTGCGGAGTCGCCTGTAGAATTTAACTTGGTTGTTGCCCGGGGAACTAACGGTTTCGGTACAGGCAATAAGTATTCGATCAACGACAACGTCAGCCCCAACCTCAGCCTTGAGACCGGCAAGACGTACCGCTTGCTCCAGTCCGATAGCAGTAATGGAACGCATCCGGTCTACTTCTCGACCACGTCCAATGGCACGCATGGCGGTGGCACCGCGTATACTGAAGGGGTGTCTCGCGTAGGTAGCGCTGGTAGTGCCGGCGCATACGTCCAAATAACAGTTCCCGAAGGAGTCACAACCTTATATTACTATTGTCTCAACCACTCGGGGATGGGAGGCACGATCACGATTTCCTCCAGTGCTTCGGGCTTCTATGTGGTTCCGATGAACTGATCTGAGTGGGGTATGGGACACAAAGGTAAAGTAATGAGCGAGTTGGTTAAGGTTTGGTTGGGAGGGTTACTTGCTATAGGAGCAATGGGCGTGGTTGCTGATGAGAAAGAGTCTTTAGTGGCGGCGCGAAGTCTCGATTGGCGAGTAATCAACGACAATGTGATGGGTGGGCGCTCATTGGGGGATATCACGCACGTCGGGGAGTTCTTGTCGTTCTCGGGCTCACTCAATACAAACGGCGGAGGCTTCGCATCTATTCGAGTGCCGGCCAGTAACTTACTGTTTGGCGAGGCAACTGGTGTTCGCCTCAGAGTCCGCGGGGACGGTCGCGACTATACGTTTAGATTGCGCCCCAAGAACTCGCGGATTTCATATTGGTCGCAGTTTGCTACAGAGGATGGCGAATGGCTGGAGGTAGCTTTGCCGTTTGCGTCGTTTTGGCCGAACTGGCGCGGGCGCCGCTTGAACGCGCCTGCAATTACCGCAGCTCAAGTGGCTGAGTTAGGCCTAATGATTAACGACGGTATAGATGGTGCATTTGCGCTCGAGGTGGACTGGATCGCCGCCTACTGAGATGTGTTGCGATCGCCAACAGCTTCTGTTTGGATATAGCGGTCCAATCACAGAGGCTGGGAGCTATGGCGTCAAAAAGCCAAACGAAGTATTCGGTCTGCACGATCTGCGATATTGGTTGCCAACTGCGCTCTGAAGCCGAAGACGGTAGGGTGAGCCGCGTCATTGCCCACGACAGCCCTATGCTGGCAAAGAATATTTGCTACAAGGGCACAGCAGCACCACATATTCACAATCATGCTGATCGTCTGCGGGTGCCACTGAAGCGCGTAGGGGAGCGCGGCGCTGACCAGTGGCAAGAGATCTCTTACGAACAGGCAATGGATGAAATTGCCGAGCGGTTACAGGGCATCATTGCGCGTTATGGTGCTGAGGGCTTAGCTGTTTCCACCTCGGGTTGGAACACGCAAACCACGCATAGCATGGATCGACGCTTTATGAACCTCATAGGCGCGCCCAATTGGATCAGCGGCGTGGCCCTGTGTGCCGGTAATACGGCAGCGGTAAACCGTCTTACCTATGGCTGGTTCCCGCAACCCGATTTTGGCAACACTCAATGCATCGTGTTGTTTGGTCACAACCCGCGAAAGCATTCATGGACGCCGATCTATAATGCTATTCGCTCTGCTAAGGCGCGGGGCGCAAAAGTCATTGTGTTAGACCCACGCGTTTCTGATCAGGCTGAAGGCGCTGATTTACACTTGCGTCTGCGCGCCGGCACGGATGCCGCCATGTGCTTGGGCTGGTTGAAAGTGATCATTGATGAAGAATTGTATGATCAAAATTTCGTAGCGCAATGGTGTGCAGGCTTTGCTGAACTGCGCGCGCGGGTAGACGAATATCCGCTAGAACGAGTGGAAGCGATAACTGGTGTAGATCGCGAATCGATCGCGGCGGCCGCACGCATGTACGCTCGCGCCGATGGTGCTGTAATTCCCTGGACACCGATTACTGACCAGCAAATCTCCTCTACCTCTGCGATTCGGCTGCATTCAATCTTGCGAGCGATCACCGGGAATCTTGATGTGGTGGGCGGTGAGACTCTTGGTGGCTTTAACCCCGCATACATTCCGGAAAGTGAGCTTGCCCTGCATGAGCGGCTGTCAGATGAGCAAAAAGCGAAACAATTGGGTTTTGCTGACCACCCGGTTTTTACCTATCGAACGGCGGAGATGCTCAAGGAAGCGACCAACAAAGTGTGGGGTTTCCCCTACGCGGACCTAGTGATGGGTTGTCATATGGCAAATCCCACAAATGTCTTCAGAGCCATGGCGAAGGGTGATCCCTATCCGATTAAGGCCTTGATTACCCTAGGCAACAACACCCTGCTCAGTTATGCGAATCAGCACCAAATCCTGCAGGCGTTAATGAACCAGGAACTGATTGTCGCCCATGAAATCTTTATGACCCCCACCGCGATGTTGGCAGATTACATTTTACCGGGTGACGTATTTACGGAGCGTAATCATGTGGCGGATGGCTGGAGTTGGGGCAGCCGCCTGACGCTGTCGCAAAAAGTGGTAGAGCCACCTGAACAGGCATCGAGTACGTTTCAGTTTTGGACTGACCTAGGGCGTCGTATGGGACTGGCGGAGTATTTCCCCTGGGACACCATCGAAGACATGCTCGACTATAGGTTGTCGCGATCCGGGCGCACGTTCGCCGAGTTTGAGGCGGCTACCTTTATGGAGATGCCAGCACCGAAATTCCGTAAATATCGTAAACATGGGTTCGCTACCCCTTCGGGCAAAGTAGAGCTGTATTCCAGCGTGCTGGAAGATTTAGGTTTTGACCCCTTGCCATATTACCGCGAGGGGCCGACTCCCAATGAAGATTACCCGTACGCGGTGTTTACCGGTGTGCGTGAAGATCCATTCTTTCAGACCGGGCAACGAAACATCGAGGTATTGCGCGCGCGCTGTCCAACACCTCAGCTGTATCTGCACCCAACTGACGCGGAGCGAGAGCAGATAGAGAACGGGGATTGGGTGCGATTGGAGTCGGCAACCGGCACGGTCACAGCGCAAATATCGATCCAGCAATCCATGAAAGAAGGCCATATCCGCGTGCCCCATGGCTGGTGGTATCCCGAGACCCGGGGTCAAGAAAATTTGGCCGGGGCCTTTGTGTCCAGTGACGCCGTACTTTGTTCCGACGACGACGAGTTCTTGGACTACGAACAAGGTGTGCCACACTTTAAGGGTTTTCCGGGACGCATTATTAAAACCGTCGCACCCGCAGCTCTGCTTGCGGATGATGTGGAGCGGTAACATGACCCAGCGAAGTAAGTGGGTGCAATGGCGCACCGAGCGGCAAGTGCGCCTTAAGGCGTTGCTGGGTAAGGCGTTGTTCAGTAAGAAAAATACTTTCGTAACGCGCACGGTAAAAAAGTTACTTGGGGCTGATCAGGTGGCGATTAATGACGACCCGGATTTACTGCATTAAGGTATGTATTGATCCGAGGTTGACTTTGGACCTAACTCTAGGGTTTAAAGTAATGAGATGAGCGAAAAAAAGTTAAGAATTGGTGAACTGGCTAGACTCGTGCAGGTGTCTCAAGACACACTGCGATTCTACGAGAAGCACGGGTTATTGACGCCAAGTCTGCGCAGCCAAGCGGGATACCGGCTGTATTCCCAAGCGGATTTAGAGCGAGTGGGTTTTATCTTAAGCGCTAAACGTGTTGGTTTCACGCTGAACGAAATTCATGACTTGTTGGGCCTCGAAGTTACCAAGGACGACAAATCCTGCGAGGACGTAAAGCGATTTGTAGACGAAAAATTGGATAACCTGAACCAGCGTATTGGTGAGATGCAGCGTATACAGAAGACGTTAAAAACTCTCAGTGACGCATGTTGCGGCGGTGCTGAGCCGGCAACTCACTGTACGATTTTAGAAGCTCTAAACGCGCAAGCAGAGAGCGGGCCAATCCCAAGGCGGCTCTTGTGATGTTGGAGTTGCTGACGAACTTCGTCACCTTATTCGTTGAATCCGCGCCGTGGTTACTGCTGGGTTTTGCGCTGGCGGGTGTGATTAAAGCCTTGGTGCCTGAAGATCTATTGGCGCGTCAGCTGGGTCAGCCTGGATTGCGATCCACCGTGAAAGCAGCATTGCTTGGAGCACCGTTACCGTTGTGTTCCTGTGGTGTTATTCCTGCGGCTGTGGGCTTGCGGCGCAGTGGTGCGTCGAAAAGCGCCACCACAGCATTTTTGATATCCACACCAGAAACAGGTGTGGACTCTGTTTCCATCTCTTATGCATTACTGGGGCCCTTTATGGCGATTATTAGGCCAATAGCGGCAGTCTGCAGTGCTATTGTTGCTGGTGTAGTTGTTGGTCGTGATACTGATCGAAAGGATGCCCAGCAGACCGCAGAAGACCCAGAGGAAGCATGCTGTGCTGAGCCCGCCATCAATTCAGAGGCAAATTTGTCCTTGGCCGACAAGCTGCTTTCGGCTTGGCGTTTTACCTTTGTTGATTTGGTGCAGGACATTAGCCGCTGGCTACTCATCGGCTTGGGTTGCGCGGCACTGATAAAAACCTTAGTTCCCCAAGAGTTTCTGCTGCAGTGGGGCGATGGTTTTCTTGCGTTCGTGGTAATGGCGGCTATTGGTGTGCCTATGTATATCTGTGCCACAGCGTCTACTCCAATCGCTGCCGGCTTGCTGTTCTCAGGCGTTTCGCCGGGTGCCGTGCTGGTGTTTATGTTGGTTGGGCCGGCGACGAATATTGCGACAGTTGCCTTGGTGAAAAGAGAGCTTGGTCGGCGCGCGCTATACGCTTATCTTGGTAGTGTCGTCGGTGTGGGCTTTGCCTTTGGGTATTTAACCAACGCCTTAGCCGCGCGTTGGGGGTTTGCGTTTGTGGCGCAGCCGCAACTCGCCATAGACATGAGTCATAGTTGGCTTGCCTACGGGGCGAGTGCGGTGCTGGCGTTATTAATGCTGCGCGCACTGTTCAGTAGCTGGTCGCGCCCAGTTACTGCGGCATAGTCCAAATTGGGCTTGAATAAGCTCTCTCCTGAATAACTGATTCGCCCACTGTTGGCGCATCGAGTCCCAAGGCGATGGCGTCGAGCAAGGCATGTCTGGGCGTAGGCGCCTGCAGCACACGGGCGTAGTAAAAAGCTTTCTGGGCTGGGTTGAATTCCGGGTCTTGCCAGACTGTTCGCAAGGTCACAGCGCCCTGATCATCGTTCCAAACACCGGTTTTTTCATCAAGTTGTGGCTCCAATGCAGGGAGTTTGCCATTGCTCGATATGCGACCCGCAGACCAAACCACATCAAATACTTTTTCGGCAGCGCGGCCATCTTTGCCGAGCCAGCCCTTAACAATTTGGATGCGGTCAAGATTCGCCGACAAAGGATCCTTGGTTGCTGCAACAAGAAATCCCGGTGCAGTATCGCTAGTTGTAATGAGGTTGCCGCCCATGGGCACTGCCTTAGTCTTTAGGTAGCTGTGCCAATCGTCTCGGTCTAAATCCTCAACCTTCAGACCATTGCCCGCAAAAAAGCGCAGGCGAATGCGGGGCCCAGTAGTACCGTAGACCTCTTTGCGCTGCATCGCGTTGAAGATAGCAGTACGGGTATTTTCCTCTGCCCAAACTGCTGCCAGACCTGAAGCTTGCATCGACCATCCGGTAGGGCCTACGTTGTTGGGACTATTTGGATTTCGAGGGCCTGCGTTGCGCTCGGGGGTTGCACCGCTGGCCATCTTGCCCCAAAAGTTCGCCTCTTCAGCGGTAGCCAGTCCTGTATGGCTGTCGGTAGATCCGATAACCCCAAGGGCATAGGGGTTAACGCCCAGATTGTTCTCCAGTTCCAAGCCGGTCTTCAGTGCCGATCGCACGTAATCCCCGGGTCGCGGTTGATAATTGTCAGTGCGTACTTTTTGGATATACCAGGGATATAAACCGAAGTCGGCGAATTCGTCATCGGGTGATAAATCCGGATGAGTTTCCGAGTCGCCCTTGTATTGCGTGATTTCGACAAGGGGTTCGAGGCGCCCTCGCTGTTTTGCGTAATCAGCGGTAATTGCCTCGCCCCGAAGAGATCTTCGAGAGAACATTTGTCCTTTGGATATATTTGAGTTGTGTGGGATTGCGAGAAATCTGGCGCCTATCCCAGCAGCAGTTTCGTCCATCCATTTCCACAAGTCCTCAGGAAATGGGCTGTCGGTAGAGGAGAAAGGTGAAAAGGTGCCCGCGACCTCCAAACTTGCGTCAGTGATCACCACGCGGTGTAGATTGGCACCTCCAGGTACCGAGCTCCATTCCCAGCCAATAAGGGCCGTGAATTCGCCTGGTTCGTCAAAGCGTTTTGCGCTTTCGAGCATCCGTTGCCAGGCGTTGCGGGCCGAAATATCGGCGCCGGGTGGCGCTGCCGCTGCGGTATTCTCCGTCCATGACCTTGCGGCTTCTATCGGGTCCTCATCAGTCGGTAATAAATTCGCGAAATAAGTTTGGCCATTGCCGCTATCAATGGCGTCGCGAATTTCGTTTTCGGTATACCAAAAAGCAAGTCTTTCGAGAATATTTGGATTGGGCTTTTGTACCCCGTCTAGATAGATATCTCGAATACCGCCATAGAATTCTGCGTGGTCAGCTATCACCAAAAAGTCTAGAGGCGTTTTCAGTTGGGCGCGGACGCGTGTGCCTGGATGGATGACTGGTTGGCCTCTGGCGAAAGCGTACGCTGTATTCGGATCGGCAGTTTGATTGCCGTTCAGAAACGCATCAAAGGAGTAGGACGTATGCAAGTGAGTATCGCCCCAAAGAAGTTGCGGTGCTGCCTGCGAGGTGGTGGCGCAAGTTATCATTAGCATAACGGCGCCAGAACGGGCGAGGCCGCGAAATAGACTCTTAATCATTGGGTGTACTCTCTGTTAATAATTTCAGCGTAATCTATGCAGAGCGCATACTTTGTTGCCTGATGGATCGCGAAGGTAAGCCAAGTAAAGGTCGCCGCGCGGGCCAGGCGGGTCTTCGCAAGCCGAACCACCGTTGGCGAGTCCTGCTGCGTGCCATGCGTCGGCTGCCTCAGTGCTGTCGGCATTGAAGCCGATTGTAGAACCATTGCCGTGGGTCGCTAGGTTGCCATCGATCGGTGGCGTGATCGCAAATACACCGGAATCTGTGCGGTAGAAGCAGCGGCCTTTTGGGTCGATCTGGCCTGGAGCCACGCCTAAGGTTCCAAGGATTGCATCGTAAAACGTCTTCGCGGCGTTGATGTCGTTAGCGCCGATCATAATATGACTGAACATGAGGGACTCTCTTCTAAAATCTTTCGACGGCTCATGCTACGGGCTTAAATCACAGTGTCCAGCGGCGTGATACGTTGCCGTAGCTCGCGTTGGTATGCCATATTGGGTGCTTTATGAACGATGGAGTTGCCCATGACCCGTATTACTCTGAACGTAAACGGCGCCGATACTCAATTAGATGCCCCAGACGATATGCCATTGCTGTGGGCATTACGCGATCTCATGGGGCTGACCGGCAGTAAATACGGATGCGGCATCGGTCAGTGTGGTGCCTGCACGGTACATTTAAACGGGGCACCGGTACGCAGTTGCCTGGTACCCGTTAGCCAAGTCAGCGGCCAGGCCATTACCACGATTGAGGGGCTTACCGAGGACGGAGCCCTGCATGCATTGCAACAAGCGTGGATTGAAAGAGATGTTGCTCAGTGCGGTTACTGCCAGTCCGGGCAAATTATGTCTGCGGCCGCATTACTGCAGAGCAACGCCAAGCCAACTGATGCCGATATTGATGCGGCCATGGCCGGTAACTATTGCCGTTGTGGCACTTATATCCGTATCCGGGAGGCTATCCACGCCGCGGCTATGAGCTTCGATGCTACAGCAGCAAAAGGGGCGCAATCATGAAGTCAGATAACAAGATGGATGCAACTTTATCCCTAGGTAACCAGCCTTCGCGACGCGATTTCTTAAAAATATCTGGCGTCATGGGGGGAGGTTTGGTTCTTGCGGCGACAGCGCCAGGTTGGGCTCAGGGCACGCCCAATTTGGTTGGTGGGGGCGAGCTAAACGCCTATGTGCAGATCAAACCAGACGGCAGCATAGTCATATACAGTGGTGCACCTGAGATGGGTCAGGGCATTGCAACGTCGTTACCGATGATCGTCGCCGAAGAAATGGGTGCTGATTGGGATGACGTCGTTGTTGAGCAAACGCCTGAGGTCAATTCCGAGCGTTATGGCCGACAATCTACCGGTGGGTCTTATACGGTCTATTTGAACTGGCAATTAATGCGCGAGATGGGCGCCACAGCGCGGGAAATGCTTATAAGCGCAGCCGCTATCGTTATGGAGTTGCCGAGAGAAGAGCTTAAAGCAGAGGACAGCAGAGTGCGGCATCTGCTAAGCGATCGCTCGCGCAGTTTCGCCGAGTTGGCGGCATTGGCACAGGAACAGCCTATGCCTGCCAAAACAGACTTAGTTTTTAGGGCGCGGGAAGACTACCGAATACTCGGAACTTCTAAAAGCCAAGTCGACTCGTTAGCAATCGTTACCGGCCAGGGCGATTTTGGCATCGACACGCGAGTGCCGGACATGCTGTACGGCAGCTATACCAAGTGTCCAGCCGTGGGCGGAAAAATTGTCGAAGCAAATATCGGAGATATTAAATCGCTTCCTGGTGTGGTGGATGCTTACATCATTAAAGGCAATGGTAACGTGCGTGAACTTTCAGACGGAGTAGGCATTGTTGGTACCAGCACATGGGCCGTATTCGCCGCACGTAAGTCGCTGCAAATCGTTTGGGACGAGTCTCAAGCGTCCAAAGACAGTTGGACCGATTTCGCTGATTTTGCAGCCAAACAGGGCGATACCGGAGCTAAGGTACTTTACGAAGAAGGCGCTGTGGACGAGGCGCTGGCGGATCCGAGTAATACCGTAATTAGCAGTTTTTACGAATATCCCTATCTCAGTCATTTATGTCTGGAACCCATGAACTGCACCGCGCACTTCCGGCCTGGCAAGGCAGGCGCTAAAGACCACATCGAAATGTGGCTGCCGACCCAGAGCGGGCCGGGGTTTAAGAAGTTGGCGCAAGAGCACTATGGTCTTGCTGCCGATCAGTTCACTATCCATGTAAAGCGTATGGGGGGCAGTTTTGGTCGGCGCACATCCGGCGAATACATGTGTGAGGCAATCGAACTGTCGAAGCTCAGTGGTCGGCCAGTGAAACTGACTTGGTCGCGAGAAGACAGTATGCGTCACGATTACTTCCGAGAGGGGGGCTTCTGTCGCTTGCGTGGGGCTATGAGCGCCGACGGCAAATTGGCGGCCTGGGAAGAGCATACTATTGGTGCCGCGGTAGGTTCGGAGCCGTCTCGTTGGACTGGTGTCCGTGCTGGATCGTTCCCTATTGCCACCAGTGCTAATGCTCGAGGTTCCCTGACTACTTTTCGCATGGACACGCCCTCGGGTCCGTGGCGTGCCCCTTTTTCTAATACTCATGCCTTCGTTTCTCAGTGCTTTATCCACGAATTAGCCGAGGCTGCGGGACGCGATCACGTTGAGCTGCTAGTCGAAATGATGGGTGAGCCGCGCTGGCTTGAGCCAGACAACTTTCGTTCTATGAATACACAGCGGGCTATTGGTGTGATTAAGCTTGCTGCCGAGAAAGGCGGGTGGGGTCGCGTCATGCCCAGTGGTCATGGCTTAGGCATAGCATTTTATTTCTGCCATGCCGCCCATGTGGCTGAACTGGCGGAAGTTAGCGTAGATGCGCAAGGTAAGGTGACTGTGCATAAGGTCACTGCTGCTGTGGATGTTGGGCCGATCATAAATCGCAGTGGGGCGCTGAATCAGGTGCAGGGATCCATTATCGATGGCTACAGTGCCATGGCGGGTCAACAGATCACTATGGAAAACGGTCGCATCCAACAAACCAATTTAGACCAGTATCCGGTGCTGCGAATCGATGCTGCACCCCAGGTAGATGTGCACTTTATTGAAAGCGATTTTGACCCGACTGGCCTGGGTGAACCCGGCTTACCGCCTCTAGCACCTGCGGTCGCCAATGCGATATACGCTGCTACCGGCAAGCGCGTGCGCAAGATGCCGCTGATTGCAGATGGTTTCCGGGTTTAATTGCTCATAAGCGGCGCGCCACCTGCACGGCAACAGCCGAGCTAGTGCTGACGATCCAGTGCCAAGCAGGATAATGCGCTTTGGTGTGCATCGCTGCTTGAGCTTCATTCCGGTGCACTGCTTCGTCGTCGCAGAACTGCTGTAGCAGAGTGCGCAATGGGAGGGGGAACAGATCGAGTTGCTGTTGGTAGTGCTCGACCACGAACGTTTCCACCGCGCGAATGGTCGCGTAGGTAAAGTGAGGGCCGAGTAAGGCGGCAAAAGCACCCAATCCCCAGCCCGCCACGCGCCACAGAGGTAGGCACTTAGAATGCAAATGGTGCGGCAACAACCGATCCAAGGTGGCCAGATGGATCTGCTCCGCGCGCAGGTGTGATACGGCGAAGGCGCGTAGCTCTGTGGATTGACTGACCGCCAAAATACCTTCGTATATGCAAACTGCGCCTGTTTCGCCTGCGTGGTCCGAGCGTAATTCGGCAATCGCCGCACCACCAAGTTGCTCCATGCTAGTAAGGCAGGGGGCGACCAACTCATGGACGTTCATTGTTTCTGCATCCCCTTGCGGCTGCCGTGTTTCGTGACAATCTTTTGCCGATCGGTTTTACCAGCTGTAGAGGCCCGCACCGTTGCAAAACGGGACCGCGCCCAGCGGCTGGCCTCAGCGTGATCCACAATAGGCTCTGGATAGTGGCGACCGATCACACAGCCCGCTGCGAGTTGCTCCAGCTCGGTCGCCTGCCAGGGCGTATGGATCATTGGGCCGAGTAAACCCGCTAATTCGGGTACCCATTTGCGGATAAAAACACCGTCTGGATCCTGATCCATGGATTGTTTGATTGGATTGTAGATCCTTAAAGTATTGATGCCGGTGGTGCCGGACTGCATTTGTACCTGTGAATAGTGGATGCCAGGTTCGTAGTCAGCGAATAAGCGGGCTAGATGAATGGCAGGCTGACGCCAGTGTAACCATAGGTCGTAGGATGCAAAGGACACCAGCATGGCGCGCATGCGAAAGTTAATCCACCCTGTGTGGTTTAGGTAACGCATGCAGGCGTCAACGAATGGAAAGCCGGTTTCGCCCTTGCACCAGGCATCGAATCGTTGCTGATCGAAATCATGTTCCCGCAGGCCGTCACAGCTGCGTGCCATATTGTGGAATTCGATCTCCGGCTCGCTCTCAAATTTCTGAATGAAGTGGCAATGCCAGTGCAGTCGACTTTGAAACGCTGCTAAGGCCTTGGGCCAAGTTCCCCGCCGTTCCGGAGCATGAGACTTGATCTGCGCTTGGGTGGCCCAAGTCTGCTGTACCACCTGACGCATACTCAGACGACCGGTGGCCAGCAGGGTGCTCAGCCGGGAACACGCGGCAGGAGCAGTATTTGGACTGGACATTTCCAGATGGTAGCGCTCACCATTTTGTTCGAGAAATTGGTTCAGACGCTGCTGTGGAATCAAGTTGGCATCAATCTCGATCGCATTACCGGATAAGCAGGGTTGCCAGGACTGCCATTGGGCCGTGCTTTTGCTGGTCAGCCACTGTCGCTGTTCTGGGAGTTCGTCTATTGGCGCGGACATGTGCTGACGCCAGCGTCTGGCCCAGCCGTCGCGCTCGCGCAGGCCACGAAAGACACCGAAGTTGCGCTGCTCGTGAAAGGCGACACCATGGGCATTACACCAAGTGGAAATACGCTTGTCTCGATCATAAGACCAAGCATCGCCAGTTTCTTCGTGAGCATGGAGGTGGAATATGCCGAGGCTGTGGCGGAGCTCGCTGAATACCTGTTCAGCGGCTCCGATTTTGATACACAACTCGGCGCCAAGTAGCGCGAGTTCACGAATTAACTGATCGAGGCCATGTCGGACTAACTGCCAATGCCGTTGGCTCGCGGTGACTTGCTGCCACAGTTCTGGCTCGATTATGTACAATGCTAAAGTCGGCCCTTGAGTCAGAGCCGATGCGAGGGGAGCACTGTCCTGAGTTCGAAGGTCTCGTTTAAACCAGACAATCTGCTTGGTTGGCATTGGTTACCGCGTATGAATTAACGTAGAGATATAACATCGGAGCGGCTGCCAATATGGTGTGAAAACACCAACTAACTGCGCACAGGGTGTTGGCTGTCTAAGTAAAAGTAAGGCGAGGAACCACGGGATAGTCGGCGCGCGAGAGAAGACAGAAACAGCATAGGAAATGTTGGCGCATCGCGTCTATCGCGCAGTGCCTTCTGGCCGCAAAATTTACTTTGGCAGTAAGGTGAAATCGTTAGCGCATTAGAGATGCGATGCGATAATGGTGACATCTGCCATTGACCAGGCGCTGCGCCACTTTTGCAAAGCTGTGTTGGCTGCGGCTGTTTTGTTTTGTGCGAGCAGCGCTTGGTATAGGCCATAGAGCGACCAGCCATTATTTTGATTCCA
>CAJXAC010000044.1 GCA_913050035.1 uncultured Gammaproteobacteria bacterium | reverse complement strand
ATCAAGCGTTAGCACCGGCAACAGCAAATCGTGTTGCGGCACCCAATGCCGCGCCCGCGCCTGCCGGTCAAGCTAACGAGCCGATTATTCGTTCTATCCTCAACCAGCCCGGTGTGCAGCGCACGTTACCGGCTATTGTGATGTTGTTCAGTCTGGCTGCGCTAGCCTTTATCTATTCCTATGTGTCTGCCCCGGTGGGCAGGCCGTTATTTTCAGAGCTGCCGGAGTCAGATCGTCAGGTGGCTTATGACGCGTTGTTGGCTGGCGGTGAGTACGGCGCTTACTTAGATACTAATACCGGGCAATTAATGGTGCCCGAAGATAAGTATTTTTCTGCCAAGCTGTTTTTGGCCAGTCAAAATATCCCACGCAGTGTCAGCGGCGCTGGATTTGAGTCGCTGTTAGAGAACAGTTCTATGACTACCTCTAAGAATATGGAGCAGGGGCTTATCCGATCGCAGCTGCAGCGCGAGTTGGAGCAAACGATTCGGCAAATTTCTCATGTAAGAAAAGTGCGCGTGCATATTGCAGAGCCCCAGCAGAGCCCGTTTATTAAAAATAGAGCGCCGGCTAAGGCTTCGGTATATGTAGAAACCTATCTAGGACGCAAGCTTACTGATTCGAATATCCAGGCGATTATTCATCTGGTGTCCTCGAGCATTCCTTATTTGCCTTCGGAGAACGTCGCCGTTATCGATAGCAAGGGAATGCTACTAAGCGGACCTCAGGGCATTGACGATGCTATGAGCCTTACCACCTCGCAAACCGAACACGAGCTGTCTATTGAGCAGACGTACCGAACCCGCATTGACGAATTACTCGGAGCCATAGTCGGCTACGAGAATATCAATGCTCAGGTTGATGTGATGTTGAACTTCACGGCTGTGGAGACCACT
The DNA here is from genome assembly GCA_913050035.1 of uncultured Gammaproteobacteria bacterium. Taxonomy (GTDB): domain Bacteria; phylum Pseudomonadota; class Gammaproteobacteria; order Pseudomonadales; family Azotimanducaceae; genus UBA4421. The sequence goes on along the minus strand of CAJXAC010000044.1, from coordinate 22,650 downwards.
TATGAAGATTTCGACAGCGATAATGAGGGCGGTAAAACGCGCTCAGAGTCTGTAAATCAAGACCAGCAGGAGTCGAGTTCTGGCAGCGATGCGGAAGTGGGTACGTTTGTAAATACACCTTCCGCTACCGAGGCATCTGAAAATACCACCCAAACCAGCAGCTCGACCACGCGAAATTATGAATTAGACCGCGAGATTCGCTATGTCAAACAACAGGTCGGCACGATCGACCGAGTGACGGTGTCTGTTGTGGTTGACCCAAGAAGCCTTACCGCGGCAGATGGTGCTGAGGTTGATATCGAGGCGCGTAAACAAGAGTTTAAAGAGCTTATCGAAGGGGTTATTGGCTATAACGAACAGCGCGGCGATAAAGTTACTGTGGTTACCTCAAGTTTTAATCGCGGTATGGAAAATATTGAAGAACCGCCAAAGACCACATTTGAGATGGTGCAGGAATATACGCAAGACCCAACCATTAAGTACCTAACGCAAACACTAATTGCAGTATTCCTAGTGCTGTTGACTCTCTTCACGGTGGTGCGCCCAGCGATCAAGTACTACACCGCAGGTCGCCAAGGTGGCGCCGGGGCGCGGGCAGCAGATGGTGAGCTCTCTGCTGCTGATGTAGAGCGCATTCGTCAGGGCGATGATGGTAATTTGGAAGACATTAAGTCCAGGCTGATGCCTAAGCGCTCGTCTATTCCTGAGGATATGTTGAACACCGCGAATACTTATGAAGACAAAATCGCAGTGATGCGCATGATGGTGGCGGATGACCCGGGTCGCGTAGCGAACTTGTTAAAACGCATGATTAACGCTTAGTGCACTGAATTAACGTCGAGGATTATCGTGGCAAAGAAAGATAAAAAAAATGAGCCGGTAAAGCCGCCTGAGCCTTCCGCACTGGAGCGTGAACTGGCGGCGCTGGACCCAACCAAACGCGCAGCTCTGCTGATGTTGGTTTTGGGCGAACAGCAAGCGTCAGACATTATCGGTTATCTGAACAGAGACGAGGTCGAAACCCTTGGTACCGCCATGGTTTCGGTCAACGATGTATCGCAAACGGCTGTGGATAAAGTGTTGGACCAGTTTATTGGCGAGCTGCGTGGGCAGACCAACCTGGGGTTGGGCTCTAAGGACTATGTTGAGGGTGTGCTGAAGCGTGCTCTTGGTCCGGAAAAGTCGGCCTCTGTACTCAGCCGCATTCTGCCGTCGTCCTCCAGCAAGGGACTAGAAATTCTGGCGTGGATGACGCCGCAAAACATTTTCGAAATGATTGGCGATGAACACCCGCAGGTGATCGCAATCATAATGTCAGTACTGGAAGAAGATACCGCAGCAGAGTTGTTAGCACTGTTGCCAACTGAAATGCGCACTGAGGTTATGCGCCGCGTAGCGCTGTTAGATACGGTGCAACCCAGTGCTATGTCCGAACTCGAAGACGTTGTGCAAAGACAATTACAAAGTTCGGTGACTTCTCAGGCCGCACCTACCGTAGGCGGTATACGCGCTGCGGCCAAGATCATGAACCGAACGAAACTGGATTTGGAAACCGAGGTATTTAGCGGACTTAAGGAGCTGGATGAAGACCTTGCAGTGGATATTCAGGACAACATGTTCGAGTTCGAAGACTTTGTAAAGCTGGACCGCCGCAGTATGCAGACATTAGGACAGGCTCTAGATCAGGACGAATTGATGCTGGCTTTCCGTGGTGCGCCGCAACAACTTATCGACTATTTCCTCGAAAACGTCTCCGAGCGCCAAGCGCTGGTAATGAAAGACGATATGGAAGTAGCAACGCCGAAACCTGTTGCCGAGGTCGAAGCTGCGAGAAAGAACATTGTGCGGCAGGCGCGCAAACTGCAGGAAGCAGGCGAGATTATTATGTCGGCCGGCGATAGCACGGATTATGTTTAGGGCTAGATCATGACAGAAGATGCGTGGTCCAATGACCCAAGATTCAGCAAAAATTCAGCCGTGCAGGAATTCGCGGGCCTACGTGAGACGGTAGAAAAAGCTGCCGGCTTTGTTGCGGGTATGGAGCCAACTCCTGAGCAAATAAGCTCTAGTACAGATACACCCGGCAGCGCTGAAGCGAGCTATTCTCAGCAACAGGTTGATGACCTTGTAGCGGCCGCGCGGGCTGAGGGAGCTGCCGAAGCCCAAGCTCAGGCTGACCAACAAATTGAGCAGGTTCGAGCGGAAAATCTTGCGACGCTGCAAGGCGAATTTACGCAGTTTATGCATGCCTTGCAGTCTGACGTTGCGCAACGCCAACCGCTACTTCAACCGCTGCGCGATCTTGCCCTGGCGCTGGCCGAGCATCTTGCTCGGGTAGAGATGAGCCAATCTGATGCAGCGATTGATGCGGTGATCAACACGGCCATTAACGATCTCGACCCGACGGACTTGGGACAAATAGAAATCCATGTATCGGAATCGTGGGCAGAACGACTTAAAGGGCAACCTTTGCAAGGGGTCGCAGACGGCTATCCGGTTATTGCTGACGAAGGCTTAAGCGATGGCGATGTGCGCCTGATTGTGAATGACGCTCAGGTAGAAGACCTGATCGCGAATCGTATTCAGCAGATAACACAACAAATGGATAACACAGATTTTAGCGATGTGGCTATAGCGGCGACATCTCTAGAGACTGAGTTGGACCCCACAGTTACCACAAACGCACAAGCTACAGAGCCCGACATGGAGGTTGAGTCGGGATTAGCCGGTGCTGCTGATGTCGAGGATGCAGAGTTTCAAGAGCTGCCAGTGTCGGATCCTGAGCCGGATGAGGACTAGCTGGTGTTGAATCTAGCCACCTACGCTGATGCCACTCGGGCCCAGCTGAAAACGCCTCGACCCCGCCGCTATGGCACACTCACGCGTATTGTTGGACTGACCCTTGAGGCTAAGGGCGTCAGTGCTGCCGTGGGATCCATTTGCCGGATTCTTAAACCGGACGGCGAACATGTGGACGCCCAGGTGGTTGGCTTTGAATCCGGCACTGTATTTTTGATGCCACTTTGGCAGGCTACGGGCCTAAGTGCTGGATGCCGTGTCTATGTGCACCAAGAAACCGATACCGCCCCAGTAGGTGACGCCCTGCTTGGCCGAGTAGTCGATGCCATGGGTCAGCCCCTAGACAATCAACCGCCTATCGTGGGTGGGCGCCCCATGGGCTTGAACGGCAGTACGCCTAATCCAATGGAGCGTCGGCCTATTGATCAGGTGCTTGATGTAGGTGTGCGCGCCTTGAATGCATTGTTAACCATCGGCTGTGGTCAGCGTATTGGCCTAATTGCCGGCTCAGGCGTGGGTAAAAGTGTTCTGTTAGGCATGCTGACTAAGTTTACTGCTGCGGATGTGGTGGTTATCGGCTTGATTGGCGAACGTGGCCGAGAAGTAAAAGAATTTATCGAGAATACGTTGGGTCCAGAAGGCCTGACGAAGTCGGTAGTGGTGGCGGCGCCGGCGGACGAATCGCCTTTGTTGCGTATTCGCGCGACACAATTGGCTCATTTGTATGCCGAACATTTTCGTGCTGAGGGCAAAAATGTCTTATTGCTTATGGACAGTTTGTCTCGAGTTGCACATGCCCAGCGTGAAATTGGCCTAGCTGTAGGCGAACCGCCGACGGCAAAAGGCTATCCGCCATCGGTATTTAGTTTGTTGCCGAAACTCATTGAGCGCTCTGGCACCGGCCGTGCTGGCGAAGGCACGATTACTGCCATGTATACGCTGCTCGCAGAAGGCGACGACCTGAACGATCCCATTGTGGATATTGCGCGGGCGTCATTGGACGGTCAGGTGGTGTTGTCCAGAGCGCTAGCCGATGCTGCCCACTACCCAGCCATCGACCTAATGGGCTCGATTTCTCGGCTGATGCCTACGCTTGCCGATCAGGACCAGCAAAATCTAGCGAATAGCCTCCGGCGTTTGTGGACGCTGTACCAACAGAATCAGGATTTGATCAATGTCGGTGCTTACGAGCCGGGTTCAAATCCCGATCTGGACCGCGCTATTGAGGTTCGCGGCGAAATGGAGAATTTTTTACGGCAGTCGATGGACGAACAAGTGACCGTTGAAACAGCGATTGCCCAGTTACAGGAGTGTTTGGGCCATGGCTGAGATGTTTGACCGTCAAATTGATCGTTGGCAAATGCTTGCAGACCGAGTGGAGGCTGAATTAACAGAGGTGCAAAAAGCTCTGGTGCAGGCGACCGCACGACAAAAAGAAATGGCCGACGAGGCGGCAAAACTGCGCCAGATGAAAGACCAATACCTGCACGATCTTGCCGCTCAACAGCAGCAGGACCACAGTGTGGAAGCCACCACGCATTTGCGTAGATTTTTGATTCACCTAGACGAAACGCTGGTTGCTGTAGAGCAGCAGTTACGTCAAATGCAGGCTGCTAAACGTAAGGTAGAGCAGCGCTATCGCCTGCTCTATCAGGAACATAGCAAGTTTGAGGCGCTTCGTGGACGGGTTGAACAGCGTAAAGGCGACCACGAACGACGCTTAGAACAGAAGCAGCAAGACCTGCTCAATGTGCAGCGATTTTCGCAAAACTAGCAGCGACTGCATGGTTGGCACAGATGTTGCCACTGAGAGGTCTAAGAGAACCGGGGCAACAACTCCAAATAAACACGCGGAGGTTGTGTCGCAGATATGGATGTTGGCGCACTTAGCATTAGGCGAGTAAGAAAACGCCGGCGCAATCCCGAACAAATTTCCGGCGCTGAGAGATAGAAGAGAAAAGTATTCGATGACAGATGTGATTAAACCAACTGTTGCAATCGCCCCGCCTGACAGGGTGGTCAACAGCCTAGAAACGCAGAAAACCACAGCCGAATCGCCGAGAGACGACTTTCGGCATTTCTTGCAGCGCGAAGTAACGTCGACCGCAGATTTTCGGCATTTGCTGCAAAATCAGGCGTCGATACCCAGTAAGTCGATGCCGGATGCTGCGACTGCTGATGAAAATAGCCAGCCACACGGATCACCTGTAGAGGATCAGTCTCCATTGGGTGTACCCGGAGCGGTACCTGCGGGGCAGGATAGCCTGGCTCAAGGGATGCCTAAATTGGCACTGCATGACCCGAGCCTAAAGATTGGCCGGGTGATATTGACTGGCGACTTAACTCCGGCGGCGAACAGTCAACTGACCCAATTCATGCGCGATCATGGTTTTTCGGAAGGAGGCATGGCCGGGTACATGAAACAGACCATGTTGGGTGCTGGATCGGCTATTGCAGACGCGGTAAGCCAGCCTGATATGCAGCTAGCTGACACATCCGCCCTCATTGTTCCGCCTGCGGAACTGGGTAACGGTGCGCTCGAGGTAACGTCGGTAGCGGCGGCACTACCGCCAGTAACTTCGGCAGCGAGCGAAACAGCGGCTCTTGCAACTGGAATTAATGCCGGGACTGCGGCGAAGCCTGACCCCTTGCCGTTACCAGAAACAAAGGCGCCCCTGCCCTTGGCAGCAGAAGCTCAGTCGCCTATGCGGTCAGATGCAGCTGTGGGGGAGGCTTTGGCTCCAACCAGCACTAAAGACATTTTGTCTGCGCAGTGGCCGCAGTTGCAGGACGACCAGCGACAAGTTGCCGCGACCCAAGCTGGGGACCGCGATACTGGTGCTGCTGAGGTTGAATTTGCAAATCAGCAACAGTCGGGCCAGCGGTCAGGCCAAGGTGAACAAAACACGCCTTTTAGCCAGGCTAATCCAGCTAATAATGAAGAGGCTCAGACCAAAGCCCAGCAGTATCGGGAATGGAGCGAGCGGTTTAGTGAACTGTTGGGAACGCGTTTGGCGGTCGCGGTACGCGAAGGTTCTTGGTCAGTGCAGCTTGATCTGGACGCCATGGACCTCGGCTCGGTAGCGATCCAGTTGAGCGCTGGTGCTGATGGCATCGAAGGCCAAGTGACCTCATCTGATCCTGTGGTGCGACAATTGCTAGCCGATTCGCTGCCGAAACTTCAAGCCGCGCTGGCGGAAGCGCTGGGTGATCGCGTTGATCAGGCATCCGTTTCTCTAAGCTTAGGCCCAATTGAAAGTAACGTTAGCGATGAGTTTAAGACCATCGCTCTTTCGGCTCAGGAATTGTCTAACGCTCTGCCTGCAGACTTCAAAGCAGGTGATGGATTGAGCGTTTTTGTGTAGGGTCTGTGAACTCAAAGTTTACACATCGAGGTGATGACATGAGCAGACTAAATTGGCCTGTATTGGTGGTTATAGCGTTGCTTGGAGTGGGCTGTGGCGAGGACGTGGATCCCAATGCACCGATAATGTGTCCGCCCTTCAGCACTTCTGCAAAATACGACAAACCGACCACTGCGGAGGAAAGAATCTTATGGAACACTTGCATACCAAATAAGGATGGCGAGGCGCATTATCACGTCATTGAAAAACCAGCGCTGATGGTGAAAATGAAAAATTCCCGAAAAATGATGCAGCTGAAACTCTCCGTGCTTACGAGACATGATATTTTTGCCAAGCTGCGGGTTCGAAATCACGATCAGGCATTGCGATCTATATTCACCGAGCGCATGTTGGAAATCACTGAAAACGACATTGCGGAACCGAATTTTCGACAGGCCCTACGCACGGACTTTAAGACCAAAGCTAATGAATTGATCAGAAGCTACGAAGGCTATGACTTTGATCTGGTTGCGGACGTCTTAATTACCAGTTACGTGGTCGAGTAGAGTACAAAGATGGCTGACGGCGAAAAACTCCTAACCGATGAAGAGATGCAGGCCATTGAAGAAGTGGTTGCTTCCGGCGGTCTAGAGGAGGGTGGTTACAATGTTGGCGCCGCAGCTGAACAGTTTGATCTAACGGCGGCGGACAGCAAACCGAGTTTTGACACCACCATACTTGAGCAGATTAATGAACGCTTTCACCGGCATTTGCGTATCGGTCTGCTGCGTGAGTTGAAATACAGCGCTGAGGTAGAAATGGGCACGGTGGAGGTGATGAACTACGGCAGTTATATCCGTAACCTGCCGTCGCCGGTGAGTCTCAATCTGACCAATATGAGCCCACTAAAGGGCGAATCCATTTGTTTTATTGACCCCCAAGTGGTGTTCAGTTGCGTGGACAATTGGTTCGGTGGTTCGCCGCGGCCTTTAAGTGCGGTTGCCGAAACCCGAGCGTTCAGCGCTACTGAAGAAGTCGTGATGAAGAAGGTGCGCATCGTTGTCTATGCGGCTCTCCTCGAGGCCTGGGCACCCGCGTTACGGGTGCAGTGCGAATTTGTCCGTGCTGAGCCCAATCCGCTGTTAGCGAATATTGCTGCGGATAACGACTTAGTCATCATCAATCGTTTTAAGGTCGGCAATGGCAGTGATGCGTTGGGTGCGATTGACATCGTGCATCCCTTTGACAGCATTAATCTGGTGCGGGGTTCGCTAACTAAAACCACCGGCCCGAAGCGCACGGAGAACCGTTTGGAAAAGGAGTGGTCAAAGCGGCTGTCCAGCTCCTTGGACGAAGTACTGTTTGAGGCCATAGTCAACGCTGGTGAATTGCCCATGTCGCTGGCGAAACTAAACGGCTTGAAAGTTGGCGATGTGATCTCCTTGCAGGATATGGGGCGATCAGAATTATGCGTAAACGGGTTGCCGATTTACGAAGTGCAGATAGGCAGCCGTGGCGACAACGCCGCGGTTAAAATAGTAGCAAGTACCATGGCTGGGGCCACTAATGAGTGAAAATGTTGAAGAACCAACACAACCGGTAGAGGCGGAAGCCAACGACTCCCTTGGTGAGGGGTCCTTGGATCAAGACCTTATTCGTTCTATTCCCGTAACGCTCACGGTTGAGTTAGGGTCTGCGAAACTGAAGCTGAAAGACCTCCTTCGTTTGGCCCAAGGCAGCGTATTGGAGCTGGATACGGCGGCTGGCGAAATGTTGGACCTTAAAGTCAATGGCACGGTCATTGCCAAGGGCGAAGTCGTTACCGTAGGCGATCAACTGGGTCTGACGGTGGTAGAAATCGTCTCGCCGATGGAACGGATCAAGCCTGTATAAACCGTGGAAGGTTTTAACCCCATTATGGGCCTGCTGGCGTTCCTTTTCGTCATCGGGCTGCTGTTGCTGACTCTATGGTTTTTGAAAAGCAAAACCGCCCTAGGTGGCAGCAGTGGTAAAACCAATATGCGCGTAATCGATACCCTGCGCATTGACCCTAAAAACCGGGTGTGCGTTCTGGCCTATGGCGATCGACGCTTGTTACTGGGCATCAGCCCAAGCGCGATCACACTACTGGATTCTCAAGATCTGGATCCTGCAGAATTCGCAAGCGAACCCGCTGAATCCGCGCTCAATAAACCCGCGTTCAGGCAACAATTAGGGGCGTTGTTGAATCAGCGCAAAGACTGAAGCTCTACAGCGGATTCAATAGCTCATTGAGTGTTGTGTTGATGCGTTTGGATCCCGCGGCGGTGCCGAGCCAAACGGCCATTTGATTTTTCACTTTGATAAGACCGGCTGCAGAGCAAGCGCTGCCATTTGCCGATAACCACTCGAAGAAGCGTTGTTCGCGTTTGGCCGGATGATGTGTGCTTAGGGACTGCAATTGCAGTTCGCGGAGGTCACAGCGCGGTGGGGCAACATTCTGCGTTGCCGGCTTAATGACCGATTTAGCGGCGGCGACTTGTGTAATCGTTGTTTTTGCGACTTCGCTGGCTGCAGTGGTTTGCGCCTGTGGAGGCAATGCCGCTGCAACGGGCTTAAGGCTCGGCGCTGTCTCTGAGGCTGGCTTTGCCGGAGCTACTGGGGCGGCAACTGATGCGCTGCCACCGGGGTAGGTGCTAATGGCGGCTGGCCGTAATATGTCCAACTGCTCATTAATCCGCCGACGATACTCCACCACTACGTCGGGTTCGGTGGGCGCGCGGGCCAGAGCCGTGGGGCCAATTCGATAGGCAGCCAGGGCGGTTTGCATATCGCCCTTATAGCGATCTGTGAGTTCACGCAAATACCGACCGCCGGCATCAACGTTCGTACATGGATCAAATAATGCTGCCCGGGTGCGCACACCCAGATGCGCCGCAGTCTGCGGCCACTTAATCTGCATCAGTCCCACCGCATTAGCGGACGACACCGCTTTTGGATTCAAGCTGCTCTCGACAATGGCAATGGCGGTAAGCCAGTCGCTGTCCAAATCATAGGTTTTAGCGGTGGACTCAAAACATTCCCGGTAAGGCAGATTATTGCCGCCTTGACTAGCAACGGCGCAGTTTGTTGCCAGAAGTGTCAGAACAACGCCGCTGTGCAGCGCCCTGATTAAACATTGTCGGAACCTCGACAATGCTCCTATGCAACCTCTGAATAAGCCAGAAGGGCGCGATAAGTTATTGAATTGTATCGAATAATATTTTGGCACTTTTCTTGCTAATTCAGTCTGCAAAAGGCGCGAAGCGTCAACAAAATAGGATCAGCATGCAAAACGTGACACCCGAATTGGCAACGACGGCAGCAACTGCTGCTGGCTGTGTGCGCAGCAATCAAAGATTGCTGGGTGCGGTGCTGGCGTTTATGGCGCTGTTACTGTTGCCCCTAACGGCGTCGGCTGAAGCTATTCCGGCGCTTAATGTGCTCGAAGTCAGCGACGACGGCACTGAGTATAGCCTGTCTTTACAGCTGCTGCTGTTGATGACTGTGCTGGCATTGTTGCCATCAATTCTCATTTTAATGACCTCGTTCACACGCATTATTATCGTGCTATCCCTGCTGCGACAGGCGCTAGGCACGGCCCAGACCCCTCCGAATCAGGTGTTGATTGGTATCGCACTATTTTTGTCCTTGTTCATCATGGCGCCGGTTTTGGAGAATGTTTACGAAGATGCCTTTATGCCCGTTCAGGAAGGCGAAATTTCATTCATGCAGGGCATTGAGAATGCGCGAATTCCGCTGCAGGAATTTATGGTGGCGCAGACCCGGGAGCAGGATGTGCTCATGTTTATGGAGATGGCGGAGCAGCCTGCGGTTGAAAAGCCTGAGGATATTCCGTTTACCGTGTTGATGCCGGCATTCATAACCTCTGAACTGAAAACGGCTTTCACCATTGGTTTCTTGATTTATATCCCATTCATCATCATCGATTTGGTGGTGGCCAGCGTTTTGATGTCCATGGGCATGATGATGCTGTCACCCATGATGATTTCATTGCCCTTTAAGTTGTTGCTGTTCGTGCTGGTCGACGGCTGGGGGCTTATTACCAGTTCATTAGTCGCAACGTTCTTACGCTAGGGGTTGTCATGGATACAGCAACGGTTATGGACATTGCGATTGAATCGCTAACGGTTACTACTCTAGTCGCGGCACCGATCCTGGCTGCGGCGCTACTTTCCGGTTTACTCGTCGGGGTGATCCAAGCCGCCACATCAATTCAGGAAATGACCCTAAGCTTTATTCCGAAGTTAGCGGTGATGATGGTTGCCGTAGCTATTTTTGGCGAGTGGCAGTTGGCCATAATGATGGAATATTTTCAGACGATTTTTGAACGTGTTCGGGTTCTGAACGGGTGATACGGCGATGAACCTGGCAATGATTCAACTCGTTGAAATGGTTCACCAGTTCATGTGGCCATTTGTTCGTGTGTCAGCGTTATTGCTCACCGCACCCATCTTTGGTGCCACTGCGCTCAATGTGCGGCTGCGGGTGGCCATCGGCGCGGCGCTAACCATTCTTATTTTTCCCACCGTCGAAATCCCGGACATCGACCCGTTTTCGTTTGCCGCGATTACAAAAATGTTTCATGAGATTGCAGTGGGGGCATTGATGGGCCTAACCCTGCAGGTTGTTGCCGCTGCGGTTATTTTGTCTGGTCAAATTGTCTCGGGCGGTATGGGTTTGGGTATGGCCAATATGATTGATCCGAACCTTGGCAACGTGCCAACACTGGCGAATTTTTTGTTGGTGATTGGCTTGCTGGCTTTTCTAAGTCTTGGTGGTCACTTGGTGTTGATTTCTGTGCTGGTAGACAGCTACCGCTACATCCCTATCGGCGAAGGGTTGTTTGCAACCAACGCAATATCCGGTTTTATCAGTTGGTCATCGCAAATGTTCATTGGCGCGGTATCCCTAGTATTACCGGTGCTACTCGGCCTGCTTATGGTCAATGTCTGTCTCGGTGTTATTTCTAAGGCTTCGCCCAGTTTGAATATTTTCGCGGTGGGCTTTCCGGCACTTATTCCTATTGGTCTTGTGCTGGTCACATTAACCCTAAGCTTTTATTACAGCAGACTGGAACTGTTGTGGTACGACGGCTTTCGGTATTTACAAACCACTCTATTTGCCTAGGTAGTCGCTATGGCTGAAGAACAAGATCAAGACGACAAAACCGAAGACCCCACCGCGCGACGCATGGAGAAAGCTCGTGAAGACGGGCAGGTTTTGCGCTCTCAAGACGCCAGTACAGCAGCGGTTACCCTTGGCGTTATTGCGACGTTGTATTACGGCGGGTTTTGGTTTGCGCCGAAATTGGTTGAGCTTTTTAAAAGCGCTCTGATTATAGAGCCCGGTTTAGTTTTTGCAGCCGACCAGAGTGTTGTGCGCTTCGGTTCATTGTTCGCAGAAAGTTTTTTCATCCTGACACCGCTGTTTTTGATTGCCATCGCCTTGGCGGTTGGCACAGCGTCCGCCTTGGGAGGATTTGTATTCTCGGGTAAAGCGGCAGCGCCTAAGCTAAGCAAACTCAACCCGATAAAAGGTTTGGCACGTATTTTTGGTTTGCGCGCCATAGTTGAATTGAGTAAGGCATTGTTGAAATTCTCAGCCGTAGCGGTGTTTGCCGGTACGTTCCTGTATTTCAACCTCGAACATTTCTTCAATTACGCGCGCTTTGATATCAATGCGGGCATCTTCGCGAGCATCGACCTGGTGCTTATGGGTGCGACCATTACCTGTCTTGCCCTGTTGCTTATTGCCGCCATTGATGTGCCTTACCAAAAGTATGAGTTCATGAAAAAACTCAAAATGACGAAAAAAGAAGTCCGCGACGAAATGAAAGACGTTGAGGGCCAGCCAGAAGTGCGACAAAAAATTCGTCAGAAACAGCGGGAAATAGCTGAACAACGCATGCTCGATGAGGTGCCGAATGCCGATGTCATCGTAACGAACCCCCAACACTTTGCTGTAGCCCTGGTCTACGAAATGGACAAAGAGGACGCCCCTCGAGTTGTCGCCAAAGGTAAAGGCTTTATGGCATTAAAAATTCGCGAACTGGCAGGCGAGCATGACGTGGAAATATTTGAAGCGCCTCCGCTCGCCAGGGCGTTGTACTTCACTACCGAAATTGGCTCGCACATACCTGCGGATTTGTTTTATGCCGTGGCTCAGGTCATAGCCTATGTCTATGGCTTGAATGCGATGACCAAGGGTGCTGCGAAAGCACCAAGGCCTAGGCCGAAAGTGCCGAAGGCATTTAAATTTGATGAATTTGGTCGCACCACAGCGCGATCACTGAGCGGGCAATAGGGAGATCATTATGATTCCAAATAGAAATAAACCAGAGCAGCCTGAAGTGGGTGACTTTACCGTAGAGCATGAACATGCCCGGCGTCAGGTTGCTACGGCACTGCAAGTGGGCGGCAGCACCGTGATTGTTGCCGCGGATCAGGCGGGACTGACCGCCTACTATGTAGCACGAATACTAGAACAATTAAGCGCGCTGGAGCGCAACTTAGCGCCAACGATTCGCAAGCTTCCGGCAGACCGCGACAGCATTCTGCGGGTACTCAATGAACGGTTGGTCAATATTGATTTGGCCAATGTGGCCGATCCCAGCCCTGGGACTAAGCATCGTGCTCGCGAAATATGGGTTTATGAAAGCCTAACTTCGTTCAATGCCGATGGCGTTTGTTTTGGCGCGAAAATTATTCGTCAGTTCCAGGCAGCAGGTATTAGCCTGTTGGTATCGGTCACCCCAGGTGAAACCAATGCGGCTGCGCTGAAAAAGCTAATGCACAACTGTAAAGCTCAGCGTTGGGACTTTGCGGCACCTTCGCAAAAGCAGTGCGACGTTGCCATGACCGTAGCCGCGGGAACATCGAGCTTTGGCGCTGTGCAAGGAGTGATCCGCGACATGGGCATGATGGCCAGTTTGCAGACGCCGCCTGAGGTATTGGATTTTCCAAAGGCTGCTGCGCACATAGAACCGAGCATCGATACGGATCTTGATGTGCGGCAGTTGTTGAAAGCGCAACGTAAGCAAAACAAGAGCCAGCGCGCCCAATCTGTTGCGGCCACTACACAAGAGCCTCCGAAAAAGCGTTTTATGCTAGCTCAGCTGGTCGCAGGCATTGCGTTTATTGGGTTCGTTGTGACTCTGCAGTTCGATCTCATACCGGTAACAGCGGACGTTGAGGAGCCTGTGCTGGATTCGGCATCGGTATCAATGACCGATGTGGATAAGCAAGTTGCCGACGCGATCGCGTTACCGGTAACTAAGACAGTACCGGCACCGGCGGATAAGACGGTGGCTTTGGCCGAAGCGCGGCCGGGTGCGGATATTACCGAACAGCCAGTTGTAGCGACGGTTACCAACGTTGTCCCTGTCGTTGCAGAGGATAAAGAGCTCATGGAGCTTTTTGCCCATCCTGAACCAGCGCCAAATGTCAGCGATGTGCCGCCAACGGTTGCGCCAGTAGTCGCCAGCTTGCCGGTGGTAGTTGCAGAACCCAAGCAAGCCGTGGGCATTTTCGTGCAACATGGTTCTTTCGCTCAATTACAGGGAGCGTTAGTGATGCAGAATAATTTAACGGATACGTTGTTAACCAAGGTCCATGTTAAGGGCGCTAACCCCAAGCGTTTTGTGGTGGTGAGTGGCCCGTTTGCAGACCGCCAGATAGCCCGAGATACCCTTGCGAGAGGTTCGGACGCATTTCTGGTGCCTGCACACGCAGTGGGCGAAGAAGTGATGTCTTTCAGTGGTCTGTAGTTTAGGAGGTCCACATGTTTGAAAAATTATTAAGCAAGTTCAAAAAGGGCAAAAAAGCTCCCAAGGGCAAAAAAGCTCCCAAGGGCAATAAAGAAGCGCCAGCTAAAGCCGTCGCCGACGAAGCCGTCGCTGAGGAAGCGGCAGCTACCACTGCTAGCGACTCCAATGATGTGGCTGTGGAGCCCTCTGCGGCTGCTGCTGCGGCGGATCCGGAACCCGCGCCCACGAATGGTAATGGTAAGCCTCGGGTAGATGTGATCGACGCCATGGGCAACAGTGTTGCCGACATGGTTACGAATATTGCACAGCAGCTGACGGCATCAACGGAACAGTTGTCGAAATCCCGGCGTTATACGAATTTTGCCTTTATCCTGCTAGGCGTGACATTGCTCACTACCCTCGTCTTCATTACCTTGGTTACTTTGCAGTTGTCTTCAAGGCTGACCCAGGTGGACGAGACATTAAGCTTGCTGACAGAGCAGGCCGGGGATCAGGACAACTCTAATGTCCTGATTGAAGAAATTCGTAGTGAAGTGACCGCTTTATTGGAAGGTCAAGCGCAGTTGACGGTAAGGTCCGCAGCCAGTTCCCCTGCTGCCAGTGGGGTTGATTCCGCGCAATTCCGCCGACTTAGCCAGAGTTTGGAGGCGCTGCTACAGAACCAAGCAGCTACCGATGCGCGGCTCGCGAGTCTCGGTGAGTCGCTGAAAAATGTAGATGGCTCAGGCAACGAAAAAGTGCAAGCCTTGCTCGAAGATTTAGAGCAAAAGGTCGGGGATCTCTATCTCATTGAACAAGCACGAATTGCGCGCGAGCTGCAACGGCTGCGAGAAGAAGCTGTAAGCGAGTGACGCACAACTAGAATATGGTCCCGCGAAAAAGCTAGACTAGCGCTTTAGCGGCGCGTACCTGCGCTCGCGAACAGCAACACTGTCGCTGCATGACGGTGATGCGCTCAATGGGACCTAGCGTTTGGATATAACCCACATTATCGACGGGCTTAATGACCCGCAGCGGGCCGCTGTCTCTGCGCCGCTGGGTAATTCATTAGTTGTTGCCGGGGCTGGCAGCGGTAAAACCCGGGTGCTCGTTCACCGCATTGCATGGCTGATTGAGGTTGAAGGCGTCTCTCCACACAGCATTCTGGCGGTAACGTTTACTAATAAAGCCGCGGCAGAATTGCGAGCGCGCACTGAGAGTTTGCTCAATATGTCGGCGCGGTCCATGTGGGTAGGCACCTTCCACAGTTTGGCGCACCGGTTGCTGCGTATGCATTGGTCTGAAGCCAAGCTGCCACAGAATTTCCAAATCCTCGACAGCGATGATCAGATTCGTTTGCTCAAGCGCATTATGAAAACCCTGGATATTGATGAAAAGAAATGGCCGGCACGACAAGCTGCCTGGTTCATCAATGGCCAAAAAGACGAAGGCCGCCGTGCCCATCAGGTACCCAATGGCGATGACCTGTTTCAGATAACTCACAAGCGTATTTACCAAGGCTATGAAGAAGTCTGCGATCAGGGCGGATTGGTAGACTTTGCAGAGTTATTGCTGCGCAGTCACGAACTGTGGCTAAACGACCCTGGTTTGTTACAGCACTATCAGCAGCGGTTTAGCCACCTGTTGGTGGACGAGTTTCAAGACACCAATGCGATCCAATACGCATGGTTGCGGGTGCTGGCGGGTAATGAGTCGCGCATTATGGCGGTGGGAGACGATGACCAGTCTATTTATGGCTGGCGTGGCGCGAAGATCGAAAACATCCATAATTTTTCTGAGCATTTTGCTGACGTGCAGACCATCCGCTTAGAGCAAAACTACCGCTCGACCAAGAATATTCTTGATGCGGCCAACGGCTTGATTCAGCAAAACACAGATCGGTTGGGCAAGGAGCTCTGGTCTGCGGGCGGTGAGGGCGAGCCGATAAAAGTCTACGCAGGCTTTAACGACCTGGATGAGGCGCGGTTCATTGTTGAGCGTATTGAGCAATGGCTGGAAAGCGGCGGCAGTGCGGACGAAGTGGCCGTGCTTTATCGCTCGAACGCTCAATCTCGGGTTATTGAAGAAGCGCTATTGCGTGCCAACATCGCCTATCAGATTTATGGAGGCCAACGGTTTTTTGAACGTGCGGAAATCAAAAACGCACTGGCCTATATGCGTTTGATCGAAGATCGGCATTCTGATCCGGCTTTTGAACGGGTGGTGAATACGCCGCCACGGGGTATTGGCGACAAAAGTATTGAAAGCATTCGTCAGTTGGCGCGTTCTCGCCAGTTGTCTATGTGGATGGCCGCCAAGGTGGGTATTAATGAAGGCTTATTCCCTGCCCGGGTGCAAAAAACTGTGGGCGTATTTGTTCAGTTAATTGATGACCTAGCAGAGGCGGTGGCCTCGATGACTCTGGAAGAGTTGGCCGAGCATGTAGTGGATGTTAGCGGCTTGATGACTTTTCATAGTCAGGAACGAGGCGAGCGTGGCTTGGCGCGGAAAGAGAACTTGCAGGAACTGGTTTCAGCCTGCGGGCAATTTGCCGGTGATTTGGTGTTCCCCTTCGAAGACAGCGATCGCGCTGAGGTCAGTGTGCTGCAGGAGTTTCTCGATCAGATGACCTTAGACGCTGGCGATCGCCAAGCGGCCCAAGGCCCGAGTGTGCAAATGATGACCTTGCACTCGGCAAAGGGTCTGGAGTTTCCTCTGGTGTTTTTGGGCGGGCTGGAAGAAGGCTTGTTCCCGCACCGGATGTCTGCAGACGAGCCGGGCCGAATGGAAGAGGAACGGCGACTAGCTTATGTTGGGGTCACCCGAGCGATGCGCGAATTATATTTGACCTATGCAGAAACTCGTCGCTTGCACGGCCAGGATAGTTATAACCGGCCGAGCCGGTTTTTACGGGAGATTCCTCAAGAATTACTGCAGGAGATTCGCGTGAGCGGTCGTGGCCAGCTGCAGTTCAGTGCTGCACCAACTAGCTCCGGCTCGTCCAGCTTATTGTCGGATACCCCTGGGGTAGATGGGCTGGCTATGGGTCAGCGAGTACTGCATGGAAAGTACGGTGAGGGTGTGGTGCTGCAGTTCGAAGGTGCGGGCGAACGCGCTAAGGTGCAGGTCAATTTTTCTGACGGTGCAAAGTGGTTGATGGTCAGCTACGCAAATTTGCAGATCTTGGACACATAAGGGGTGGTTATGAAGCGAGGCAATGTGCTACGGCAGTGGGTCGGCCTTGGGCTGATATTAGGTCTTTTGGGCTGTGGTGCGGAACCCGCCGGTAGCGTGGACCCCGGCCAGCAGGCGGAGACCAAGGTATACCGTTGGAAACTTATCACTACATGGCCGAAGAATTTACCTGGTCTGGGGGTGGCGCCAGAACGTCTTGCTGAGCACTTGCGCAAAATGAGTAATGGCCGGTTAGACATTAAGGTCTATGGGGCCGGGGAACTTGTTGGTGCGTTTGAAATCTTTGATGCGGTGTCCCAGGGCACAGCAGAGATGGGGCACGGTGCCGCCTACTATTGGCGCGGCAAATTGCCGGCTGCTGCAATGTTTGCCACGGTACCCTTTGGTATGAACGCCCAAGAAATGAATGGTTGGCTGCATCATGGTGGTGGCTTGGAGCTATGGCGAGAGCTTTATGCGCCCTTTAACCTAGTGCCGTTTGCGGCTGGCAATTCAGGTGTGCAGATGGCGGGTTGGTTTAACAAAGAGATAAATTCCTTAGCAGACCTGCAGGGCTTAAAAATGCGCATTCCGGGACTCGGTGGCGAGGTACTGGCGCGGGCAGGCGGTGTGCCGGTTTCGTTGCCCGGGTCTGAGGTCTATACCGCTTTGCAGACGGGTGTGATTGACGCTACTGAATGGGTGGGGCCGTATAACGATCTGGCGTTGTCCCTGCATACTGCTGCGAAGTATTACTACTACCCCGGTTGGCACGAGCCAGGCCCAACACTTGAGGCTTTTGTTAACAAAGATGCGTGGGATTCGCTACCGCCGGATCTGCAAGAAATGATTACTGTGGCGACCCGGGCGATTAACGAAGACATGCTCAGCGAATTTACCGCGCGCAATAACGCAGCGCTGGTAACACTTATTGAGGAGCATGGCGTGGAGTTACGTGAATTGCCCGAGGATGTTATGCAGCGACTGAAAGCGCTATCAGGCGAGGTGGTGGCTGAGTCTGCGCAACAAGATGAGTTATCGAAACGCATTTACGCCTCGTATATGGCCTATGCGCAGGCAGTTAAGAGCTACCACGAGATTAGTGAACAGGCGTATCTGAACGCGCGTTGAAAGGATAACTATGGAACTCAAGAATACGGCTTACGAAGTCGAGCAAAGAGTTGCGACGATATGGCTTGATCGCCCGCACCGCATGAATGCCTGGACCGGACGCTTGCATACTGAATATCGATATTTGCTGCAGCAAGCGAACGACGATACTGAGGTGGGGGCCATTGTGGTCACCGGCCGCGGGCGTGGTTTCTGTGTCGGTGGGGACTCTGAGGCGCTCACTGGTCACAGCAAGCGCGGCAGCTACGACGCCGGCACGCCCCAAGACATCGCCAAGCCAGGCTATGGTGTCAATGCGAACTTTGATGCTGCCTTTGCTTATCACTTTGGTTTGTCTAAGCCGGTGATAGCGGCAGTAAACGGGCCTGCGGCAGGGGTTGGATTGGCGCTAGCCTGCTTTGCTGACATTCGTTTCGCGGTGCCGGGCATTAAGTTCACTACTGCTCATGGCAAACTCAACCTGCCCGCCGAGTACGGCTTGTCTTGGATGCTACCGCGTATTGTTGGATTGGGTCGTGCTAACGATTTGCTGTTAACCAGTCGGGTCTTTTATTCGGAAGAGGCTGAGCGCATAGGCTTTATAAACCAATTGGTCCCAGCTGAAGAATTATTAACCGCTAGCCAAAGCTACGCGCGTGACCTAATCGCCACAGTTGCACCAGAATCGTTACGTCAGACGCGCTGGCAGGTTTACCAAGACTTACATGGTGATGTTGCGTCTTCTGTGGATACCTCCGAGCAGTTGCTGGATGCAATGATGCGTGAGGACGATTACCGCGAAGGCGTAAAGGCCTTTATAGAAAAGCGCCCACCGCAATGGCCATCGCTGAAAAACCCCTAGGCTGCTAGCCGTAAATCATTTGTGGCAGCCAGGTCGCAAGCGTAGGCCAAACCAGCAACATAACCAGTAATAGCAATTGCAGCACTATGAATGGCACAACCCCGGCATAAATTTCTGTAGTTGCCACACTGCTGGGAGCGACGCCGCGCAGATAGAACAGTGCGAAGCCAAACGGTGGAGTAAGAAAAGACGTTTGCAGATTCACGGCGATCAGTACTCCGAGCCAAATAGGGTCCACGCCCATAGCCATTAGTGCCGGCCCAACGATGGGTACGACGACAAAGGTGATCTCGATAAAGTCGAGTATGAAACCCAATAGAAAGATTACTAGCATGACAATGGCAAGGGCGCCCCACATTCCCCCGGGCATATTGTTAAAGGCGCTTTGGACAATTTCATCGCCGCCGAAGCCGCGAAAAACCAGAGAAAAAATCGATGCGCCGATAAGGATAAAGAACACCATGGCGGTGGTGGACATACTGGCAGCGCAGGTCTCGCGCAGGGTACGGACTGTTAATCGACCGTAGGCAAAAGCAAGGATCAATGCCCCCATAGCCCCCACGCCTGCGGCTTCGGTAGGTGTGGCATAGCCAGCGATGATGGAGCCTAGGACTGCCACAATGAGTAATAGCGGCGGCACTAGGGCGCTGAGGGTTGAGCTTAAAGCGATCGCTGCTGTTTTCGGGCGTTCCGGCATTGCCGCCGGCGAAAATACTGCGCGCAGCATCAAGTACAGTAGGTACAGTACCACCAACAACAAGCCGGGAATCAATGCGCCGGCGAAGAGATCGCCAACGGATACAGACTTTGGCGCGAAGATGCCCATATTCAATTGCGCTTGTTGATAGGCGTTGGACAGCACATCGCCCAGCAGCACTAGGGCGATGGATGGCGGAATAATTTGCCCCAGAGTACCGGTAGCGGCGATGGTGCCGGTGGCTAAGCTCGGCTGATAACCGCGCTGCAGCATAATCGGTAGAGACATCATGCCCATGGTGACAACGGTAGCCCCGACAATGCCGGTACTGGCGGCCATAAGCATGCCCACTAGAACAACGGTGATCGCTAGGCCGCCGCGAAAATGACCCAAAAGCTCAGAAAGATTAGTGAGCAAATTTTCTGCGATTTTGGTTTTTTCTAATAGCACACCCATAAATACGAACAGCGGTACGGCGATTAGCGTTTGGTTGGTGACGACCCCAAACAAGCGGCCGGGAATAAAGCCGAGGTCGCTGGGATTAAAGGTGCCGGTCCAGATACCGAAACCTGCAAAAATAAGGGCCACACCCGCAAGGGAAATTGCTACAGGATAGCCCGCCAGCAGCACCAGGAAGGTTACTAGGAATAGCAGAAATGGAACAAATTCCATACTCATGGTTGTGAATCCATAAGCTGTCTGACCAAGCGCGCGCTGCTCGCAATACCCTGCAACATCAGTAATACCGCGCTGATCGGCAATAGCGTCTTCAGAAGAAATACCGCAGGAATGCCACCGACTTCAGATGAACCTTCAAGAACTCGCCAGCTGGCGCTGACGTAGGGCAGGCTCGTGGTGAAGATAAGTATGGCCACCGGCAGTAAGAACGCGCAGTGGCCAATTAGGTTTATCAGGTGCTGGCGCCGAGCGGGCAGACGACTGTAAAGAATATCGACTCGCACGTGACTGTCTTCGGCAACTCCAAACCCAAGCGCCAGCATAAAAAACAAACCATGTAGATACATGACCGACTCTTGTAAAAAAATTGCGCCGGTATCGAATGCATAACGCAACAGCACCACCACAACGGTTGCTATCACCATCAGCAGCACCAGCCAGCGCAGTGGCCGCGTGATCCAGTCGCCGAGACGCTCCAGTTGTTCTAGCCAGTGGCCGATAGTGCTCATCCGATCCATGCACCCACGAGTAGTTCTAAAAGTGTGCCTGCCAACAAGCAGACGCCTACCCAAATATTACTGCGAAAGGCTTCAAAACAGCTTTCTCGTTGCCGGTGACGAATAAGCCAGTGTTGATAACTGAACAGTAGCGTCATCAGCCCGAGGCCTACGTAATATAAGTGTTGGTAACCAAGTTCAATGCCCAACAGTAGAAATCCCAGCCAGGCTCCCGCCTGCAATATGCCGATCATGAGTCGGTCGAGGTCGCCGAATAGAATGGCGGTACTCTTAACGCCTATTTTCACATCGTCGTCGCGGTCGACCATGGCGTACTCCGTATCATAGGCGACGATCCATAATAGACTGGCAACGAACATGAGCCAGGCCTCGCTGGGCACGCTGGTTTGCTGGGCCGACCAAGCCATGGGTATGCCCCAGCTGAATGCGGCACCCAATACCACCTGGGGTAGGTGGGTCCACCGTTTCATAAACGGATACAGCATCGCCAGGCCGAGACCGCCGATGGCGAGTAGCTGAGTGTCGCGATTAAGAAACAAAACTAATACGCCCGCAAACGCCACGAGGCCCGTGAATAACCACAGCGCGTGCCGAGGTGGGATGGCACCGGTAGCCAGGGGCCGTTGTTTGGTTCGTTTAACGTGGCCGTCGACATCGCGATCGGCGTAATCGTTGATCACACAGCCCGCGCTGCGCATAGCGAAAGTGCCCAGAGTAAAGATCAACAGCAGTGACAATGACGGCAGGGTTCCGGCAGCCATGCAGAGGGCCGCCAGAGTTGGCCACAACAGCAATAGCGTGCCGACTGGGCGATCGAGGCGCATTAGAGCGAGGTAGTCTTTCACGAGTTATTCAGAACCTAGAGCACATGTGTCGAATGCGCTGATGTTAGTTTCAAAACTAGCCCTTAGCCAGAGGGTGTCAGCGTTGCTTTTTCGCGAGCCGCCAAGTAGCGTACGCGGCTTTATTTAGCTGGGGTTGTAAGCGCCAAATGAAGAAATGGCAGTGCATAGTGTGTGGATGGATTTACGATGAAGAGGAAGGCTGCGAAGAAGAGGGCATTCCACCGGGTACCGCTTGGGCGGACATTCCTGAGGACTTTGTATGCCCTGAATGCGGCGTTGGTAAGGCAGATTTTGAAATGATTGAAATTGACTGATATTCAACTACATTACAGCGAGTGTATTTGAATCCAACAACCTAGATCAGGAGCAGCATGAGCCTTACGAAGAAAATCCTTATCGGCATGGCCCTGGGTTTGGCGTTCGGGGTGCTATTTCAAGCAACTGATCTTGTCACAAACGCCTTTATCAGCGGCTACGTAATCAATGGCGCAATCGACGCCGGCGGTAAAATTTTTGTCACGTTGCTAAAGATGATGGTTGTGCCCTTGGTCTTTGTGTCTCTGGTCTGCGGTGCAAGAAGCCTTGGAGCAACCGGTAGCGTTGGCCGACTGGGTGGCAAGACTATTGGTTTATATCTGCTTACTACCGCGTTAGCGGTTTCCTTTGCGCTAATGCTGGCGCTGATTGTGGACCCTGGCTTGAGCGCCAGTGACGAAAACCAAGCAGCACTGAGTTACGACGCCTATCAGGCCCAAGAAGCGCCGAGTGTCAAAGACACCCTAGTCAATATTTTTCCGGCTAACCCGATTCAGGCCATGGCAGAAGGCGAGATGCTGC
>CAJXAC010000043.1 GCA_913050035.1 uncultured Gammaproteobacteria bacterium | reverse complement strand
TGAAATCATACCTTTTGAGATATCCGCTTCATATGGGCCGACAATATGATAGGTGGTTTCTTCGTCGGTTTCTTCATCGGCAAGCCTAACGCTGGTGCCGAATGTCACCTTGTCACCGCTAAGCTGACTGGCATCGATTACCTCGGCGCGACTTGTTACATCTTCAAGCTCGGAAATCCGGCCTTCTATGAATGATTGTTTTTCACGTGCTGCGTGATATTCCGCATTCTCTGACAGGTCGCCATGCTCCCGCGCCGCAGCAATGGCGTTAATCACAACCTGTCTTTCGGTGCCTTTGAGATGCGCCAATTCGTTCTTAATGGCTTCAAGACCAGCCGCGGTAAATGGTATTTTTTCCATCGTAAATCTTAGTCCGTTCGGAATTCGCTGACAATCCTGGCATGATTAACAGATGTAACGCTAGCGCCTGTCAACTAATATCTGCAAGATAACCCTGCAATGTGCGAACACCAAGCTGGCCAGCACGTAACGCACGAATGGCCTCAGCGGCGGCACGGCTGCCTGCCACTGTGGTGTAGTACGGCACCTTGTTGGTCAGGGCGGTATGGCGCAATGAAAAAGAGTCTTTGATGGCGCCTGCACCTTTAGCTGTGTTGAAAACGAGCTGAATGTCGCCAGACAGCATTGCGTCAACGGCATGGGGGCGCCCTTCCATCACTTTGTTAATACGTGTTGCCGGTACACCGGCTGCCCGCAATGCGACAGTGGTGCCGCCAGTAGCGAGGATTGAGAACCCATCATTGACAAGGTTTTGGCAAATTTCGATAAAGGCTGGTTTATCCTCATCTTTGACTGAAATAAACACGGTGCCTGACATCGGCAGATCGGTGCCTGCGCCAAGCTGGCTTTTCGCAAATGCCCGGCCAAAATCAGTATCAATACCCATGACTTCGCCAGTTGATTTCATCTCTGGACCCAAAATCGGGTCAACACCGGGAAACTTAGCAAACGGGAAAACTGACTCTTTAACGTGGTAGGTTTGCGGCACGATTTCTTGAGTGAACTTCAGATCAGCCAAACTACTGCCGGCCATACAACGGGCAGCAACTTTAGCCAAAGATTCACCAATACACTTGGAGACAAAGGGTACCGTACGCGACGCACGCGGATTGACCTCTAATACGAAAACGTCCTCGCCCTGCACCGCCATCTGCACATTCATCAGACCCACCACCTGCAACTCCAGAGCAATATCCTTGACCTGTTGCCGAATGAGATCCTGAATATTCATAGGTAGGTTGTAAGGAGGCAAAGAACACGCCGAGTCTCCGGAATGGACACCGGCCTGCTCGATATGTTGCATGATCGCACCGATCACTACCTGCTCACCGTCACTGACCGCATCCACATCCACTTCGACGGCCTGATTCAAATAGCGGTCTAGTAATACCGGAGCGTCATTCGACACATCCACCGCAGACTGCATGTATTGACTGAGTTCATCGTCGTTATAAACGATTTCCATTGCCCGACCACCAAGTACATAGGAAGGTCTGACGATAATTGGATAACCAATTTCCGCGGCACGGGCTAGCCCCTGTTCTAAGTTGGATGCCAATCGATTAGATGGCTGACGTAGAGATAATTTTTCGACCAACTGCTGAAAACGTTCACGGTCTTCTGCGCGGTCAATGGCATCAGGCGTAGTGCCAATGATCGGGACGCCCCGGGCCTGCAAATCACGAGCAAGCTTCAGCGGGGTCTGACCGCCAAATTGCACGATCACACCCTTGGGTTGCTCAACATCAACGATCGCCAATACGTCTTCTAACGTTACGGGCTCAAAATACAGCCGGTCCGAAGTGTCATAGTCGGTAGAGACGGTTTCCGGATTACAGTTCACCATGATGGTTTCGTAACCATCTTCACGCATTGCCAAAGCCGCGTGTACGCAACAGTAGTCGAATTCAATGCCCTGACCGATTCGATTTGGGCCACCACCGAGCACAATGATCTTCTCACGCGACGAGGGGTTTGCTTCACAGCCCTCTTCATAGGTGGAGTACATATAGGCACTACTGACCGGAAATTCCGCCGCACAGGTGTCGACCCGACGATATACCGGGGTTACCCCATGAGCTTGGCGAGCCTCGCGAACCGCATCTTGATGCGCACCGAGCAACTGTCCCAGACGCAAATCCGAAAACCCTTGCTGTTTCAGTCGCCGCCAATGGGCGCCATCTAAGTCCGCCGGCACCATGCCCTGCAGCGCTTGCTCAGCAGCAACGAGATCAGCGATTTCAGCGAGAAACCAAGGGTCAATCTTGGTGTGGTCAAATAACTCTTCTTGGGTCATACCGATTCGCAATCCATCTGCCACGTACCATAAGCGGTGGGCACTGGGATTTTTTAGCTCGCGCTTAAGCACGTTCTTCCACTCGGCATCTTGCTGATCAATTACGCTGTCGAGACCTACAAAACCGACCTCCAAACCACGTAAGGCCTTCTGCAGGGATTCTTGAAAGGTGGCTCCAATCGCCATGACCTCGCCCACTGACTTCATTTGCGTGGTCAAACGGCTGTCCGCCTGGGGAAACTTTTCAAAGGTGAAGCGCGGCACTTTGGTTACCACGTAGTCGATCGTGGGCTCAAATGACGCCGGCGTGACACCGCCCGTAATGTCATTTGCCAACTCATCAAGGGTGAAGCCGATTGCCAACTTTGCCGCCACTTTAGCGATAGGGAAGCCTGTTGCTTTGGAAGCCAGTGCTGAGGACCTTGATACCCGGGGGTTCATCTCAATGACCACGATGCGCCCATCATCCGGATTAATCGCGAACTGAACATTCGAGCCGCCAGTTTCTACCCCAATTTCGCGCAGCACCGCTAAGGAGGCATTACGCAGCAATTGGTATTCTTTATCCGTCAGTGTCTGCGCGGGCGCGATGGTAATGCTATCCCCAGTATGCACGCCCATAGGGTCGAGGTTCTCAATAGAACAGATGATGATGCAATTATCATTGCGATCACGCACCACCTCCATTTCGAACTCTTTCCAGCCCAGAAGTGATTCATCAATCAGCAATTCCGAGGTTGGCGACAACTCCAATCCGCGTGTGCATATCTCTATGAATTCCTCACGGTTATAGGCAATGCCGCCACCGCTGCCGCCCATAGTAAAAGACGGCCGGATCACGCATGGAAAACCCAATTGACTCTGGACTTGCAGGGCTTCTTCTAGGCTATGTGCTATTGCCGAGCGAGGCGTTTCCAGACCAATGGCTTTCATCGCACGATCAAAGCGCTCTCGATCCTCTGCTTTGTCGATGGCATCCTGACTGGCGCCAATCAACTCAACACCAAATTTCTCAAGCACCCCCTCGCGCACCAAGTCTAGGGCGCAATTTAAGGCGGTCTGTCCACCCATGGTGGGTAGCAGGGCGTCAGGGCGCTCTACCTCAATAATTTTGGCAACCGTTGTCCATTCCACTGGCTCAACGTAGGTGGCATCCGCCATGGCGGGGTCGGTCATGATGGTTGCCGGATTGGAATTCACCAGAATGACTCTTAGCCCCTCATCTTTGAGGGCCTTACAGGCTTGTGCGCCCGAGTAGTCAAACTCGCAGGCCTGGCCGATTACGATAGGTCCAGCGCCAACGATCAACACACTTTGGATGTCCGAACGTTTAGGCATCTTGCGCTCCTGCCGTGGTCAAAGCTCGATCTGCCATCATCTGGGTAAATCGGTCAAACAAATGTTCACAGTCCTGCGGGCCAGGGCTGGCCTCTGGGTGACCTTGAAAGCCAAAGGCTGGCACATCGGTACGCGCCACGCCCTGAATAGTACCGTCGAATAGGGATTTGTGGGTGCACTGAAGGTTGTCGGGCAGGCTGTCTGCATCTACAGCAAAGCCATGATTTTGACTAGTAATCATCACCACCCCGGTCGCGAGATCCTGCACCGGATGGTTAGCGCCGTGATGCCCATGGGACATTTTCATGGTCTCAGCACCGCTGGCCAGTGCCAAAAGCTGATGCCCTAAGCAAATGCCAAAAATCGGCAGCTGTGCTGCAAGCAGCTGCTGAATTGCGCTGATTGCATAGTCGCAGGGCTCGGGATCACCCGGACCATTGGATAAAAATACGCCGTCGGGGTTAAGCGCCAAAACCTGCTCCGCTGTAGTCTGAGCCGGAACCACGGTAATACGACAACCCTTGCCAGCTAGGATACGCAGGATGTTGCGCTTTACCCCAAAGTCGTATGCCACCACATTGTATTTGGCATCGCTGAGTTCGCCGTAACCTGACTCCAAGTCCCACGGTGTCTGGGTCCAATTACGTTGGATTCCGGTTACCTCTTGGGCAAGATCAGCGCCAGCAAGCCCAGTAAAAGCCTTGGCCAGATTTAACGCTTGGTCTTCTGCATCGCTCGCTGCAGCCTCGTCGCCGGCCAAAATGCATGCGCCCATTGCGCCTTTTTCACGAATCAACCGAGTTAAACGGCGGGTATCAATATCGGCAATTGCTACAGTTTTTTGCTCTATGAGGAACTCACTTAAGGTCTGGCGGCTGCGCCAATTGCTCTGCAATTTCGGTGTCTGGCGGATCACCAGACCTGCCGCCCACACTTGATCAGACTCGAAGTCCTCGGGGTTAATTCCGGTATTGCCGATTTGCGGGTATGTGAGCGTGACAATCTGACGCCGGTATGATGGATCTGTGAGGATTTCCTGGTAACCGGTCATCGCCGTATTAAATACCACCTCCCCCACCGTGGAGCCACTGACGCCAATGGAGCGACCACGAAAGACGCTACCATCCTCAAGAACTAAAAGAGCCGGTATCAAAGAAATTCCCTATTCACCTTTCCTCCAAGCACAGGAGAACATTCTGACCACTGATAAGATGCTCGCGCTAGCCATGCTCTGCTCTTAGGCGAGCCGAACACACAGCAACCAAATCAGATTTTCACTCCCTTCCCCAGCGGATCGCTCGGGGCGAAACCAAGCTCGAAAGCGGTAGGATCGAGGGGCAAGCTTGGGGGCAAAAGTATACCCATGCCGACCAGAAAAATCAGCAACAATCATCTCAACCAACAGTAATTTCATCATTACCAGCGCGGAAATTACCCCTGCGCTCAGTTTGCAGGCCTGGGTCACTGATTGGCACCATTCACTTGCTGCCGCCACCGCTCAAGCTAGGTTAGGCGGCATCCATAGTACTGGGCATCTAATGCCAAAGATTAAAGTGCCGTTATGATGCGCCCAACCAAGTCGTCGGTCGGCAATTCTGCATCGAGCTGCAGTAGCGGGCATCGCAGAAGATGTAACCAATGCTGATGCAATACCTTGCTGCGCTGTTCCATACCAGCACTATCGTAACGGCTTGCCCAGGTCATAAAGTCTGTGTGGATCTTGTGCATGTCACCTCCGGGCAAGATCCGGACACCATAGCGCTGGCGTTCGCGCCCTTGCAGGCGGCGCAGCCGCAGCTTGGGATCCATAGACAGAAATACCGCGGCGCTAAACCGCGGAATTAACCCATCACCCCAGCCACATAGCGATCCAGAAAGTATCCAGCCACTGGTTTTTGCCATGGCCGCATTAAGATCCGCTAAGCGCTGGGCCGGTTGGTGTTTCTCGACGAAAGGTGGGTTAGTAGGACGCCAATAAAAGTCATCGACATCAAAATGGGTTAGCGACAATTTTTCAGACAACGCAGCACCGAGGGTGGTGGTTCCACAACCTGAGGCGCCAAAAATATGAATAGTATGCTGCACTGACCCTGTAGTACCGAAATCCCAGCGGTCGTCTACGCCAACAAATCGTCCATAGAGTAGCCGCCTGGCGGCTTGCCGTTGATAAAGTTCACAGCTCGCAAAGCACCTTGGGCGAAATTACTGCGGCTTTGTGCGCGATGAGTGATTTCTAGCCGCTCGCCCTCGCCCGCAAACAACACCGTATGTTCACCCACAATGTCCCCGCCGCGTATGGTCGAAAACCCTATGGTGTTGCGGTCCCGGGCCCCGGTAATGCCTTGTCGGCCGTAAACTGCATCTGTAGTCAAATCTCGATCCAACGCTTCGGCAAGCACTTCACCAATACGCACAGCTGTGCCGGACGGTGCATCGATCTTGTCTCGGTGATGCGCCTCGATCACCTCCACATCAACCGCATCGCCTAACGCATGAGCAGCGCGGGCGACCAACTGAAATAGCAGATTCACCCCTACACTCATATTTGGCGAGGTAAACATCGCTATTTTGTTCTGATGGGAGTGCAACATACCCAGCTGTTCCTCAGCGAAGCCGGTAGTGCCGATTACCATGGCTTTGCCTGCTTGGGCACACACTTGGGCCAAAGCCAAGGTTGCTGCAGGCGTGGTGAAGTCAATGACGACATCGAAACTGTCAACCACTGCAGCCGGATCGCTGCTAACAAGAACGCCAAGGTTACCAACAGCAGCCAGTTCCCCTGCATCTTGCCCGAGCGCTGGACTACTTGTGTGCTCAAATGCCGCACCTAAAGTCAGGTCTTCTGCAGCATCAATTGCCTGCACTAATGCGCGGCCCATTCTTCCTGCTGCACCGGCAACGGCGACTCGAATCATTTTTCCCCCGGCGAACTATATGTTCGTTGTTTAGGTGTTAGGACTTTAGCGTTTCAAAAAAATCTTTCACACCATCAAACCAGGTTTTGCCTTTCGGTGAGTGCTTATCGCTGTCGCCTAGGGTCACCTTAAGCTCTTCAAATAGACGTTTTTGTGCATCAGTTAGCTTGATAGGCGTTTCTACCAGCACTTTACACAACAGGTCACCGACACCCGCAGAGCGAACCTGGGTTACACCCTTACCGCGTAAGCGGAATACCTTGCCGGTTTGGGTTTCTGCGGGGATTTTTAGGTTCACGCGGCCATCTAGCGTTGGCACCTCCAGGTCACCACCCAGAGCCGCGTCAGCGAAAGATATAGGTACTTCACAGTACAGGTGCCTGCCCTCGCGAACAAAGATCGGATGCTCGCTGACTTCGATTTGCACATACAAATCACCTGCCGGCCCGCCATTGGGCCCAGCTTCGCCTTCACCGGAAAGCCGGATACGGTCGCCATTGTCGACCCCAGCCGGGATTTTTACAGACAGAGTTTTTTGTCGCTCAACGCGCCCAGCACCACCGCAGGTGAGGCATGGGTCTGTAATGACTTTGCCTCGGCCGCCACATCTCGGACATGTCTGCTGCAGGGAAAAGAATCCTTGAGAAACGCGGATCTGGCCACTGCCATTGCAATCCGGGCAAGTCGAGGCAGAAGTTCCGGCTTTAGCGCCTGTGCCGTTACAATCAGTGCAGGTGGCGAGTACCGGAATACGAATTTCCATCGTATCGCCACTTACAGCTTGCTCTAAGCTCAGGCGCAGGTTGTATCGAAGATCGCTGCCGCGTGCAGGTCCGCTACGGCCACCGCGCCCGCCGCCAAAGATATCGCCGAATACGTCACCGAAAATGTCGCCAAAATTGCCTTGGCCACCAAAACCACCGCCTTGGTTCGGGTCCACTCCCGCGTGACCGAAACGGTCGTAGGCCTCACGCTTTTCCTGATCTGTCAGGATCTCATAGGCTTCCGTAGCCTCTTTGAATTTCTCTTCGGCCTGAGGGTCATCGCTGTTACGGTCTGGGTGGAACTTCATCGCCAGACGTCGATAGGCCTTTTTCAAGTCACCCTCGGATGCGCCTCGATCGACCCCTAAAACGTCGTAATAGTCCCTTTTATCCATACCTGCTCAGCCTACCTAGTATTACCGGCTCACTTATTTGCTCAGCACCAAAACAGCGCTGCCGAAAGCACAACGCGGCGGCACCCTTTTGGTAACCACCGCGCTACGTATCAGGGACACGCGCTTGTAGGCGCTTAGTCCTTGTCGTCTTTAACCTCTTCGAATTCGGCGTCTACCGCGTCGCCCAAATCGCTGTCTGTTGCGGCTTCGCCAGCACCAGTGTCAGCCTGCTCTGCGTACATCTTTTGCGCCAAGGTGGCTGACGCTTCGGACAGCGTTTGCATCTTTGCCTCAATGTCCGCTTTGTCGTCGCCTTTCAGAGCTTCCTCGAGTTCAGTAGCAGCCGTTTGTATAGCTGTTTTTTCTTCTTCTGTGGCCTTGTCGCCGGCGTCTTCAACCGCCTTACGCGCGCCATGCAGCAAGCCGTCTGCCTGATTACGTAGGGTTACCATCTCTTCGAACTTCTTGTCCTCTTCAGAGTGTGCCTCAGCATCTCGAACCATCTGCTCGATTTCTTCATCAGACAAGCCACTAGACGCTTTGATGATGATGGATTGCTCTTTACCGGTCGCTTTGTCTTTTGCTGACACGTTCAGAATACCGTTGGCGTCGATGTCAAAAGCCACCTCAATTTGCGGCGTGCCACGGGGCGCAGGCGGGATGTCGCTGAGGTCAAAACGACCCAATGATTTGTTTTGTCCCGCTTGCTTGCGCTCACCTTGGAGCACGTGAATTGTCACCGCTGTTTGGTTGTCATCTGCGGTTGAAAACACCTGAGTTTTCTTGGACGGGATCGTCGTGTTCTTTTCAATCAACACGCTCATTACCTGACCCATGGTTTCGATACCCAACGACAGCGGTGTAACGTCGAGCAATAACACATCCGTCACATCACCAGACAATACCGCCGCTTGAATCGCAGCACCCATGGCTACCGCCTCATCCGGGTTGACGTCGCGACGCGCATCCTGCTTGAAGAATTCCTTAACCTTTTCTTGCACCAACGGCATGCGGGTCTGACCACCCACCAAAATCACGTCATCGATATCGCTAGTGGTCAGGCTAGCATCGTCTAATGCCACCTGACACGGGCTGATAGTACGACTCACCAAATCCTCGACCAACGATTCAAGCTTGGCTCGGGTGAGCTTTAACACCAAGTGCTTGGGTCCGGTTTGGTCCGCCGTGATGTATGGCAAATTAATTTCGGTCTGTTGGCTATTGGACAACTCGATCTTGGCTTTTTCTGCCGCTTCTTTTAAACGTTGCAGCGCCAGCGGATCATTGTGCAAATCAAAACCACTGTCTTTCTTAAACTCATCCGCTAAGAAATCGATGATTTTCAGATCAAAATCTTCACCACCAAGGAAGGTGTCGCCATTTGTCGACAGCACCTCGAATTGATGCTCGCCGTCAACTTCAGCGATCTCGATAATAGACACGTCAAACGTGCCGCCACCAAGGTCATAAACCGCCACCTTGGCATCACCGCGCTTTTTATCAAGCCCGTAAGCGAGGGCTGCCGCTGTGGGCTCGTTGATAATACGCTTCACTTCTAGGCCAGCGATTTTGCCTGCGTCCTTGGTAGCTTGGCGCTGGGAGTCGTTGAAGTAAGCAGGGACTGTGATCACCGCCTCGGTAACGTCTTCGCCAAGGTATTCCTCAGCGGTTTTCTTCATTTTCTTTAGCGTTTCGGCAGACACCTGGGGCGGCGCAAGTTGCTCGTCTTTAACCTCGATCCAAGCGTCGCCATTGCCAGCGCCAACGATCGAATAAGGTACCATTTTGATGTCTTTTTGCACCACATCGTCTTCAAATTTGCGCCCGATCAAGCGCTTGACCGCAAACAATGTGTTTTGCGGATTCGTCACTGCCTGACGCTTGGCGTTTTGGCCAACCAGGATTTCGCCGTCATCGGTGTATGCGATAATCGATGGCGTTGTACGATCGCCTTCCGAGTTCTCGATTACTTTCGCATCACCACCGTCAAGAACAGCCACACAAGAGTTGGTTGTTCCCAAGTCGATTCCGATGATTTTTCCCATTTTCTGTCTCCGCTTAACTGTCTATGAAGCCCCTTTTAACCGGCCTCGCGTTGATTTTGTATATTTGGTCAGACCAACTGAGTTCAAGGTCCGCTGGATAAATTAACCGCGGACTAAGATTCCGCCGCCTTGGTTACAATTACTTTCGCCGCCCGCACAAGCCGCTCATTCAGCGAATAGCCCTTTTGCATCACTTCCATGACCGAGTTGGGCTCAGCATCTGGATTTGGCACCATGGCCATGGCTTCGTGCTGTTGCGGGTCAAATGGCTCACCCAGAGGGTCAATTTGCACTACGCCAGACTTCTCCAGCGTCGATACGAACATTTTCAGCGACAGTTCCACCCCTTCAGCAATGGCACTTGCGCCTTCTGTTTGATTTGCGGTTTCTACCGCCTTCTCCAAACTATCGAGCACCGGAAATAAGTCGTTGAGAAGCTTTTCCACGGCGAACTTGTGGGCGTTTTCCACATCACGACTGGCGCGGCGACGAATGTTCTCCGACTCAGCAATGGTGCGCAGCAACTGATCTTTGGTTTTAGCTAACTCAGCCTCTATTCCTTCCGCCTCAGGCGCATCATTATCCTGCTCGGATGTCTGGGGGTCCCCTTGGACATCTTCTGGAATTTGCTCGTTGTCTTGTGTGTCGCTGTTGTCGTTGTCGCTCATAAGCGCCCCATGTCTGATCCGTCGCGGTTATATGCGGCTACAAACCACGAAAACAAGGGCTTTAGGGCGATAAATTAGACAAATTTTGGAACGTGTTGCGGCAGCGCCACATCAGGCGTTGCGCATAGCTGCGCTGAGCACTCGAGCAGTGACGTCTACTACCGGTATGACGTCCTTGTAATCCATACGCGTTGGCCCAATAACCCCGAGCACGCCTGCCAGCTGCCCGTTGACCTCATAGGAGGAGGTCACAAGGGACATATCGCCTAGCGGTCGATAGCCTGACTCCTGCCCGATGTACAGCTGCACCCCGCTGCTCTGCAGGCACTGATCCAGCAGATGTAATACCCGACCCTTGCGTGAAATCGCATCAAACAGGGCCCGCGCAATGTCTGTATCTGCGGTGAAATCCAATAAGCGCCGCTCGCCACTGACCACCAATTCCTGATCTTCCGTGGGCTGGTGCTGGGCCGGTAACGCGCTTTCTGCCATGGACAAGGCACTATGTAAAACCTCGTCCATGCGCTCACGATCGGCGCGCATGCTTGAGAACACGGCCTCGCGCATTTCTTCCAACGGACGGCCGCCAAATTCTTGGTTGAGCAAATTTGCTGCTTGCGCCAATTCTTGATCGCTAAAACTTTGATCAAGGTGAATAACGCGATTTTGCACGTCGCGGTCATTCAAAACCAAAATCACCAGCACCCGCTCATCGTCCAGCCGCAGGAATTCTAGTTGCCGCAGGTGGCTTTGGTTGCGCCGGGGCGTGGTAATCAGGCAGGTCATTTGGGTAAACTGCGACAGTAACTCTGAGGCTGTATTAATGAGTTCCGACGGACTCAGGTTGGGATCAAGTTCCGCTTCTACCTCGCGCACTCGATCTTCATTCCAGGGTTCAACACTCAATAATGTATCGACGAAAAAGCGCAGGCCTTGCTGGGTGGGAATCTTGCCTGCAGAGGTATGTGGCGAGCGCACCAGCCCCATGGACTCCAGATCGCTCATCACGTTTCTGACCGTCGCCGACGAGACTTCAACACCTGGTAGGGTTGCCAGCGCCTTAGACGCCACCGGCGTACCCTCAGCGATGTAGTGCTCGACTAATAACTTAAGCAGCTGCTTTGCCCTTGGGTCAGGGTCAACAGCTGAAGACGCGACGCTGGTCAGATCAGTGTCTGTCACTGTCTAGCGTCCCGAAACGTAAGCTTTGCATGTGTGCAGATCGGTTCATTAAATACTATGCCTTGCGCAGATGAATTTTATACCAGCCAAACCGCATCGATGCATCATTTGATGATGGCCTGAGAAGCTTCAGAGGATTAGGATTAAGCAGCCGTCCAAGCAATGACCAGCAAACGACTAAAACCATGCTGAAACAACTGACCATCCAAAACTATGTCCTCGTCGAACATCTCGACATCGACTTTAGCGATGGTTTAACCACAATTACTGGCGAATCAGGCGCCGGTAAATCCATATTGCTTGGGGCACTGAGCCTGTTGTTAGGCGAGCGGGCACGCAGCGATACGGTTCGCCCCGGAGCAAATAAGGCCGACATCAGCGCTGAATTCACTCTGTCATCTAATGCACTACTGCAACAAAAGCTTGTCGATGACGAGCTCATTGAAGCGGATACCCAAGACTGTTTGTTGCGCCGGGTCATCAGCGCCGAAGGCCGCTCGCGGGCATTTATTAACGGCGTGCCGGTAACTTTGAATTACCTAAAGGAGGTAGGCGACGCATTAGTGGAAATTCAAGGCCAGAACGAGCATCAGCGACTCACTGACCGCAGCGTGCAACGCGCGCTACTGGATGACTACGCCAAGCAAGGCGGCCAGTCCGAAAAAGTCGCCGCCTGCTACCAAACTTGGCAACGTACCGAGCAGCGCATTAACGAGTTGCGCGAGCAAGTGGCCACTCAGGATGATCGGCGCGAGTTGCTCAACTATCAATTGCAGGAGTTTGACGCTGCCAGCCTGCAAAACGGCGAGCTTGAAGACTTGGAACGTGAACAAAAGCGTCTGGCCCAAGCACAAGATATTTTACTGACATTAAATCAGGCCCACGCCGAATTGGAGGCCTTAGACCATCTGCGCTCTACCGCACGCAGCATCGCAGAAATCGACGACCAGCATCCGCAGCTGCAATCAAGCCAAGACACCCTGCTGTCGGCGCTGAGCTTGTTAGATGATGCCAGTCGCGATTTGCGCCACTACCAAGACCAAGTGGTTATCGATCCACAAGCCCTGCAGGACACAGAAGCGCGGCTGCAATTGATCTACGACCTTGCGCGTAAACATCGGGTCCAACCCGAACAGCTTGTCGAACATGCTCAATCACTGGCCGCTGAACTAGACAACATGAGCTCAGCCAGTAACGATTTAGCTGAACTTGAGGCTGTGCAGGAACAGCAGCACGAAGCGTTTTTACAGGAGGCGCAAAAACTTTCTAAGGCGCGGCGTAAACACGCCAAACCCTTTTGTTCCGCTGTGGATAAATATATCCATGCGCTTGGCATTTCCCAAGGGGCCCTCAGCCTGGTCTTTCACGAGCAACAAAACGAGCACGGCCTCGAACAAGTGGAGTTACATGTCACCACTAACGAAAAATTTGCTCCTGGACCACTGGGCCGCATAGCCTCCGGGGGTGAGCAAACCCGTATTGGTCTGGCCATTCAAATTGTTGCTGCGGCTAATAGTGCTCTGCCCTGCCTAGTGCTGGATGAAGCGGATGTCGGTGTCGGCGGTACAACAGCAGATACCGTTGGGCGGATCTTGCGTGATCTTGCTGCGCACACCCAAGTGCTTTGTGTGACCCATGCCCCACAGGTGGCGGCACTTGGCCATAGTCATATGCGGGTCAGTAAAGACGGCGATCACACCAACATCGAGCCGCTAAGCGACAAAGACAGAATTGAAGAACTGGCGC
This sequence comes from uncultured Gammaproteobacteria bacterium, assembly GCA_913050035.1. Classification (GTDB taxonomy): domain Bacteria; phylum Pseudomonadota; class Gammaproteobacteria; order Pseudomonadales; family Azotimanducaceae; genus UBA4421. The sequence goes on along the minus strand of CAJXAC010000043.1, from coordinate 10,241 downwards.
GTATGCTCGCGGGTGCTGATGTAAATACCAAGGCGCGCACCTACGCCAAAGAACTGTTGTCCCAGGCCACTGCGGGATAGTACCTGCTCATCCAAGAACCTGTTTATTGCCTCTGGCCAGCATCGCCAAGCGTGAGTAGTATGCGCGACATGAAACTTCTCCTATCGATAAGCATAAGCCTATGCCTGCTGAGCGGCTGTGGCCTTTCCAACATTAAGATGCCAAAGCTGTACAAAGTCGCGATACAGCAGGGCAATGTCATCACTCAAGAAATGGTGGACAAGCTCAAGCCGGGGATGACCCGACGCCAAGTTGCCTTTGTCATGGGTGAGCCAGTGCTGCGTGATCCCTTTGATGATACGAAATGGGTGTACTTATACTCCATCGATGTGCCCGGAGTGTTTGCTGAGAAGTCGCGCGTGATTTTAGCGTTTGATGAGAACAACCAGCTCACCACCATCAGCGGTGACTATGCTCCTGGCGGTTCCGCCGACGCCACCGACGGTAACGCCGACTCAGCAACAAACGGCTAGGGCTATTACTGGGCAGAGCGCTGCTGCTGCGCACGCAAGCGCCGCGCTGTTTTGGCATCGGTAATTAATGGGCGGTAAAGCTCTATTCGATCATTGAGTTGCACGACCCGATCGACACCACACTGTTCGCCAAATATTCCGGTAGCGCAACCCGCGAAATCAAGCGTTGCGAATTGACTTTGCGCGGCGGCGATACTCACACAATCGCCCACCGTGCTGCCCTCTGGTACGTCAAACTGACAGCGCACTACGCGATCGGGCTCGGCATAAATTACTTCGACCTGCAAACCATCCGCCCTAAGCTTGTGCCTGAATCCGCTCAGCAAACGCATCCACCATGCGATCGCTCACTGAGCCCACAACACCACCCAGAGTTTTCATCAGTAGGCCCTTGGCAACAAAATCTAGATCTAATGCGACGCGACACCCGTCGTCTCCCAGAGCCTTAAACGTCCAACATCCTTCAAGACGCTCAAACGGGCCTTCTTGTAACGACATCTGAATACGTTGGGAGGGCTGACACCGGTTGGTCGTTATAAACTCTTGGCGCAACCCACGCGACGCTGCCGTGACCCTTGCCACTACTTCGCTTATCCCGTCTTCGAGCATCCGAGTTTCCAGCACCTCAACTGCTTCGCAGCCCGGTAGGAACTCTGCATAAGCCTGCACGTCAGCAACTACCTGATACGCGGTGGTTACCGGCGCCATCAATAACAAGCTGCGCTGGATCTGAGTCACTAGATCAACCCGTAAACAGGGGCAATAGCGTATAGATAAATACTGCGGCCACACCCAGAGGTGCTATCACACCGCCGACCACCCGCCAGCACAGCATCACTCGATCACTGCCCACTTCAAGCTGCTCGCGCACAATAGTTTGAGGTAGCGCCCAAACGGTAAACAGCGCAATTAACAAGCCACCCAATGGCAACATGATGTTTTGCGACAATTGGTCTACCAGCTCGAAAAAATTCAGCCCCAACAGTGGTTTTACATCAGCCCAGATATTAAAGGAGAACACGGTACCAAGCCCAAGTATCCAACAGAAAACGCCGAGGCTGATCGCTACCCGAGATCGCTTCGCGTTGTACTCTTCGACAACATAGGCAATTGCTGGCTCGGTCAGAGAGATTGCCGAGGTAATTGCAGCAAAACTCACCAAGACAAAGAATACAGTGCCGAATACTGCACCCATGGGCAGTTGTCCAAAGGCCAGAGGCAACGTTACAAACATCAGACCTGGGCCCTGACCTACCTCTAGACCGTTCACAAATACCAACGGAAAAATTGCCAAGCCAGCAGCCACTGCAACAAAGGTATCTAGTGCCACAATAGTCAGTACTGTCGATCCGATGTGCGAGTCCTCAGGCACGTATGAGCCATAAACCATCATAGTGCCCATACCCAAACTCAAGGTAAAAAAGGCCTGACCCATGGCGATAAGCCAAGTTTCTGGTCCAATCACTGACCAATTGAAATCAAACATGAATGCCCAGCCTTGGGCGAATCCACCGGAGTTCATGCTGTATGCCAAGAGCACCAGTAGCAATACGAACAGCAGCGGCATAAACCATTTGATGGCGGTCTCCAGACCGCGACTGACGCCCCGAGCCACGATCCAAATTGTGATGAGCATAAAAACACCGTGCCAGCCCATCATTGTTAGCGGATCTTGCTGCAATTGATCAAAAGTAGTCGTAGCCACCTGAGCTGATGCTGAATCAAAGGTCCCTGAGGCCGTCAGCCAGATATAGTTCAGCGCCCAACCGGCAATGACCGCGTAGTACGACAGAATCAATATGCCGGCCAAAACACCCATCCACCCCAGAAATGTCCAACGTGAGCTGGCTCCCGCCGCCTGGGTTAATTTACGCATGGTATTTATCGGGCTGGCGCGGCCCTTACGACCCAACATCACTTCAGAAATCATGATGGGTGCGCCGACACAGGCCACGCACACCAGATAGATCAGGACAAACGCACCACCACCATTCTCACCAGCGATGTAGGGGAATTTCCAGATATTGCCCAGGCCCACTGCAGAACCAGCAGCAGCAAGTACAAACAGCCAGCGGCTGGACCAACGGCCGTCGGTGGATTGGGTGGAGATTGACATGCGCTTTTCCTTAACGAAACTGGCTGCATTCTACATCGTCAGAGTCGAATGGCGAAAACTGTGCAAATGATCAGCACTGGCAAATTTACAAGCTGCTACACTTACCTCTGATCTACCTACCGCTTATAGTCTTTGCATGGCCAAGTCCGCAAAAAAAGCTGCCCCGGGCACCATCGCGCAGAACCGCCGCGCGCGCCACGACTATTTTATCGAGCAGAAGTTCGAAGCTGGGGTCATGCTAATGGGCTGGGAAGTTAAGAGCATTCGTGACGGCAAAGTGCAACTCGCCGAGGCCTATGTGCAACTGCACAAAGGCGAAGCCTTCCTCGCTGGCTGTAACATCACGCCGCTGCTTAGCGCGTCGACTCATGTGGTCGCCGAGCCGCAACGGGTGCGCAAATTGTTACTGCATGCCAAGGAGTTGGCTCAGCTGTTCAGTGCCAGCCAACAAAAAGGCTATACCATCGTACCGTTGGCGATGTATTGGAAGGGTAACAAAGTAAAGTGCGAGATCGCTTTAGGTAAGGGCAAGAAACAGCATGACAAACGCGACAGCCTAAAACAAAAAGATTGGCAACGGGACAAGCAGCGGCTGTTTAAAACCACTGTTCGTTAGTTGCTGCCAATCACTCCGCGGCGCCAGGAGATCATTTCCAGTGCCGCAACCGCCGCCTCGATTCCTTTATTAAATTCGTCATCGCTGCTGCGATCGATCGCCTGCTGAATGTCGAAGACCGGCAAGATTTCGACCACCACGGGCCGGCGAAATTCGTGCATCACTTGGCCTAAGCCGCGCATGCTCTCTTCGCTGATCATTTCAAAATGCAGGGTATCGCCTTTTACGATGACGCCAAAACAGATGATCGCGTCAATATTACCCGCCACGTCTTCGGCAAGCAGATCTCGCGCAGCCAGCGGAATCTCTAGTGATCCGGGCAACGTATGCTGCTGGATATCGGCATAGCCTGCTTGGCGCAAAATAGTGTCGCAGGCGTCGGCCATGCTTTCGACATGCTCGGGGTACCATTTGGATTTGAGAATACAAATTCGCCCCGGTGCCCCAATGACCGGCAGTGCTGAGGTATCGACCTGAGTTTTCATATCAACCGGTGTTTTTCAGCGACTCGTCAGCGCACACCTGCCAGGTTGCAGTTTCTTGATCCAGTTCGATTTCACCCTCTGCGGCCAGTTGCGAAAAATCAGCACGCAATTGCCAAACCGGGACCGGCGAGTTGTCCGATCTGAGCTGCTCCGCTACATCGGCAGGCGTCAACTGCTTGCTGCCCTCAGCAGCAAGATCGCGAATGATCGATAAGACCCGTTCAATACGGCGGCGGTCGATGCTCAAAGCGCTCTCCAGAAAATGCGTTCAGCGCGAGTTTGTACCAGAAACCGGCTACTCTCGCCAGACTTGCGCTTGCCGATAGCTCTGTAAGCGGTGCTCTAACTCATCGCGCAAACCAGCATCAGATGTTGCGAGTGCTGCAAGAGCTTGGCGTTGAGTCGACACCGCTTGGGCAAATTGCCCAGTTTCCGCATAAGCAGCAGCAAGCGTATCCAGATGACCTGCGCTCGGCTGCGCATCTACGGCCAGTTGGGCATGAACCAGCGCACGCGGGCCGTCGCGTAATCTGGCATCGCTGCAGGTGGCTAACAACCACGCCAAACTATTATGGCCCGCAACACTGTTCTGTCTGGCGGCCGCTGCAAACCACGACCGCGCTTTAAGGCCCTGCTGCTGATTCAACAACATGCGCGCCCAACGCAGTTGCCCTTCCACATTCCCAGCGCGGGCCGCCCGTTGGTACCAATAGCCCGCAGACCGATCCGGCGACGAAGCTACTAATTCAGCTTGATGCAAATAGCCCAAGCCCACATCCGCGTCTGCATTGCCTAAAGCCGAAGCCTGCAGAAACAACGCATAAGATTCAGCGTAGTCCTTAGACACCCCTGTCCCGGAGAGATAATGGTGGCCCAGCCGCACCATGGCCCCAGCTGATCCTGCAGCCGCTGCTCGCCGCAACAGTCTGTTGGCCTCGGACATCGGCTGGGGAGCCGACAATTCGCCACCTATGTACATATAAGCCAGCGCCAAGAATGCATTGGGGTCGCCCGCGGCAAATGCTTTGCGATACCAATCTGCTGCTTGCACAGCGCCCTCTGAGGAGGCGCGCATACTCCGCGCCAAATGGGACATTGCCAAAGCATCTCCATTTTTCGCGAGATCCGTCAGCAAACCACGCGCCAGCGAGATATCCTGATCGATGCCGCGGCCATGTAGATGGCCTAGAGCCAAAAACAAATCGGCGTCTTGGTGACCTAATTCACCCGCTCGAGCAAACAAAGACAGCGCCAATCCATCGTCTTGGTCCACACCCACCCCATCCCAATAGAGACGTGCCAAGGCAAACAAGGCCATCGGATTAGCCGGATAAAACTCCAAGGCGCGATTGAAATCGCGTAAGGCAGATACCGGCATACCCTCGGACGCAAAAGAAAAGCCGCGCAAATAGTAGGCACGAGAGCGCGCCATGGCAGAGATACGCGGATTGATTAAGGCCGGAGCAAGGTAGGCTCGGGCAAGACTGTTTTCGCCCCGATCGATCAGTTGCACGGACTTTTCAATGGCTGCAAGAGGGTCGGCCGCCAGCCGGGGCAACAAGCAAATGGACAACGCAAAGGTGCAAGTAAATATAAAAGTACGGCGCCACATTGTGAGGATCATAACACCGCGAGCTGACACCAGTTTGGACGCCGCTAACAAGACCTTTACAGCAGCCATTTTGTCAGTTAAGTTCCCGCCGCTTTGATTCGGTGAACTATCTTGATTTCACGCCTGCAAGACAATTTTGGCGAACACAGACGGCTAGGCAGCTTTTTGTTGCTGGCCTTTTTGTGCCACCAAAGTATTGCCCTGAGTCACGATCATCAGCATTTTCACCATGGCTCTCAGTACAGTTTTGCCGAGCATCTGCATAGCACACCTGCCGACACAGAAAATAGCTGCGGCCCCTGCACTGCGTCAGAGCATACCTCCGCGATCGGATTTGCGGATATTCAATTTGCTATTCAGGGACTCACCAATAGAGTTGAGAGCGCTGCACCTCGGCCCGCCTGGGTCCATGCAGACGAGCAGTATTTACCTAGGGCACCGCCCCACAGCCAACAAACCACTTGATCTTTTAATTGCAGGCGACCCGCGCCGTCACTAAACCGCCGCAATATAGCGGCACCAGTTTGTTGGTAAAAACATGAAAAAACATAATCCATATGCATTGGCGACATTATCGATATGCATTTCTTCTGTACCGATTGTCGCGCATAGCGACGATCATGCGGAAATTGTTGATGAGGTAATCGTTACTTCCTCTTACGTTCGGTCTACTCAGATTGAAAAACATTCATTAGTCATTGATGGCGACGCGATAAATCAAGGTGCGACCCAAAGCCTAGGAGAGACGTTAGACGACTTCGTCGGCATCTCGACCAGCGACTATGGAGCAGCGGTAGGGCATCCCGTGATCAGAGGCATGTCTGGTGATCGCGTTAAAATAATGGCTAACGGGGTCCCAGTGAGGGACGTATCCGGGATTGGGGCTGATCACCTCAATGAGGTCGATCTGTCCAACGTACAACAAATAGAGATAGCGAAAGGACCTTCATCACTGATGTATGCGAGCGGTACAGCCGGTGGCATCATCAATATCGTTGACGGCGCAATTGCAAAGTCGGACATCACCGATAGTAATCTCCGTATTAGCGCAGAGACCCAGACGGTGAACGACGGTTCCTCAGGATCTTTGTCCTACAGCGGAAACATTAGCGGCCTGAATCTTACCTATAGTTTTAAAGATGAGAATTTCGGGGACTACAAAATCCCTAGCGGGGCCGTTATTCACTCTGAAGAGGAGCACGACGACGAGGACGAACATCACGACGAGGATGAGCATCACGACGAAGAAGATACAGGATTTCTTCCAAATACAGATCTCGCTTCAAGAAGTCACAAGCTAGGCTTATCGAAGACCGGGGACTGGGGCCATTTTGGTGTTTCTTACTCGGACATCGAAAGCACTTTTGGCGTGCCGTTCCACGGTGACGATCACAGTGACCATGACGACGATCATGATGACGACCACGGTGATGATCATGACGACGATCACGGCGATGATCATGATGAGCACGAAGGCGAGAGGATTTTCTCGAATACGGACTCAAAAACTATCGACTTGGATGGTTCTTTTAATCTTAACCTTGGCATGCTGAACAAGCTGTCCTTCACCTACCGCGACTCTGATTACTCCCACACGGAGCAACATGCCGAGGAAGAGGGGGAGCACGGCGACGATCACGATGACCACGGCGATGACCATGATGACCATGGCGACGATCACGATGATCACGGTGATGAACATGCGCACGCCGGCCCAACCACCTTCACCAACGACTCAAGCGAATTGCGTGTTGTTTTCAATCTGGACACAGCAAGCTTTAACCAAAGTGTGGTACTGAACCTGGTTGATGAGGACACAGCGATCGTCGGCGATGAAGCGTTCATGAACCCGGTGGATTCTTCCGAGACCTCGTTCGGTTATTACATGTCTAAAGATTTCGATGCCTTTAACTTCGACTTTGGGGCCCGAATCGATAGCGTGGAACGGAACGGGTCAATCACCATGCACCATGACGACGAGGATGATCATCACGATGATGACGATCACCACGACGAGGATGAGGGCGACCATGACGACCATGAGGACGAACACGAGGAAGAGACTACAGCCCATTCCTACAATACCGACATGACAAGCTTGGCGGCGTCAATCAGTAGAGATTTGAGCGATTCACTAACGCTGAGTGCGGGTGCCGCTTTTGTCAGTAGAGCGCCTTCGTCTTCTGAACTTTTCATGAATGGCCCACACTTGGCCACCGGTCGATATGAAGTTGGAAATCCAAACCTGGATAACGAAACACATCGAAACTTCGATCTAGCGCTAAACTATGCCGCTAATGGCTATTTCGGGTCGTTCACTTTCTTCAGTAACTCGGTCGATAACTATATATATCTGGTGGACGAAACCGAGGAAGAACACGAGGAACACGAGGACCACGAGGACCACGACGACCATGGTGGATTGATAAGAGCTGAGTTTTTGCAAAACGATGCGGACTTCAGCGGATATGAGCTGGAAATCGGAAAGACATTCGATCTAAGTTCAGGATCGCTGACGCTTGCTTTCGCGAGAGACTCGATCATTGGCGAGCTAAGCGATGGCAGCGATGTCCCAAGAATGGTCCCTGCTAGGAATATCTACTCAGTCTCGTATAACGGAGCAACGATAGGCGCCGAGCTGCGCTTCAAGGATGTTGAAGAGCAAACACGGGTTGCCACTGGTGGAACCTCCACCGACGGCTATCAGATGTTGGATTTTTCCATGACCAAGGCATTTAGGATGGACGGAGCGCCAACCCTAAACGTTTCAATCTTTGGCAAGAATCTGCTGAATGAGGTTGCTCGAAACCACACGTCCTTCGTTAAGAACGAGGTACCTCTACCAGGCAGGAACTACGGTCTGAAATTTAATTTCGAGATTTGATCCGCTGATAACAAAGTGGCGTGCTATCATGCCGCCACTTTGTTTTGACGGAGCCCTAAAACAGCAAGTCAAAAACGCGCTCAAAAGTAGCGCCCCAAAGATCTGGGGGCGACATGGTTTCGACGCGGATATCAAAACTTGCGGTGCATGCCGAGAGGGTAGTGACTCTCGTAAAAAAATCGCTGTAACTTTTATAGTTGCCAACGACGAAAACTACGCACTAGCGGCCTAAAAAACCCGCTTACGTCCATGATTCGTTTCTTGCTAGGAGAAATGGACGGCAAAGCAGCAAGATCGCGCGGATGTCTCGCCCGGGGCTGAACCGTTAAAACCAATCGGGATCGCTGAAAGTACCCTGACCGTCGGGTCACTGGATGCTAAATCAATAGACGGACTCTAAGCATGTAGAGCCAATAGCGGCGAATCAGCGGACGCGGGTTCAACTCCCGCCGCCTCCACCATTTCATAGGGCTTTAAGCCCATTTGTTGACCGTTATTTGGTCTATTTTTGGCTGTGTTGAGCTTGCTTAGTCAGTTTTTTCCGCCAAGAAAGAGTTGGAACTCAGGTTCTCCTCTTTACCCCATCACTTGCGTCGATGTGTCTTACAACAGGCGAGAACGTCATGTGGGTATCGGCTCAAATGGGTCACAAGGACTGGGGTTTTACAGCACGCACCTACGCTAAATTCATAGATTCTGATTAAGCTAGCGCAGGATCAAAATTAGAGGCGTCGCAGAGAGATCAAACAACTAACCTGTGCGGCTAATGAATTCAGCGGCGCCAAATCAATCGCAGCAGAAAAAATGGGAAAGAAGCAATGCAACCGTTAGAACATCAAACCAATGTATTTGGTGATCCTCTACAATCCTGTTCTATGGATCCGTTGACCGGTTTTTTTCGAACCGGTTGTTGTGATGCTGACTCTGACGACATCGGTAAACACTTTGTCTGTGCCCGCGTGGATGATGATTTTCTACAATATTCGCTAAGTCAGGGTAATGACCTCATAACAGCACGACCAGAGTTTGGTTTTGCTGGACTTAAATCGGGTGATCAATGGTGCGTTTGTGCGAATCGATGGTTAGAGGCATTCAATGCCGGATGTGCGCCACCGGTGGTGTTGACCTCCACCAACGCAAAGGTTCTGGAACTTATTGACCTTGCGACACTCAAAGTCCACGCAGTTGATATCAACTAATGCCAGAAATAACACTGATTAAGGAACCAAATACCGATGTGGAACCATCCTAAATTCACATTCTTTGGTGCTGCATTGCTAATGGGTGGAGTGGTTAATTGCGTAGAGGTTGCTAAGACAGACGAAGCATTGATCGTCTCGTCGGCAACTGAGGCATTCAAGCGCGGTGAATTCGAAAACGCGTAGGAGAAATTTAGGATGAATGAATGAAGATTGTCTTGGATTACAAAAAGGGGTGGTTCGGACGGTTTAGGAAATTAAAAATTTACCTTGATGGGGACATACATCTCACAGACATGAAACAAGGGCAACGAACGGAAGTGGAAATACCTGATAAGGCGGAGTACCTCTTTGGAGAGATGGACTGGGTAAAAACAGAAAAAATCGAGATTGAAGATTTGTCTGAGGGAGATTGTGTAGAGTTGGTTCCTTACTTTTCCTGGAAACACGCAGACAGTTACCGCCGTTTTGGTAAGAAGTCTCTGCCGATAAGAATTGTCATTAGAAACAAGGACGGATTCCAGAAACATATATCCCCTGAGACGCAATAGGAACAATAGAGCGGAGTAGTAAATTGAAATTGTTTAGCAAGGAGCGAATCCTATTCATCTGCTATATCGGTTCCATTACCCAGTTAATCTTTGCGAGCACAATGCTAGAGGGCGATCTCGCTTTTTTTCTTACCGTTGGGAATGTGGCGTTCTTAGTCATCGCTTCGCATCTTTTAGTTAAATGGCGCAAAGAGCGGGAAAGCGACCCCAAGGGGTAAATTTCCATAGGACGCACTAGAAGAACT
>CAJXAC010000042.1 GCA_913050035.1 uncultured Gammaproteobacteria bacterium | reverse complement strand
ACCCAGAGCATCAAACTTGCCACGGGCATCATGCAAACCACCGCCCGTACTCCTGCCATGACAGCCATGAGCGCACTAACGTTGCATGATCTGACCAACGGAAGATTTGTCCTTGGGCTTGGTGCTAGCGGCCCGCAAGTCGTTGAGGGCTTGCACAGTGTTGCATACCACCCGCCCCTGGCGCGGCTGCGGGAGACCGTTGATATCTGCCGCTTAATTTTTGCCGGCGAAAAAGTCCAGTATCAAGGCAAGGTATTTCAAATGCCCTTACCCGACAGCGAGGGCAAACCTATCAAAATTGCCCATGAACCTGTGGAGATCCCAATTTATCTCGCCACCCTGGGTCCTAACGCGCTGCGCTACACCGGCAGCAGCGCCGACGGCTGGCTGGGCACCTCGTTCTCACCGGATCACCCGGAAGCCCATCTGAGCTTCTTGCAGGATGGGGCAGCAAGCTCCGCGCGCACGCTTAACGATCTTGATCTCTGCGTATCGGTGCGAGTGGAACTGGGTGATGATTTAGCCGCAATGATTGAGCGCCGCAAACCTGCCGTTGCATTCAACATGGGTGGCATGGGTTCAGCAAAAACCAACTTTTATAATGACGCGTTCAAACGCGCGGGTTACGCCGAAGATGCCACCGCGATCCAACAACTGTGGATCCAAGGCAAACGCCAAGAGGCCGCTCAACGTGTACCCGATGCCATGGTGACCCAATTCCAGGCCCTTGGTGACCAAGCCATGGTCACCGAACGATTGCGCAAATACCGCGATGCCGGTGTCACAACGCTTAAACTGGGACTGGACAGTGCCGGCCCAATCGGCCCCGCGCGCTATGAACTACTGGAACAAATCGTTGATATTACGAGGGATCTTTAATGAAGCTATTTATGGTACCGCTGGCGCCTAACCCGACCAAGGTGATGCTCTACATTGCCGAACGTGAGGAACTGGGTGCGGACATGAATATCGAACAAATTGTCGTGAATACCGTCAAAGGTCGACATAAAGAACCCGAACACCTAGCGCGCAACCCATTCGGCACGGTGCCAGCTCTTGAATTGGATGACGGCACTTTTCTCATGGAGTCGCTGGCCATTATTGAATACTTAGAGGCTAAGTTCCCAGAAGCCACTCTGTATGCGGGCACACCGGAACAAATAGGCAAAGCTAAAGATCTGGAACGAATTGTCGACCTGCGGCTGGGTGGCCCCATGGGTACCTATGGCCACGCCACCAATTCACCGCTGGGTCGCCCGCCCGAGCCAGAGAAAGCCGCGCAATGTCTTGCCGCTATGCAAACTCCGTTGGACTATTTAGAACAGCTCTTGGGTGACGGCCGCCCATTACTCGGGGGTGACCGGGCGAACGTCGCGGATTGCACAATGCAGTCTTCATTGCAGTTCATGCGCTTTGTCGAAGCTGATGTATTTGGTGACAGGCCATTGCTACGCGCATGGGACGAACGCTATCGCGCAAGGCCGGCTGCGCAAGCTGTACTCAAGTGGTGATATGCCGATGCTATGCTGGAACCAGATTTTTTAGCAAATTATTGGGCTTGGAGGACAACATATGTGGCGCACCCTTTCCCTTTTACTTCTGCTGACTGCTACTTCTACGGTTCTGGCCCAACCTAACATCGTCTTTATCTTTGCTGACGATTTGGGCGTCGGCGATGTTGGCGCTTACGGCGGTGAATTGATTGATACGCCCAACATTAATGCACTGGCGTCCAAGGGCATGTTGTTCGAACAAGCCTACGCCTCTCATCCTGTCTGTAGTCCGTCGCGCGCAGGACTTATGTCTGGCAGATATCAGCAGCGCCACGGTTGGGAATTTAATCCTGCGGCGCGCATCGAGACCTCGGGCATGGACGCGAAACAGATTACTCTGGCCGACATGCTCAATGCATCAGGCTATACCACCAGCATGGTGGGTAAGTGGCATTTGGGCTATCTGCCCCAGTTCCATCCACTAAATCGCGGTTTCGATGAATATTTTGGAGTGTTGGCCGGCGGCAGCATTTTCATTGACCAGTCTAGGCCTGACGTTGAATCTATTGGCAAATGGCCACTTGTGCGCGATCGATCGAAAGGAGTTTACGACGGCCGCACACTAGTTGAAGTTGAGGAATACCTGACTGATGTATTTACCGATCGCGCGGTGGATTTCATCAAGCAGAAGCATACGGCGCCGTTCTTTCTATACCTCAGTCATACGACTCCGCATACACCACTGCAAGCCACGAAAAAGTACACGAGCCGCTACCAACACATAAGTGACCCTGCAGCACGTATTTATGCCGCCATGGTGGCCTCACTAGACGATAGTGTTGGCGCTGTTGTCAGCGCGTTAAAAGAAACCGGGCAACTGGACAATACCTTGCTCGTATTCTCCAGCGATAATGGCTGTGCAGGCTATATTCAAGTCTGCTCGAACGCACCGTTTGCGGGCTTCAAACGCTACCACAACGAGGGCGGCATTCGAGTACCACTGATCTTCAGCTGGCCAGACCGCATAACAGCGGGCAACTATCCGCATATGGTCAGTTTGTTGGATCTTATGGCGACTTTCGGCGGACTCGCCGGCAGTACGCACACAACTGAGGACAGTGTCGATCTAATGCCCTACCTCATTGATCAGACGCAACAACCTCACAGATATCTATATTGGCGCTCGAGTCCAACGCGAGCTATCCGCGACCAGCGCTGGAAGTTATTGGAATACGCCAAAAGCCCATACGCGGTATCCGAATTAGACGCCGCGCGCCGGATCAAGCCACCTGCAGAGGGCTGGCCCAGGAAAGCCCCTAGGGGCCATCTAACGATGCTTTACGATTTGCAAAACGATGCCGGGGAGAGCACTAACCTGGCCACCACCCATCCAGCGATTGTTAAACGTTTACGATCAGCCTTTGATAAATGGAACCGGGAAATACCTGAGCAATCGACCCTACCCGCGCAGCGTTCGACAGTGGTTGAGATGCACGGCGAGACCGTACAGCTGATTTTTTAGTCTCGGCGCAATCAATACAAACACTCTGGCCTCGGTTAAGGTAATAAAAACTTCACGGGGGCGGCTATGTGCTCACGCTTTTTTGCTACGTTGATCCTGTACCTTTGCTGCGCCGGGTTAGCGCCAAATTGGGCCAACGCGGCGCCACACGCTGATGCCGTAACCTCGACCGATATCGGAGCTGGTGGGCGCCCGGTGGGACAGGCGTGGTCACGCAGCCCGGTTTATGCCGCAAATGGAATGGCTGCGACAGCACAGCCCCTGGCCAGCCAAATCGCCATAGACATACTCAAGGCCGGTGGCAGCGCCGTCGATGCCGCCATTGCTGCTAACGCAGCGCTGGGTCTTATGGAACCTACAGGCAATGGTATTGGCGGCGATTTGTTTGCCATTGTTTGGGACCCTAAAACCCAACAGTTACACGGCCTAAACGCCTCCGGGCGCAGCCCAAAGTCCCGCACTCTGGAACAATTGCGTCAGCAGCTTGGCGGCGCTACCAGTATTCCACCCTTAGGCCACCTGCCTGTTACCGTTCCCGGTACCGTGGACGGTTGGTTTCAACTCCATCAGCGCTTTGGCTCACTGCCCATGCAGTCCTTACTGGCACCGGCCATTCGCTACGCCCGGGAAGGCTTCCCAGTCTCGCCTGTCATCGCCTATTACTTTCAGCGTGCTGAGGCCGCCTTTAATCGCCGCATTGCTATGATCGACGAATTCGACAACGCCAGGCACACCTATTTTCAACCCCGGGCGCCCAAGGCTGGGGAAGTTTTCCGCAATCCTGACCTCGGCAAAACCTATGCGATCATTGCCCAAGAAGGTCGGGACGCCTTTTATCAGGGCACCGTCGCCAAAACCATTGATACCTATATGCGGCGTATCGGCGGCGATTTACGCTTAGCCGACTTGGCCGCCCACAAGAGTGAATGGGTGACGCCAAGCTGCGCTGCTTATCGCGGTGTTGAGCTATGCGAGCTACCTCCCAACGGTCAGGGTTTTGCGGCGCTGCAAATGGTTAATATTCTGCGCCATGCAAAGTTGGCCAAGTGGCCAAGAGACGATCCTAGAGTTTGGCACTATCTTACCGAGGCTAAACGTTTGGCATTCGAGGATGTCGCTAAGTATTACGCCGACCCTGAGTTTGCCAATGTCCCCACCGAGTGGCTGTTATCAGAAGCCTATGGTAAGGCGCGCTTCGACCTGATTGATCCGGAGCGGGCCATGCCGCAGCCACAACCCGGCGACGCAAAGCTAGAGGCCGCAGGGGACACCACCTATCTAACGGTGGCAGACAGCAACGGCATGATGGTGTCACTGATTCAATCAAATTATCGCGGCATGGGTTCGGGTCTGGTGCCAGACGGGCTTGGTTTTATGCTGCAAGATCGTGGCGAATTATTTTCTCTAGACCCTAACCACGCCAACGTTTATGCACCCGGCAAGCGTCCCTTTCATACCATTATTCCCGCCTTCATTATGCGCGACAAAATACCGCTGATGAGTTTCGGTTTAATGGGTGGTTCCATGCAGCCCCAGGGTCATGTGCAGATTTTGATCAATATGATCGATTACGGCATGAACCCTCAGGAAGCTGGCGATGCCGCACGCATGAACCACACGGGTGGCCGTCAGCCAACTGGGGATGGTGAAGAGGATTTACTTGGCACATTACATATGGAGCCTGGCGTTAGCGCAGGAACCGTTACTGCTCTGGAAAAAATGGGGCACCGGGTTGAAATCGTCCATGACGGCGTCATGTTTGGTGGCTATCAAGCGATCTATCGGGACCCCGAGACGGGTGTCTATATTGGCGCCACCGAAATGCGTAAGGACGGTTTAGCCATCGGTTATTAGTGCAGATAGCAGTGCGCGAGGGGATCAATTCTTAGCCCTCGACTGGGCCACTGGGCCGACCAAATCTCGCCAACTAACTGCCTTTTGTTTTATGATGCCCTATTAACAACCACGCGACCTTTAGTAGGGGTCGCCACTGATGGAGCACGCTTTATGCCGCAAGTCACCCTTCCCGACGGTTCTGCACGTAATTTCGACCACGCGGTCACTGTACACGACGTTGCCACTGATATCGGACCGGGCCTCGCCAAGGCAGCATTAGCCGGCAAGATCGATGGCGAACTGGTCGATACGTCTTTTTTGATTGAGCAAGACGTGGCACTGGACATCGTTACCGCCAAAAGCGACGACGCCCTTGAACTGATTCGCCACGATGCGGCACATGTTATGGCTCAGGCGGTACAGGAGCTGTTTCCTGGTACCCAAGTGACGATCGGGCCGGCGATTGAGGACGGTTTTTACTACGACTTTGCGCGCGAAGAACCGTTTGCCCCAGAGGACCTTGAAAAAATCGAAGACCGCATGCGCGAGATCGTTGGCCGCGATTTACCCATCGAACGAGAAGTGTGGTCTCGCGCTCAGGCCAAGGAAGTCTTTGGCGAAATTGGTGAAGACTACAAAGTACAAATCATCAACGACCTGATCTCAGAAGACCAAGAGATCTCGATCTATCGTCAAGGCGAGTGGTTCGACGTTTGCCGCGGACCGCACCTTCCCAGCACTGGCAAGCTGCCCAAGGCGTTCAAGCTCATGAGTCTCGCTGGCGCCTATTGGCGCGGCGATTCAAATAATGAAATGCTGCAGCGCATCTACGGCACCGCGTGGCGCGACAAAAAGGAGCTTAAGGCTTATCTATATCGACTGGAGGAAGCCGAGAAAAGAGATCACCGCAAGCTCGGTCGCAAACTTGATCTATTCCACTTCAGCGATGCAGCGCCCGGCTCGGTCTTTTGGCACCCAAAGGGCTGGACATTGTTCCTCCAGTTGCTTGAGTACATGCGCAAGCGTCAAGAGGCGGCGGGGTATGTCGAGGTAAATACTCCGGACGTGATGGACCGTAGTTTGTGGGAAACATCCGGGCATTGGCATAACTACCGGGAAAATATGTTTTCAACCCAAACTGAAGACGAGCGGGTTTTTGCCTTAAAGCCTATGAACTGCCCTGGCTCGGTATCCATGTTCGCTCAGGGTCTAAAGAGCTATCGTGATCTGCCGCTGCGTATGGCTGAATTTGGCAAGGTGCATCGTTACGAGCCATCCGGCGCCTTGCACGGCTTGATGCGCGTGCGTCATTTCACCCAGGACGATGCACACATCTACTGTACCGAAGAGCAGATGGAACAAGAGTGCATTGACGTCGTGGCGCTGGTATTGGACATCTATAAAGACTTTGGCTTCGAGGACGTGGTCATCAAATTATCGACTCGTCCGGAAAAACGTATCGGCAGTGACGAAATCTGGGACAAGCTGGAAGGCGCTCTAAGCAATGCCCTTGAAAGAATGGACCTGGACTACGTTTTATATCCAGGAGAGGGTGCCTTTTACGGGCCTAAATTAGAATTTGTGTTACGCGATGCAATCGGTAGGGACTGGCAGTGCGGCACCTTGCAGGTCGACATGAATCTGCCGGAACGATTCGATATCTCCTATGTGGATGAAAGTGGTGGTCGCGACAAACGTCCAGTGATGTTGCATCGGGCATTATTCGGTTCACTTGAGCGCTTCACCGGCATCCTAATTGAGCACTACGAGGGCAAGTTCCCGTTTTGGCTGGCACCGATACAGGCTGTGGTATTGAACATTACTGACAAACAAGCCGATTACGTGAAAGATTTGGAACAACGCCTCAAGCAGCGTGGTCTTCGGGTCATGTCAGATCTGCGCAATGAGAAGGTCGGTTTCAAGATCCGCGAGCATACCCTGCAGGCGATCCCGTACCTACTTGTAATCGGCGATCGGGAAATGGCTAATGGCGAACTCGCAGTTCGGACCCAAAGCGGTGAGGATCTGGGGGCTATGTCCATCGGTGATTTTATTAAGCATGTACACGACCAACCCTTGAGGGGCGTGCAAAGCCAAGCTGCAGGTTAACTGCGGTCTCCACGAAAACCCTTGGTGCAAGCCTCGCAATGCAGTTACGTAATGTTCCGGCGCTGCTTCAGTGGTGGTTAGGTCTGCGCCCAGGCCTTTTAGACGTGGCTAAGGCATGGGCAAACGCGCTGTTTGCCGCAGCACACAACTGTTGCGGCGCCTCCAGCAGTTCCTCTGGCACAGAGTAATAGCGCTGAATTGCCTTCTGACCGTTTTTCGTCTGGTAACTGAAAGGCTGACTTCCCATTTTAAGAAACCGTTCACGCAGTGGTTCGTCTACAACAAAGTACAGAACTCCACGCATAACCATCGCAAACTGCACTCCACCTAATTTAATTGCGGTGCCACCAAAAAAACGCGTCGATTCAACCTCGCCTAGATCGAATAATAAATCCAAGATGTGGCTTACGAATTGATCAGCCACCATTCACTCCTTTTTTAATCGCACCACTTCCCGGAGAATTTTGACATCACCTTTACTGCCATCGTGGCAGTTTGCCTTTACCTAAATTGCCCGAGACGCTTACGGAACACAACATGACGCCCGACAATTCTGAGCTGTGGTTCTTGCCACTAGGTGGCTGCGGCGAAATCGGTATGAATCTAAACCTCTTCGGTCACGACGGGCATTGGCTGATGGTGGACTGTGGGGTGACTTTTGAACAGGGCGAACGCGGCAACCGCGTGCAAATGCCTGATCCAGATTTTATAGCTCAGCATTGCGACAAACTGGTGGGACTGCTTGCTACCCATGCACATCAGGATCATATCGGCGCGATACACCTACTCTGGCAGCATTTTAAATGCCCGATTTATGCCACCCAATTCACCGCTCATGTAGTGCAAACAAAGCTGCGTCGTGAAGGCTGCGCCGCACCTGTGATTGTGGTCGATCAAAACGCTGTGCAGCAACTTGGCCCCTTTAGCGTACATTGGCTGCCGATTACCCATTCCACAGCAGAAACCAGTGCATTACTCATCGACACCCCAGCGGGCTCCATACTACACACCGCCGACTGGAAAGTTGATCACGCGCCGGTGGTCGGTAAGGCCTTCGACGATGAAGCTTGGCGATCCCTAGGCTCGCGCTCCATAGACGCCATTGTTTGTGACTCAACCAATGCAACCCAAGCGGGACACTCAGTATCTGAAGCTGATCTAATGCCTGGTCTTGCGCAGGCGATCGCGAACGCGCCGGCTCGGGTAGTGGTGGCCTGCTTTGCCTCTAACATCGCGCGCTTGCAAACCATCGGCGATCTGGCCCGCTCCAGCGGTCGTCATCTGGCGGTACTCGGCCGCTCGCTAAATGACATGATCGCCAGTGCCAAGGCTTGCGGTTACTTGCAGGAAAATTTTAATGTGGTGCACGCCCACGATATCGGTTACCTGCCACCCCACGAAGTGCTGATTATTGCTACGGGCAGCCAAGGTGAGTCTGCAGCGGCACTGAATCGGCTCGCCCAGGGCATACATCCTGAATTGGAGCTAGAGCCCTATGATCGAGTCATCTTTAGCTCTAAAACGATTCCTGGCAACGAACTGGCGATCGAACAATTGGTCAGTGCATTACGCTCTCGCACGGTCGAAGTTATTGACCATAGCAATACCCAACTACCTATACATGCGTCCGGGCATCCCTGTGTGGAAGAGTTAGCACAGATGTATCGCTGGGTTGATAGCTCCCTCGCTATTCCCGTTCATGGCGAACCTCAGCATTTACGCGCCAATGCCGAGGTCGCAAAACAGTGTGGTATTGCACAACGGTTGGTGGGTGAAAATGGTGATCTATTTCGCATCCGCCCCACCCCAAGCATATATCGAAATGCTGTGCGCACTGGGCGCCTTGAGTTGCTGTCTAATGGTCGGCTACAACCCGTTTAAGACTCGCTCTCGAGGTTTTTCGGCACTCCGAAAATCGCTTGATCTGCGGCTCCGGCTGCATCGTCTGAACCTTTCAGTCGACAGCTATAAACAGACAAGACTGCAATCATTGCAAACGCTGAAAGCAACATTCCAATAGCTTCTAACGCCACGCCACCGCGATGCCAATTGTCGTGAAAATGCTGAACAAGGCGGAAAAAACCAAAGAAATAAAGAAACATAGCGCCGGTGGATGCAATGGCCAGCAACCTGACTGCCCACGCATTGGTTACATTGAGCAGGCTCAACAGCGCAAGCGCTGCACCCATGGCATACAACACGGAAAATATCGGCAACATAGGTATGAATGCGTGGACCACAGCCAATACCGAGAGGACGATCCCGATGACCAGCATACTGACTCTCATTTAGCGATCCTCAGAGTACCTTCCACAATTTTTCCCCACTTCTGTCCGATAACATTGATCTGTCGCCATCGGTTTTGAACTTTTAGCATCACCCGTCGGATGGGCGTTACACGGCCTCTCTTCTTACTTTTTTGTTGTTTTTTTTGTTTTTATTGTTTTCGGCAGCTCGCCAAAGCAAGCCCATACCCTAGAGTAGCTTGCCAACCCTAGTCAACAAGAATGTTACAAAAAGTGACAAAGGACTATTTAACAAAACCTCTACAGAGGGCTGATCAAAGCTTTCGAACATCATACTATCGGGGCGCATATCCACCGATCCATATAGGGCTAGACCACGCCATTGCGCCGTCGACTTGGGTAATGCGCACGTAGTAGTGATCGCCCTGCACACTGCCCTGATCTTGCCAGCTAAAGGTAACGTCACTGGGTCCGTCTGCCACTACTCGTTGCAGACTCACAGCATCCTCATAGATGCCAGAGGCCAATGCCACTTGAGCTTGTCCGTTCTTAGCCGCATTCACCGCCAATTCAAAGGATGCCTCAGGCATCTTCTGATGACGCCGATAAATTGGCGGCCCACTGCCAAACTCCATACCCGCTTCTAGCTCCACCGCAATCCGGGCAGAGCGCTTTATATCGGTCAGAGTCAGTTTGATCGCACTGCTATCACCACGGGTCGCTGTCGCAAAACGAACGACATTCGGATTGTCCTCATCGCGCTGCAATTGCTGTATGTCATTGTTGACAAAGTCGGTACCGGAAACTGCCTCAATGGTAGCCCCCATGACCTGCAACTGACCCTGCCACGGTCTCCAGCCCCGAGGATTATCGCCTTGATGCACAGGCTTGGAGTCACTGCTGAAGGTTAAATAAAAGGTTTCTTTAACACCCAAGCGTTTGCTTGATGCAACGCTGGAATGGTCTTGAACCCATACGACTTCACCATTTTTGATCACAGCAATTTCAGCAATCGGCGATGTACCGATCACACGACCGCTGACGCTGCGCGCGGCTTTGAAGCGACCACGCTGACCCATCTCAAGACCATTCACATTAGTCTGCAAAATAATCCGATCACCAGTGGTGGCGTAGGTCAGGCGTTGGCGCATATTGTCAAATAGCTCGTCACGAGTGAGTTCCGCGCCGAGCACTGCACCGAGTCCCCCGCGCTGGGACAAACCCCGGCCCTTTGGAGCGGTATAGCCAGGTTGGCTGAGATGATTATCACTGGCGGCAGTGAAGCCAACCTGATGACCATGCCCGACGTACTCACGGCCAAACCACTCAAAACTGCCATGCTGAGACATGATCTCGACGATTGGTTGCAGTTGCGGATCGCTGAGGCGGTAATTACCCGCTTGATGCGCATGGGGAATTACTATGACGTCTGCGCTGGCATTTTGCCTGCGCAGACCTTCGTATAATTCTGATAGCGTGGGATAAAACTGCGTCGAGATGCGGTGTCGTCCTTGGGTGGTACGAAATAGTACGTTGTGGTGGCCACCATATAGATTTCGCGTTGTCCACTCGTAACCCAGATAGGCGATAAAGCGACCCGGCTCCGAATACGCCTCAACGTTTTCTTTTAAATGTTGCCACTCAGAATCATCCAGCCAAATATCATGTTCTGAGTGGGTGACAAAGTCTAAACGCGCATCCTCTTTGGCCCAGCTCATGAATCGCTCCGGGGTACCAATTCCTTCAGCAAAGCCAGAGTGACCGTGGGTATCGCCCCAATATATTCGCTGGGCGTCAGCTGAAACCAATATCGGATTCACTTTACCGGTGATCGCCCCGTCTGCCGATCGAATACTCAAGCGCACCACGCCTTCGTCTTGAAACTGTATACCTTCGACCGTCTGCAGCGCCTCTTCACCGGTACTGAGAGTGGCAATGACCTGGTCTTTGTAAAACACCTGCCAGCCAGGAATCGAACCACTGGCACGATTGTAATACGCATCTTGAGCTCTGACCGCGAGAGTAAAGGACTCTCCGGGCCGCACCACCGACGGTGCAAACCCGTGCACACCGTCTACCGCTGCGCCGATGACCCGGATCGGTTGTATCGGCAGTGAGTACAAGGGGCCGTTGCCATCAAAGTCCACATATAAGGGGAAAGGCATTCGGTCACTGGAAAATGTCGGCATTAGCAGCCCGCCTCCACCCTGGGAGCGGGCACCATAGGTTATGGTCACGATGTCGTTTTGTTGCAGCAGCCCCGCGGACAAGCGGAAAAACAGCACCGGCGCGGCGCCACGAAAACCGCCATGCATCCCGGCAATCGGCACGGCGTCTGCAGCGAAGTGCACATTGGGATTCGAACTGCTAATCGTGACGTAGTTTGCGGCATCAGGCTTTGCGGTCTGAAACTCGCCATAATCCGCCATAAAGTGTCGCGGTACCGCAATGCCACCTCCCACGGTAATGGGCTTCTCACCCACAACGTAAGTTTGCTGCAGCGTTGAGTTAGAACGCGCGACAAATGGCCCTAGGGTTGCCGACAACTCACCCAAGGCTCCGGGCTGGGAGTCCAATAACGTCATTTCAGTAATGTAATCGTCAAGGGCACGCAGCGTGCCGGGCGTTGGCACATCCGGTAATTTTGTCCGCGCAATGGCAGTAAGATTAACCGGCACATATCCCCCAGAAACTGCAAAGGCATTGGCCCAGCGCCACAGCAGGTCACTACGCTCAGGATAATTCGCCAGTGTTGTTGGTTGTGCTACGTCCTGCTGCAATTGGGTCACTGCAGCACGCAGTTCCGTATCCAGATAATCCTCAGCCGCAAAAACACCCGGCGCAAAGCCCAATACGAGGACGAGGAACGAATACCTCAGTCGCTCAGAGAGCCATTCTCTCACTTACCGTCTCCGTCGATGTCCCAACCTCCGATCCCCTCGTCTAACTGCACACCAAAGCTGTTTAGCGCCATGGAAACCAAGTTGTATTGGCCTACCGTAAAGACCAAATCCATGAGCTGTTGGGTCGAGTAGTGGTTGCTAAGGCCATTCCATGTGTCATCGCTTATGTGGGAATCGGCATGCAATTCATCAGTGGCGCTTAAAAGCAGCCGATCTAATTCACTGATCCCTGCAGTTTTTGGCCCAGTTTTGGCCAAAAGTATTTCCGCATCACTCATACCTATGCGCCGCGCGATGGCCACATGCTGCCCCCACTCGTATTCGGCCTGACACAAATAACCAATACGTAGAATGAGTAGCTCTCGGTCACGGCTCGAGAGAGTCGATTTACCCAAAATATGGTTGGCGAACACCATCCAACGTCGCGCCAAATCGCTGTGTTGAGCTAGGGTGCGAAAAATATTTAATACGCGACCGCGCTTCGCAATGGGTGCTAACAGCTCAGTTGTCGCTTCATTCCAATCCGCTTCCTGCAATGGCTCAATACGCGGTGTGTTCATGCGCATAATTTTCTCCTCTCTAAGTGCGTGGATGTAGGTCAATCAGACCTCGTTGAGCACCCCCCGGCACCCGTATACTGATGTCATTATCCCACTGTACGACAGAGCGTTTTGAAAAAACTAGTCATCATTTATCACAGTAAAACTGGTAACACGCGCGCAATGATCGAAGCGGTCGCGCGCGGCGCTAGTGATCCACAACTTAGCAGTATAGATGTTCATGTATTGACTGCTGCGCGGGCGCAACCGGAGGATTTACTCAGCGCCGATGGCCTGATTCTTGGCACCCCAGAAAACTTTGGCTATATGTCCGGGGCGCTAAAAGATTTCTTTGACCGCAGCTTCTACGAGGTTGAAGGCAAATTGCCCCCCCTGCCCTACGCTCTTGTCATCAACGCGGGCAACGACGGACTTGGCGCCCAACGCTCCATCGAACGTATCGCCAACGGCTACCCCTTTGTGCAGGTGCAGGACCCCATCATTGCTCATGGACCGCCAGAACAAGAGATACTTGACCGTTGCGCAGAACTTGGCGGCACTCTCGCCGCAGGCTTAGAACTCGGCCTCTACTGAGGACATCACCTATAGAAATTTTGCAGTTACTCACACCCGTTGCACATTGCTTAGGCTAATATCCCTAATCCGCCTATAAGACGCTGCATAATTGACTGCAACCACTGCCACTATCCTGAATAGCATCGACGAAATCGAGCCTGACATTTGGGATCGATGTGCCGATGCGGCTGGCGCCTATAATCCGTTTGTCCGGCATAAGTTTCTTCGTGCACTGGAGCGCAGCGGCAGTGTTGGCGACGCCACCGGATGGAAGCCCTTTCATCTACTCGTGAGCAGCGGCACAAACACCATCGGCGTGGTGCCTATGTATTTGAAAAGCCACTCCCAGGGGGAATACGTCTTCGATTACGCATGGGCAGATGCGTGGCAACGGGCCGGCGGCCATTATTACCCGAAATTGCAGATCAGTGTGCCCTTTACCCCTGCTTCGGGCCCAAGACTGCTATGCGATCAAGATAATCTCGAGCACCAGCGGTTGCTGGTCCAAGCCTGCCAGCAGGTGGCTCAACAGACTAAAGTTTCGTCATTGCACATGACCTTTATGACGGAAATCCAATGGCAATTAGCCGGGCAACAAGGTTTGTTGCAACGCATGGATCAACAATTCCACTGGCATAACGGCGGCTACCAAAACTTCGATGATTTCTTACAAGAATTGGCTTCGAAAAAACGCAAAAACCTCAAACGCGAACGCCGCGAGGCACTGAGTAACAACATAGAGATCGAGTGGGCGACCGCCGATGTCCTGACCGAGGATCATTGGGATGCGTTTTATCAATTCTATCTGGATACCGGGCAACGCAAATGGGGCAGTCCTTATCTAACCCGAGCATTCTTTTCCGCAATCCAAGAAACAATGCCTGAGGACGTGCTGTTGATTATGGCCAAGCGCGAGGGTCGCTACATTGCCGGCGCATTGAATTTTATCGGCGCTGATACGTTGTTCGGCCGCAACTGGGGTTGCATAGAGGATCATAGGTTTTTGCACTTTGAGGTTTGTTACTACCAAGCCATCGACTTTGCCATTTCACGGGGACTGAGCCGAGTAGAGGCTGGCGCCCAAGGTAGTCATAAGGTCGCACGCGGCTATCTACCCCAGGCGACCTACAGCGCCCACTGGATTGCCGACGAGAATTTTCGCGACGCCGTGGCAAGGTTTGTTGACGAGGAACGCGACTATGTCAGTCAGGACATGGCCTACATTGACGAACACAGCCCCTTCAACGCCAACACGGACATCCAAAATCTGCGCAAGAACTCGTCGCCCTGATATTTAAATCCATCAGCCAACACAGAAAATTTACCCTCAATCATCTAAACTTTGGTTTTTATAACCTGACTCAGATATGACCCAATTAGTTGCTATAAAAGCCATTCTCGACCACAGCATTGACGTTAAACAAGAGGTAAGGGTACAAGGCTGGGTTCGATCACGGCGCACTTCTAAGGGCGGCTTTGCCTTTATCCACCTGCACGACGGTTCTTGCTTCGACACCATTCAGGCCGTTGCTGACGAAGCGCTACCAAACTACGACGAAATCAACCAACTCGGTGCGGGCTGTTCAGTAGTTATCCAAGGCACATTGGTGGAATCAAATGGGCGCGGCCAAGACCGGGAAATCCAGGCGCAGTCGGTAACGGTAATTGGATTAGTTGATGATCCTGAAACCTATCCGATCAGCAAAAAACAGCATACTTACGAATTTTTGCGTGGCGTCGCCCATTTACGCCCACGCACCAATACATTTGGCGCTATGGCGCGCATTCGTCACAGCGTTGCTAACGCCGTACACAATTACTTCAACCAAAACGGTTTTTTCTGGGTTAATACACCGATCATCACGGCCAGTGATTGCGAAGGTGCTGGCGAGTTATTCCGTGTTTCGACACTGGACCAGCTCAACCGACCCGAGAAGCCGACCTATGCCGACGATTTTTTTGGCACCGAGACATTTCTGACCGTATCCGGCCAACTCAACGTCGAAAGTTATGCTTGCGCCTTGAATAAGGTCTATACCTTCGGCCCAACATTTCGCGCGGAAAACTCAAACACCAGCCGCCATTTGGCCGAGTTCTGGATGATCGAACCGGAAATCGCTTTCGCCGACTTACGGGCTAATGCAAAGCTTGCTGAACATTTCCTGCAGCATGTTATCAGCGAAATTTTACAACGCTGCGCCGATGACTTAGCGTTTTTTCAAGAACGGGTAGACAAAGACGTTATTGATCGACTGCAAAACGTCAGCAGCCAACCCTTCGCCAGCATGACCTATACCGAAGCTGTTGACCTATTGACGTCCAGTGGTCAGAAATTTGAGTTCCCTGTGGCTTGGGGCACTGACCTTCAATCTGAACACGAGCGCTTCATTTGCGAACAAGTTATCAAGGGACCGGTAGTCATTACTGACTACCCCCGGGATATCAAGGCGTTTTATATGCGCCTAAACGATGATGAAAAAACCGTCGCGGCAATGGATGTGCTGGTACCCGGCGTCGGTGAAATCATCGGCGGCAGTCAGCGGGAAGAGCGCCTTAGTGTGCTCGATGCGCGCATGGACGAGCACCTGAAAGAAGAGTTGTGGTGGTACCGCGATCTGCGCCGCTACGGCACCGTGCCCCACGCTGGATTTGGTTTGGGCTTCGAACGTCTGGTCCTATATCTCACTGGTATGGAAAACATCAGAGATGCCATACCGTTTCCGCGGGTACCCAACAATGCGGCCTTTTAAGTTGCTCTCACATTACCCTAGGTAATGGAATAATTAGTTTTGCAAAGCGCACAAAGTAAAAGCAGTGTTATGGCGTCTTTGTGGCGCGTTCGCACATTTGTCGGTCCATATCGCCGTCGTTTACTACTGGGGATTATCGCCTTTGGTGTGGCGCGCATTTTTGAAGCCATGGTGCCGGTGCTTACGGCGGTGGCCATCAACCGCATCGCCGAGGGCAATTTTCAAGTGGGCTGGCCCGTCATAGGCATCTTTGTTGCGGTGGTGGCGCGCTACTTAGTAGTCACTCTGGCGCGTTTTAGCGTGCGCCGTGTGGGCTTAACTGTAGCCTTTGATCTGCGGCAACGCCTGTACCAATGTCTACAGCTGCAGGGTTCAGAATTTTTCGCGCAATACAGTATTGGCGACATGATGACCCGCGCGGTTGCGGACATCGCACTGATCCAGCGTTTGATCTCCATGGGGACCATTCTGCTGATCATCTTGATTTATGCCAGTGTCGTCGGCTTCGGCTTCATGCTCTATTACTCGCCCTCGCTAACACTGTTGCTGTTGCCACCGATGCCGTTCGTATTTCTGTACGCTCAATATTCTGCGCGCAAAATGGGCGTTGCATCCGCTGACGTGCAACAACGGCTCTCCGACTTAGGCGCGCACACTCAGGAAAATCTCTCAGGCATTCGCACCATCCAAGCCATGGTCCAGGAAGATAATGAGATCCAGCGCTTTGCCAAAACCAATCAGGCCTACGCCGACGCGTTTTATGAGCAGGGTCAAATCAACTCTGCCATGACCGCGTGGATGCCCACCCTAGCGGCCATATGCTCACTAACGATATTGGGTTATGGCGGCAGTTTAGTCCTCGACGGCAGCCTGCCGGTCGGCGACTTTGTCGCCTTCTTCATGTTCGTCAACATGGTCGTGCAACCCTTCCGCGTGGCTGGATTTATAGTCAACCTATTTCAGCGAGCCGGCGTCGCTAGTTCGCGCTTATTCGAAGTTTTCGACCGCCAGCCGGAAATTGCAGATCAGCCTACTAGCGATGCGCCACAACAAATCCGCGGCGCAATTCGGGTCGATAATCTGAGCTATCGCTATCCTGACAGTGAGCAGTTAGCACTGGATGCCGTTAGTTTCGAGGTTAACCCGGGCGACACGGTCGCGATCATGGGCCGCGTGGGCGCTGGTAAAACAACACTGCTCAAACAAATCGTGCGTCTTATCGATCCGGCCGCTGAACGAATTTTTATAGACAATACCGCCGTGGCTAAATATCCGTTGTCACAACTGCGCGCGCAGGTAGCACTGGTGCCCCAAGACCCGTTTTTGTTTGCCGAACCGTTAAAAGACAACCTCACCTATGACGATCCTGCTCGGGCACTGGACGCAATATGGCAAGCTGCCACATCCGCTGACTTGAAAGACACCATTGAAGATTTCCCGGATCAACTCAACACCTTAATCGGCGAGCGTGGCGTTACTTTGTCTGGCGGCCAGAAACAGCGAGCTACTTTGGCGCGAGGACTGATACGTAATGCCCCAGTATTAATTCTGGACGATTGTTTTTCTGCCGTAGACACCGAGACCGAGGAGCACATCCTGTCGGAACTGAAGCGCTTACGGCAGCACCAGAGCACACTGCTGGTATCCCATCGGGTAAGCACCGCGCGCCATGCAGATCAAATTATCGTGCTTGACCAAGGGCGCATTATCGAACGCGGCAGCCATGCCGAGCTGCTGGCCCAGGGCGATTACTATGCCGAACTGGAGCGGGTACAACGCGAGGGCGCTGAGGAAGAAGACTTACAACATATACGGCAGCGCTCGTCGTGAACAAGGTTGTTAAGAAAGCGCCAGTGGTTAAGCGCGACTACGCCATATTCGAGGCCGACATCAGCGGCGCGGTATTAAATATGCAACTGTTGCGCCGCCTGTTACGTTGGCTGGCGCCCTACAAATTACAATTGTTGCTCAGTACCGTCTTGGTGCTGCTGGCATCGACGTTGCAAATACTGCTGCCGATCATTATCTCATTGGTGGTGATTGACCATGTTCTGCGGGATGAATCCAGCACTGATACGCCTGACTTCGGCATGATCGAATTTAACGAATCACTTGCTGGAACTCTGGATATTCCGCCGTTACTGGCCGCGTGCATTCTGTATGGAGTGTTGCAAATTGGCAGCGCCGTATTTGGCCATGCCCATCGCATGACATTGATTCAAGCGGTTATAAATGGCTTGAGGGATTTGCGCCTAGACCTATTCAGCCATTTAGAAACACGCCCGTCGTCATTCTTTGATCGCGTTGCGGTTGGCCGCATCATGACCCGCGTCACCAATGACGTCGAGGCTCTGTACGAATTACTGCGAGGCTTAGGCACTTTGATCGGAGAGTTTGTGCCGTTTTTCGTGGCCCTCGCCGTAATGCTGGCGATCGATGCACAGCTCACCTTATTACTACTGTTGGCCCTACCCGTGCTCGCTCTAGTCACCTACTACTTCCGGCGCACTACCCGCTTATTATTTCGTCAGGTGCGCCAAACCTTGTCCGCATTGAACCAAAACCTACAGGAGAACTTAGCCGGTCTGCAGGTGGTACAGATTTCCGATCGCCAAGACTACAACCTAGAGCGCTATACCGGCGTTAATCACGACAACCGAAAGTATGAATTAGGTCTGGCAAGAATTGAGACGCTGTATGGCGCATTCAACGAAACCATCGCGCAGATTTGTATCGGGCTGATCCTCTACTATGGCGCAAGTCAGGTCATGCAGATCAGCATGACTGTAGGCGAGGTGGTGTTGTTTACGCAATTTGTCGGCATGCTTTTTCACCCCATTGTCGTTCTGGGTGAACAAACAAACATTTTGTTCCGCGCCATGGCCAGCGGCGAACGCATATTCCAGGCTCTGGATTGGGATGAGGCCACCCATGAACCCGAACATCCTGCGACCCTACCGCAAAGGCTTACGGGTTCAGTGCGCTTTAACAAAGTCGACTTTGCTTACGACACTAATGTACCGGTATTGAAAAACGTTTCCTTTGAAATCGCCGCCGGGGAAAAGCTCGCGATCGTCGGTCCCACTGGCTCCGGTAAGAGCACACTCATTCGGTTATTGGGACGTTTCTACGATTTCGACGATGGTCAGATTTTCCTCGATGGCTTTGACCTTAACCACATCCACAGTCATGATCTGCGCAAGCGTGTCGGCGTCGTGCTGCAGGATTTCCATATTTTTTCTGGCTCGATCGGGGACAACATAGCTCTCGGCAATCCAAATATAAGCCGGCAGCGGGTTATTGAAGCAGCGCGTACTGTGAACGCCCATGAATTCATTAGTGCGCTGCCACAAGGCTACGACACACCGTTAACCGAGCGTGGTCAAAACCTGTCTCAAGGCCAACGGCAATTGCTGGCGTTCGCCCGGGTTCTCGCCGCCGATCCAGAAATACTTGTGCTGGATGAAGCAACGGCAAATATTGACACGGAAACCGAGTTACTTATTCAAGAGGCACTACAGCGGCTGACCGCCGGCAGAACCTCGATAATCATCGCGCACCGTCTGCAAACCATTCAGGAGGCCGATCGTGTCATGGTATTGGATCAGGGTGAGGTAGTTGAGATCGGTAGCCATGAGGAACTGCTTGCAGCAGAGGGTTTGTATGCGACATTGCACAGCTTGCAATTTCAAGACGCAGACCCAACTGATGTAGCAAAATAACGATAAATGAAGATGCAAGACGACATCCCAAAATCCCCAAAAAGCGGCGAAAAATTCTCCACCGCTCAGGGCTTTAGTGCAATAAAAAACGGTATAAAGGCCAGCTCCAAAGCCCAACCCGATATCGAGCGCAAGCCCTCATGGCTACGGGTACGCCCAGGCACTGGCGCGCGCTACCAAGAGGTCCGCAAGATTGTTGATGACCATAAGCTGGCCACAGTTTGTGCTGAATCACACTGCCCCAACATTAGCGAATGTTGGAATCATGGTACCGCCACCATCATGCTCATGGGCGCGACCTGCACCAGGGCCTGCCGCTTTTGCGCAGTAGATACTGGCAATCCCCAAGGATGGTTGGATCTCAGCGAGCCACAGAATGCAGCGCAGTCGGTGAAACTGATGGGCTTGGGCTATGTGGTACTCACTTCAGTAGATCGGGATGATCTGCCCGATGGCGGCGCACAGCACTATGCTGATTGCATTCGTGCGATCAAAGCAATGAATCCGCATACTCGGGTGGAAGCCCTAACCCCTGACTTTGCTGGCGTCAGGGAACATATCGCGATTGTGGTGGAGTCCGGCTTAGAGGTATTTGCCCAAAACGTTGAAACCGTTGAACGCTTGACCCACACAGTGCGCGACCCGCGTGCAGGTTATACGCAAACTTTGGAGGTCTTACAGACCGCAAAACAGATCAAACCCAGCGTACTGACAAAGTCCAGCCTCATGCTTGGACTTGGAGAAACCGATACAGAAGTGCTGCAGACTCTTGAAGACCTGCGTGCACATCAGGTGGATATCGTAACCTTGGGTCAGTACATGCGGCCGACAAAAAATCACCTCCCAGTTGATCGTTGGGTCACACCCGACGAGTTCGCTGAGTTACGACAGCAGGGCTTGGCCATGGGCTTCACCGAAGTTGCTGCGGGCCCGCTGGTACGTTCAAGCTATCGAGCCGATCAGGTGTTCGCCGGCAACAATTTAGGCCTAGGCACTATTCCGATTAAGCAAATCGGATAAATAGCACTGACCGGTAGCCCAACATGGCCTACCATATAGCCTCTACGAATTACTCAATAACTCATGCAGAACTACGACGAAAACGATACCGCCGCCGCTGGATTCGCCAGCAGCAACGAGCAAACCACCAACCTAACTTTGGTAACCCGCGAGCAGATCGAGCAGCGCCTGGAGAATGCCAGCGCCGAAGATCAAGGGTGGTTAGCACGCCAGGACTTTAACGGCAAAAAAGGCGACATCGCCTGGCTTACTGACGGCTCCTGTGTGATCGGCTGGGACGGCAAGGATAATATTGCAGCCCTTGGTCACTTACCCATGCAATTGCCTGAGGGCAGCTACCAATTTACCCACAGTATTACTGATCTACAGGCAGTAGGTTGGGGCTTGGGCGCCTACCAGTTCGACCGTTATAAAGACGCGTCGCGCGCACCTGCACGACTGTTACTCGACGCCGGCAACGATCTGACCCAGGTAATGGATAAGGTCTGTGCGACCCTACTGACGCGGGATCTAATTAATACCCCCAGTCAGGATATGGCACCGTCGCATCTCGAAGCCGAGGCGACGGCTTTAGCCGAGCGTTTCGCTGCGCAAATTGAGGTAACTGTAGGCGACGAATTACTCGATCGCGAATGCGGTGCTATTCATGCTGTGGGCCGCGCCGCCGCCGATCAGCCCAGACTTATCGACCTGACCTGGGGCGACCCCACGCATCCAAAAATCACCGTCATTGGCAAAGGCGTCACCTTTGATAGTGGCGGCCTAAATATTAAGCCCGGCGCGAGCATGCGGCAGATGAAAAAGGACATGGGCGGCGCCGCCATTGCCATGGGGCTGAGCTATCTCATTATGGCCCGGGGGCTGCCCGTACGCCTGCGTATGTTGCTGCCAGCTGCCGAAAACGCCATCGCCGGCAACGCCTTTAGACCCGGCGACATCCTGCATACCCATAAAGGGCTGACCGTCGAAATCGACAATACCGATGCCGAGGGCCGGTTATTACTGTGCGACGCTTTGTCTATCGCCTGCGAGGAAAATCCCGAGTTAATCGTCGATTATGCAACCCTCACCGGCGCTGCTCGAGTGGCTGTTGGCACAGAAATAGCCGCAATGTTCAGCAACGATGCAGGCTTGTCCTCGGCTATAAGCACTGCCGCCAATAAAACTGATGACCCAGTATGGCCCCTGCCCCTGCACGATGATTATTCCTATATGTTATCCAGCAAAGTCGCTGACTTAGTGAACTCGGCAGCCAGCGGCTTTGCCGGTGCTAGCACGGCAGCGTTATTTCTTAAACACTTTGTCGGCGATGATATTCCATGGTTGCACTTCGATGTAATGGCCTTTAATAACCGTGCTCGTCCGGGTCGACCCGAAGGCGGTGAGGCTATGGCTTTACGTGCAGTTTACGAGTATCTGGAGCAACACTATGGCAACGCTTAAAGAACTCGAGGGCAGCGCTGACGGCACTGCTACGGATTTAGCGGAGGTAGTGGCGCAACTGCAATTCAACGAACGAGGACTCATTCCGGCAATCGCTCAGGATTATGAGAGCGGTGCCGTACTGATGCTGGCCTGGATGGATCAACACGCGATCCAACGTTCGCTCGATGAAGGCTTTGCGGTGTATTACTCGCGCAGCCGTCAAGAATACTGGCGCAAGGGCGATACCTCCGGACATGTGCAAGAACTGGTCAGTATGTCTTTCGACTGCGATGGCGATACGGTGCTGTTACAGGTGCGCCAAACCGGTGCTGCATGCCATACCGATCGCCGTACATGCTTTTATCTTAACGTGCGCGATCAGCATGTTGTCGTGGACTCAACCTTATGATCAATATCCAGTTCCACAACACTTTAAGTGGTCGCAAAGAGACTTTTGAACCGGTTGATCCAAATCATGTGACTGTCTATGTCTGTGGTCCAACCGTTTACGACTATGTGCACATTGGCAATGGTCGCCCTGCGGTGGTATTCGATGTGCTTATTCGCCTGCTGCAGCGACATTATCCGAAGGTAACCTACGTCAGTAACATCACGGATATAGACGATAAAATTAATGCGGCTGCGGCACAGAATAATGAGCCCATCAGCGCATTGGCTGAGCGCTTCACTGTCGCCTATATAGAAGATATGGCGGTCCTCGGAGTGCGTCCGCCAGACATCAGGCCCAAGGCGACGCACCATATCGAAGAAATCATTGCCATGATCGAGCAACTCATTGCTCAGGAAAATGCCTACGCGAGTGACGGCCATGTACTGTTCCATGTACCGTCGGATCCGCTGTACGGCAATTTATCTAAGCGCAGCCTCGAGGACATGCTTGCTGGTGCGCGCGTCGACGTCGCCGACTACAAGAAAGACGCCAAAGACTTCGTTTTATGGAAGCCCTCCAGCGACGAACAACCAGGCTGGGATAGCCCTTGGGGCCGTGGGAGACCCGGCTGGCACATTGAGTGTTCTGCCATGATCAAAAAACACTTGGGAGAGACCATAGACATTCATGGCGGCGGATCAGACCTCACTTTTCCCCACCATGAAAATGAGGCAGCACAAAGCCGCTGCGCTAATCAAACCAGCGACTATGTGCGTTATTGGCTACATAACGGCATGTTGACCATGGGCTCGGAAAAGATGTCCAAATCTGTGGGTAATGTCCTAACCATTCACGGCTTGGCACAACAGCACTCTGGTGAAGTGCTCCGCTACGCTTTGTTGTCCGGCCAATATCGCTCTAGTCTATCTTGGTCCGACGAACTATTGAGTCAGGCTCGAGCCAGCCTCGATAGCCTGTACCAATGCCTTCGCGACAACCCAGGTGATGCGCCGCTCACCAGCGATGACTTTGCCAGTGGCACCGCTGCAGACGATCCCCAGAGCGTGGTCGAAGCGCTTGCCGACGATCTCAATACGCCACAGGCCTTGGCGGCCTTGCACGAGCTTGCCAATCGTTTACGCAAAGCCACCGATGCTCAATCTATTGCTAGCGCACGAGCGCAATTGCTGACGGGTGGTTGGCTTCTGGGATTACTACACGAAGACCCTGAATGCTATTTTACCGCCAGCACAGCCACTACAAAATCCTCCATCAGCAACGACGAAATCGACGCCAAAATTGAGGCCAGAAAAACCGCACGCAAAG
>CAJXAC010000041.1 GCA_913050035.1 uncultured Gammaproteobacteria bacterium | reverse complement strand
CCAAAGCCGTAATCCATTTGCTGAATGAAGCGGTTGCAAACAGTGTGTTCTCATCTACTTCGTCACTGAAAAACCGATGCACAACTGCGCCGTCTTCAATGAGCACTAGAGCAGCGGTGCCACTATTCTTGCTATTAATTTCCGTGACGGCCCAGCCGAAGAACTCCGAATGGTTACCACGCTCAGCAACGCTCGCCATCCACCACCCATAGAACGCCATAGTGAAAGCAAAAATCGACCACACTGCTGCGGCGACCAACCATACAAAGAAAAGCTTCAAGTACCCCAAGCTAAAACCCCAGACCATCAACCGTTAGAGCGCTTCAGTATCCTGCAGAGCAACCTCTACTAAGCAAGTATGCGCGCTCGGCCCTTGCGCCAATTTAGAGGTACCGTGATCTCGAGTGAGCACATTAGGATTACCATTTAGCTCTAACGAATGCTCGCTTTCAGGGTCGCTAGGTCTAAACCACGCACCTGTTGGCAGGGTCACCACATCTGCACGCATGCCTGCATCTAGCCGTACCCCGGCTAAACAAGCACCCCGCTCGTTATAAACTCTAACGATATCGCCCTCGGCAATACCTCGGTCAGCCGCAGCCTGAGGGTGCATACTCAAAACCTCTTTACCCGCAATCTTGCCCGCTTGGCTATAGGCGCTCTGGTCCAACTGGCTATGCAGTCGCCGACTCGGCTGGGGCGACAACAAATGCAGCGGATAAGCCCCAGCTTGCTCACCGCCTAACCATTCATAAGGTTCTAACCAAGCAGCGTGAGCTGGACAATCATCATAGGCGAAACTCTCTATACGTTGCGAATACAGCTCTAATTTTCCTGAGGGCGTTGCTAACGGTTGCGCTTTAGGGTCTGCTCGGAAATCAGCGAGCCAGTATTCGCGACGGGCTCTTGGCGGTAATTTGTACTGGCCAGCAGCAACAAATTCGTCGAAATCTGGCAATTCAAAGCCCTGCTGAATTGCCCGCGGTTGCGAATCTTGCCATAGCTTTTGCAGCCATTCGCGCTCAGTACGACCTTCGGTAAAGGCATCATGAAAGCCCAGCTGCGCCGCCAGCCCAGCAAATATTTCATGATCGGAGCGAGCTTGCCCCTGAACCGGCAATACTTGCTGCATAAAGTGCGCGTAGTTGTCATGACTGGATGCACACAAATCTTCCCGCTCCTGAGCAGTTGTCGCAGGAAAAACAATATCTGCCCACTGAGCGGTCGGCGTCCACCAAGGCTCATTGACAATCACAGTGTCAGGCTTGCGCCAAGCACGTACCAATCGATTAAGATCTTGGTGGTGATGAAACGGATTACCGCCAGCCCAATAAATGAGGCGCGTATCCGGATAAGTAATCTTCTGACCATCGTAGTCGATCTCTAAACCCGGATGCAGCAGCATGTCCGCAATTCGCGCTACCGGAATCGCGAAGGATGCAGGATTCCGCCCCTTACTCAAAGTCGCCCAATTGAAACGACGATGGTTACTGCCGATAAACCCCTCCGCAGCATAACCAAAGCCAAAACCGCCCCCGGGCAGGCCTATTTGACCCAACATCGCAGCTAACGTAACAACCATCCAATAAGGCTGTTCACCGTGATCCGCGCGCTGCAACGACCATGCCGCGGTGATGAACGTGCGCTCTGCCGCCATGCGATGGGCCAATAGAACCAGCTCTGTGGGATCCACATCCGCTATCTGAGCGGCCCAGTCAGGCGTTTTAGCTACACCGTCACTGTGGCCCAGCAGATACTCGCGAAACCGCTCGTAGCCCATGCAGTGAGTGCGTAAAAATTCTCGATCCAATAACGACTCTTGCTCTAGCACATACGCCAGCCCGAGCATGAGCGCCACATCGGTACCCGGCCGCGGCATAATCGTTTGCGCGTTCAGCCATGCAGGCACATCTTCTTGGAGCGGCGATATATTGCAGAATGTCACTCCGCGCTCATTCGCCAACTGCATGTCCCTGGCGCTGTTGTGCTCAGTAATACCGCCATAGGCCACTTGCGTATTACGCAATGGCAAGCCACCAAAGGCGACCACTAATCGACTGTGCTCGATCACGTCTTGCCAACTGGTCTGGTGCAATTCCATATGCGACCAAGGCGCAACAACATGGGGCAAAATGACCTGAGCGGCCGCGGTACTGTAGCTGTTCATGGCGCGGGTACAGCCGCCCATGAGGTTTAGAAAGCGGTGTAATTGGGACTGTGCATGATGAAATCGCCCAGCACTAGCCCAGCCGTAAGAACCTGCGAAAATTGCTCTGTTGCCATAATTCTCTTTTACACGCTGCAGTTCGCCTGCAGCCAGCTCAAGAGCCTCATCCCACGGCACATCGACAAAAGCCTCTGCGCCACGTCTATCTCTACCTCGATCTTTACGCTCTAACCAGCTTTTGCGAATCGCTGGCCGCTGGATTCGAGTGTGGTGCTGAACCCCATCCAGAAGCAGATCGCCCATCGGTGCAGGATTGGGGTCGGCATCGATTCCGGTCACCCCCACTATGCTGTTGTCACCGACCTCCAGGTCGTAGACACCCCATTGAGTAGCGGTCCGATAACGCCTTACGTCTTTGTTCACCCCGTCATTAACCCGAGCCTACTAGAGGCGCCTAATTGTCCCTGCGCAGCCGATGTAATTTGTAGCCAGGGGGTGCCTGCTGGGGTACATCTTCCATGCTTATTTGGCCCGACTTTGTATCCTCGGAATCAGCATTGCGTAATTCTCTCAACACTGTCACGTCGTCCAGCCCCACAAAATCCATGCGCTCCATGTCTGCTAGCGCTGCGCTTAGACCACTCTGAGAGGGAACTTGAGGCGTTGCTATAGGATCATTGGCAAACCTTTTGAGCTGCCAAATCCAGGCGCCAGATAATCCAGCCTGGCGCAAACTAGGCAATACCTGCCTGGCCTCGGCAACGGTCGCATAGGGTCCCGCTGAGACACGATAATTAATCCCGGAGGCGCTTTCACTGGCGACCACAGAGAGCATTTCCGGAGTTTTAGCCCGCGCTTGTAATAGCCCTTTTTCTGCGGTGTCGCGGTCTTTAAAACTACCCACCGCAATCCAATGATCTGCAAGAGTCGGTTGTGCGTATACCGCCACAAACAGCAATCCTAAAATGCCTAATCGCGACATAAGTCCCCCTTAGTGTGCGTAACTTCATAGATATTGTTTATCCAGCGACCGGAATATTTCTTAGAAATTTTATTCAAAGCTGTTCTAACCGCCTGTAAATTGGATCAAAATTCCCGCCGCAACAGCAGAGCCGATGACGCCCGCCACGTTCGGCCCCATGGCATGCATCAATAGATAGTTGCTGCTATTGGCTTCCAGCCCCACCTTGTTAGCCACCCGCGCGGCCATCGGCACTGCAGACACCCCAGCTGCACCAATAATTGGATTAATCGGCGTTTTACTTAGCAGATTCATGCCTTTAGCCATGAGTACCCCGCTCGCGGTTCCAATCGCGAAAGCCACCATCCCAAGCATTAAAATGCCGAGGGTTTGGGTATTTAAAAACGCCTCTGCACTGAGTTTCGAACCGACACCCAATCCTAAGAAGATCGTAACAATATTGATCAAGGCGTTTTGCGTTGTATCCGTTAACCGGTCCACAACCCCGCACTCACGCATCAAATTACCAAAGCAGAACATGCCTAAAAGCGGTGCTGCCGACGGCAACAGTAAGGCAATGAGCAATAACAGCAACAGCGGGAACACCACTTTCTCGGCCTTGGATACTTCACGCAACTGCACCATGGTAATTTCACGCTCAGCTTGGGTGGTTAATGCGCGCATAATCGGCGGCTGAATAATCGGCACTAAGGCCATATAGGAATAGGCCGCAATAGCAATTGCTGCCAACAGCTCCGGCGCTAATTTACCGGCGACAAAGATCGCAGTCGGTCCATCCGCACCACCAATAATGCCAATCGCAGCGGCTTGCTTGAGGTCAAACTCCAGCACTCCGGTAGCGCTCAGCGCCACAGCTCCAAGCAACGTTGCAAAAATCCCGAATTGCGCCGCAGCACCGAGAAATAACGTGCGCGGATTAGCTAGCAAAGGTCCAAAGTCGGTCATTGCACCGACGCCCATAAAAATAATCAACGGGAAGGCTCCGGTTTCGATACCGACCACGTAAACCATGTGCAACAGGCCATCGCCAGTGGCGATTTCGACCCCTGGTATATTGCTCAAAATGCCGCCAAAGCCAATGGTAACAAGCAACAGCGGCTCAAATTTGCGCACGATAGCCAAGTATAAGAGCAGTAACCCGATAACAATCATCAATCCCTGACCCAGGGTCATCTGTGCTAAGCCAGAGCCAGCCCACAATTGCTGCAAAGCGTCCATCAACAGCGCCTCAGTTCGAAAGACCGCACGCTAAACCTCCGCTATAGTCATAAGGTTTTGCCCTACAACCACAGCATCGCCCTGCCGCACGAGCACCTCGGCAACCGAGCCTGCAGTCATTACCGAAACTTCTGTTTCCATCTTCATGGCCTCTAGAATCAGCACCGTTTGCCCGGCCACAACCTGCTCCCCTGGCGTTACCAGCACCTTGTTCACCGTACCTGCAAGGCCCGCCTGTAATGGGGTTGCCGCGCCCGCTTGCACGGGAGCCTCCGGTACTTGTACCGGCTGAATCTGCGTTTCCCCAGCAGCTACCTGAACTTGGTAGACCTGGCCGTCCACCGCAACGGAATAATTAGCCACCGCAGCAGACTCTTGCGGGCCGACCGACGCGGGCGGGCTAGCTTGCGCCTCTACCGATGGCGCAGGCTCAAAGGCTGACGCGTCACCGCGGTTTTGTAAAAACTTCAACCCCACCTGAGGAAACAATGCATAGGTCAACACATCATCCACCGCAGCATCGGCAAGCGTGATATTTTCTGCGGCCGCTGTGGCCTCCAACTCAACGGTTAACGCCTCCATTTCTGCCGCCAGCAAGTCAGCAGGGCGGCATGTAATCGGCTCCGCGCCTTCTAGTACCCGCTGTTGCAAAGCAGCGTTTAGCGGCGCTGGCGTGGCTCCGTATTCCCCCGCCAACACACCTGCGGTTTCTTTTGTCACTGACTTATAACGCTCGCCCGTAAGAACATTAATTACCGCTTGAGTCCCAACAATCTGTGATGTGGGGGTTACGAGCGGAATGAAGCCCAATTCTTCCCGCACCTTGGGTATTTCTGCGAGCACTTCATCTAAACGATCCTGGGCATTTTGCTCACGTAACTGGCTTTCTAAATTCGTCAGCATGCCACCGGGTACCTGAGCCACCAAAATCCGTGAGTCTACGCCGCGCAAAGAGCCCTCAAACGCCGCGTACTTCTTCCGAACCTCGCGAAAATAGCCGGATATTTCTTCTAGTAAATCCAAATCCAACCCGGTATCCCGCGGCTGATCCTGCAGTATTGCCACCAAGGATTCAGTTGCCGAGTGACCGTAGGTCATACTCATGGAAGAGATCGACGTGTCGACGTTATCAATACCAGCCTCTATAGACTTAACATAAGTCGCCGTGGACATACCCGTGGTCGCATGGCACTGCATATGAATAGGAATACTCAAGGCCGCTTTTAACTCGCTGACCAGTTCGAAGGCAACATAAGGTTTGAGCAAACCTGCCATATCTTTAATACAGAGACTGTCCGCACCTTGATCTTCAATCTGGCGAGCCAAATCCAGCCAAAGCTGTAAATTGTGCACCGGGCTGACCGTGTAAGAGATAGTGCCTTGGGCATGCTTGTCAACCCGCTTGGCAGCCCGGATTGCCGTCTCTAAATTGCGCATATCGTTCATGGCATCGAAGATGCGAAATACGTCGACCCCATTAAGCGCCGCTCGCTCGACAAAGCGATCAACCACATCATCTGCGTAATGCCGGTAGCCCAGCAAATTTTGTCCGCGCAATAACATTTGCTGTGGCGTATTCGGCATGGCCGCTTTGAGCGTTCGCAAGCGTTCCCAAGGGTCCTCCCCCAAATAACGAATGCAGGCATCAAAGGTCGCACCGCCCCAAGATTCCAGAGACCAAAACCCAACCTGGTCGAGCTTTTCGGCAATTGGCAGCATATCTTCAATACGCATGCGCGTAGCCAGCAGGCTTTGGTGCGCGTCGCGCAGAATGACGTCGGTAATACCTAACCGAGCTGGAGCATCACTATTCACCACATGAACCTCAGATTATCTCTTAACTATTTGTTTAACTTATCGTTTTCGAACTTAGCTATCGCAGCAGATATCGCTGCAACATGGCTCTGATCCAACCTTTGATTGGCCTCGTCGGATAACGTGCTCGTTGGGGTTAACCAAGCAATGCAGCGCGACATCAAAACGGTTGCAAAAATAAGAATCGTCAAGAAGCTGAAGACAGTGCCCATGCCTACCGCCATGAGTTGAACACCTTGCATAATAAGTGGATCCACCCTTTCCTCCTGACTCGAATGCCCCGAACGAGAGGTTATTTGAGCATATTAGTCACTGTTTCTGCCAGCCGGCATGAAATATGTTGAGCTTCGAGCGATTCTTCCAGATAATGCGCCCCCCACGCACCAGTGGCCAAACTGGATAAGGCACCGGTCTACGAAACCGGGGATTACAGGTTCGAATCCTGTCTGGTGCGCCACTTTGCTCACTAACGCCGAGCGAACTCCTTCTTATATTACTGCGTTATTAAGCAACCCAGCACACGTGCATTTTTGAACATGCACCACCTTTACATATTCGCATCTTGCGCCACCCAAAAAACCGGGAAGGTTTTTATTGTCATATAGTGACTGTGCTTTGGACAATTTAGCTAATGATTTGCAAGCGCTGAAATAATGCGCACATACTGTATCCATATCGACCACTTGAGGCTGCAACAATGACGAGCAGTTATGACTTCGCAATCTTAGGAGCTGGTATTGCGGGCGTTTCTGCGGCCTATTTTCTTTCCAAATCGGCAAAAGTTGCCTTGATCGAGCGAGAGAATTCGTGGGGCTACCACGCCTCCGGGCGATCCGCTGCGGTGTTTATAGAGGGGTACGAAAACCCCACAGTTAGCGAACTGACACTGAAATCAAAGAACTTCTTTGTCGAGGCAACTAACATCTTCAGTGACTACCCGATCGTCAAACCGCTTGGGGGCCTAACCGTGGTACCAGCAACCAAGCTCGATCAAGCGACTGTTCATCTCGATCGGTGGCGCAAGTTGAATCCACACATGGCGTTAATCGAAAAGTCTGAAGCTATGACACGTGTGCCGATTCTCAGGGCAGCGGGCATCGCTGGGGCCATATGGGATCCTAATCTTTTGTCTATCGATACTCATCAATTGATGCAGGGCTTACTGCGTGCCTTCTTTTCGAATGGCGGCCAACTACTGTGCGGTAAGGATGCACAGTTGCAACGCCGCCAGGCTGGCCAAGTTTGGGAGATCGATGCACACGACCTTTCTATCAGAACTCCTACAGTGATAAATGCCGCGGGCGCTTGGGCCAATGAAGTCGCATTAATGGCAGACCAGAGACCCCTGCCGCTTTTGCCCAAGCGACGCACCGCGGCTGTCATTAAAATGCCTAACGGCGCGCCCGACTGGCCAATGTTGCGTACCCTCGACCAGCAACTCTATGTAAAACCAGAGGAGCCGGGGCTGATGCTAAGTCCTCAGGATGAGACACCGTCAACGGCTATGGATGTGCAACCAGAGGAGATCGATCTTGCGATCGCCATGGATCGCTTCCACAAGCTCTGTGACTTTAAGGTTGCGAGGATCCACCGAAGCTGGGCTGGATTACGAACTTTGACCCCAGATCGCTGCCCAGCGGTCGGATTTAGCAATCCGGATGAAAATTTCTTTTGGTTGGCCGGGCAAGGCGGCGCTGGCATACAAACGTCTCCAGCGGTTGGGCGCATGACCGCCGATATACTCATTGAGGGCTCAGAAGTTGATGCTCGGCTTGATCCGCGCAGGTTTGAATGCGCAGAGTTGGCGGATGTATAGACAACTCGCAATTCTTTCATGGGTGAGCCTGCTGCTATGTGGCTGCTCTCAAGTAAACGCGATTCGCCTACCCTCTGAGAATT
Organism: uncultured Gammaproteobacteria bacterium; assembly: GCA_913050035.1. Classification (GTDB taxonomy): domain Bacteria; phylum Pseudomonadota; class Gammaproteobacteria; order Pseudomonadales; family Azotimanducaceae; genus UBA4421. The sequence continues at coordinate 16,054 of CAJXAC010000041.1, read as the reverse complement.
TCGACCACCGAATCAAACACATTGTCATTCACTACACCTCCCAGAACTTACAGACCAGCCTGAAAACCCTCACTAAAAAATCGGATTACCCAGTAAGTTCCCATTACTTGATTTCCTCAGAGATTCGGGGGCGCGGCAATGCTCAAGTCGCTCGGCTCTATCAATTAGTCAATGAACACGATCGGGCCTGGCATGCCGGCATCAGCACCTGGGGAGACGACCGAGCCTTAAACTACACATCTATCGGCATAGAAATCGTTAACGAATCTGGATGTGAGCACCCGATCCAACAACTAGGAAATGCTGCAGCGTTTTACTCTTCTTGCAAATTTAAGCCGTTTAGTCGGCCGCAAATTTCCACTCTAACGGGTCTTATTCAGAACCTTCAAAAGCGTTATCCGGATATCAAACCAATAAATATCTTGGGCCACTCTGACATCGCTCCCGACCGCAAAATTGATCCCGGACCAAACTTTCCTTGGAAGTTACTGTTTGACCAAGGCATAGGTACTTGGTACGACGATGGCGATCTTCGCTATTTTCTGGATAAATTCTCAGCAAACCGGCCAACAGTATTAGAAACACAGCGCCAATTGAGCAAGATTGGCTACGCAATAAAACTTTCCGGTGAGCAGGATCGACAGTCGCAGATGGTGGTGAGGGCATTTCAAGCTCGATACGTGCCCGACAAATTCTCAGGTATCTTGGATTCAACTACTGAAGCGATCATTTTTTCAATCGCCAAAAAATACAGATGAGCTACATATGCAACGAAGGACGTTTTTAACCTATTCCCTCAGCGCGCTGGCAGCAACTACTTACGGACAGTCGGTCTATTCAGCACAACCGCCGCCGCCCGGCCGTAACCTGCTAGCGAAAAAGTTGCAGCCAGGCATGACCGTTGGGGTCATCGCCCCGTCTAGCGCCCCGTTTGAGCGCAGCGAAGTCCGGATCGCATTGGACATTGTCGAATCTCTCGGCTTCAAAGCCCAGCCAGGAAAAAATCTCTACAAGCGCCGAGGCTACCTGGCTGGAACCGACGAGCAAAGAGCAGCTGACTTAAATGCTATGTTTGCAGACCCTAACATTGATGCCATTTTCTGCCTGCAAGGCGGCTATGGGGCTTTACGCATTCTGCCACTAATTGACTACGCTGCAATAACAGCGAACCCAAAAATCCTCCTCGGCTACAGTGACGTCACTGCGTTATTGAACGCCATTCAAAAGCTGACTGGACTGGTTACGTTCCATGGCCCAATAGCAAGGCAAACCTTCACGGACTACACCTACTCTGCCTTTCGTTCTGTGCTAATGGAAAATACTGCCGACTTAGAACTCGGTTCCCTACCCCCATTTGAGGCCGGCCCAGGGCGGGTAGATAGAGACAATCGCTTACAAACACTAGTTGCGGGTTCGACCTCAGGGCATCTGGTAGGTGGAAATCTGTCGCTGCTGGTTGCAATGCTGGGCACAGCTTTCGAGCCTGTATTCGATGGCGCGATATTAATATTAGAGGATGTGGATGAGGCTCCTTATCGCATCGATCGAATGCTAACGCATTTACATCTTGCAGGAGTTTTTCAGCGTGTAAACGGTGTCGTCCTCGGCAAATTCACCAACGCCCACACCGAAAATCCATCGCTGAGTCTGGAAGAGGTTTTTGCCGAACGTTTTCACACCCTTAGCATTCCCGTTCTTCGAGGGCTTATGATCGGCCACGTCTCAGACCAAGCCACTTTGCCAATTGGCGCCCAGGCTCATCTCGATACCAGCAAACTAACCCTACGCACCGCGGGCGCATACTTAGCTGATTAAAATTCCAAGGCGCAACCTTGTCAGGTCTATAAAAATTCCGAAGGCGGTACAAATCCGCCCACGGCATCACTAACTAAGCGACTGATCTCAATAGTTTTAAAGTCTTGGTAAGGGCCACTGACAAGCTGGAGCCCAATGGGCAATCCATCTTCTCCGACGCCTGACGGAAAGACCGTACTGGGTAAGTGTGACGCCACCACAATGCCGGCCCAGAACAGCGTTTCAAAATAGGAACGGAGTTCACCATCGACCAGGATCTGACGTTCTTCAAAGGGGCGTTGGTCGTGAGGAATCGCTGGCACGGTAAATTGCGGACACAACAACACATCCCAGTTACTAAAGAACTCGTCCCAGGCCTCACGCAACTTTTCACGTCGGAAATTATGTCGAATCCAATCTCTATGCAGCATGACCCCAGCTCTGGTTACAACTGCCTCGCGACTTTGATCAGCACTGTCCAAGGCGGCAACTTTTGCCTTGGTTTTCGCAACCACGCTTTCAGGCTGAGCGCTGGACATTACTGCGGTTAACAAGCTCTCGTAGGTCATATGCGCCTTACGTACATCAAAGTTCGGGCGGGCGGTATAGTCCACCTCAGCACCTAGGGCTGCTAGCGCAGCGGCTACCTGATTAACTCGCTGTTCGGTGTCCTTGCTTACCGGCGCCATATCATCGCTTGCCCAAACGGCGACTTTTAAACCACGCAACGACTCCAGAGAATACTCGGGTAAATTCAATTGCCAGCCCACCGCCTGCCGCCCCGCAGGTTGCGCCATTATTTGCATAGCAAGTCGTAAATCTCGCGGGTCTCTCGCCAACGGACCACATACGGAAAGATCTGCATCGGGAACACCAGCCATCAACTCGTGGCCCTGCATCGGCACGATACCCCAAGTCGGTTTATGGCCAAAAACACCGCAAAAATGTGCCGGGGTACGAATCGAGCCACCGATGTCGGAGCCGGCTTCTAACGCCGTAAAACCCGCAGCTAGGGCTGCCGCACTACCACCAGAGGAGCCTCCCGGCGTGCGCCCGAGATTCCACGGATTATTCGTCGTACCGTAGATTTCGTTGTAACTTTGAAAATCGCCGAGATCTATGGGTACATTAGTTTTGCCTAAGAAGTGCGCCCCTGCTGCTTTAAATCGGGCCACCGCTAGGCCATCGGCACGGGCCACATTGTCGCGATACGCGGGTATGCCCCAAGTCGCTGGCGTGCCCTCCAACACATAGGATTCCTTAATGCTCATAGGCACGCCATGCAACGGCCCAGCAACTTCATTCCGCACCAAAGCTTGGTCAGCCTGATCAGCGGCCTCCAGGGCCTGTTCAAAGACACGAACGCACATCGCGTTCACGGACTTGTCGAGGCTTTCAATGCGCTCAATGTAGTGTTGGGTTACCTCGCGAGAACTGACGCGCTTAGATTGGATCGCAGCAGCGATGTCGACTGCCGCCGCAAAGGTTAAGTCATCCATGCCTACCCTCCTAAATTATTCGACCTAGAGTCTACGATTTACCAGCAACCTAGCAAATGCCATTCTGCGCTCTTATGATCAGCCCTATACCGAAAAATATCCAAAGGAAGCCGGGATGCGCATTGATCAAAAACCGCTCACACAAATCGCCACCACGATATTGCACAAAGCCGGCGCCGAACTAGAGCGAGCACGAGCCGTCGCCGAGCACTTGGTGATCGCAAATTTAAAAGGACATGACTCTCATGGCGTCGGCATGATCCCCAGCTACGTCAAATCCATGATGAGCGACCTGATACACCCGCAAAATGATGCGCTGCTTACTCGCGACAGCGGCGCGGTTCTGAGTTTTGATGGCAATCTTGGATTTGGCCGGGTGGTTGGGATCCAAGCAATGGATCAAGGCATAGAAAGAGCGAAGTCACACGGAATCAGTTGTGTTGCCCTAGGTAATGCGGCGCATCTTGGCCGCATTGGTGCATTTGCAGAGCACTGTGCCGAGGCTGGGCTTATCTCAACCCACTACGTGAATGTGGTTGGTCATGATCCTATGGTCGTAGCCTACGGTGGCCGCGACCGCAGATTCATTACCAATCCGTTTTGCTGCGCCGTACCCAGAACTGACGGCAATCACGTCGTCCTCGACATGGCCACCACAACGGTAGCCGCTGGTAAAGTCAGAGTTGCCTATATGAAAGGCGAGCCTGTTCCCGAGCATTCATTAGTCGACCGCAATGGCCTAGAGACCACTGACGCCAGCGTTATTTTCAGCAAAGACGGCGGCGGTGCAATGCAGCCCTTTGGCCTGCACAAGGGCTATGGTCTTATGGTGATGTGCGAACTGCTTGGTGGCGCCCTCGGCGGTAACTTCACCATGCAGCCCGGTAATCAGCGAGCCGGTGCAACATTGAATAATATGTTGTCGATTATTTTGGATCCCAGTGCTGTTGGAGACCTCGCCGCGTACGATGCCGAAGTAACCGCAATGATCGACTACATCTACGCCAGCAAGGCGGCAGAAGGTGTCGAGAAAGTGCTTATTCCAGGCGACCCAGAGCGCCAAAGCTTGGCCGCTAGGAGCACAAATGGAATCGATATCGATGACAACAGTTGGCAGGACATTACCAATGCTGCAAATGCGGCCGGCCTTAGCACGGACGACATCAAGGCCTTGCTTTAACTAACCCAATATCGGTTACGGGATAACCCTATGAGCGAACCAGAAAACAAACGACCAGAGCAAAAATTCCATCTCCGGCGGCTATTAGGCTTCATATTCGTGGTGATTTTAGTTCTCGCTATCGCGTCCGCGGTCATTGATTGGGCGGTTATTGGCCCCCTCGAGGGCAGGGTGCTATAACTCTAGCTCGCTCATCGTCTAAGGCTACTTTGGGTTAGTTGCAAGAGAGTGACTCTGACTACACGAACGCTTTAGGCTTCGTCCCTTTGACGCACTTTGTCTCGGATCCAAGGGATCAATTCCTTACCAAACTCGACCGCGTCGCCGAAAGGATCAAAGCCTCTGATCAATACACCAGCTACCCCAAGGTCATAGTACTTTGCAATGGCTTCTGCGACCTGTTCAGGCGTACCAACCAGCGCTGTCGAGTTACCACTGCCCTGAGCTGCCGCCGCGATAGGTACCCATAGGCGTTCATCATGAATTTCCCCGTCCTCAATCAAGCTGCTCAAGCGTCTTGCTGTTTCCGCTTCAGGTGCCTTAGATCTTGGGCGCGAAGCGTTTTCTACCGACTCAAGAATTTGTCGTGCTTTCTTCCAAGCAGCATCCTCTGTCGCCCCGATAATCGGCCGGAACGACAAATTGTATTTGAGCTGTCTACCATGCTCGCCGGCAAAACCATCCAACTCGCCCATCAGGCTTTTGACTAAGCCCAAGGATTCACCAAACAACGCATAGGTATCACAATGCTTTGCACCAACGGGCTTGGCAGCCTCGGACACACCGCCGAACCATAAGGGTACATGCGGGCTCTGGGCTGCTTGTACTTCAGAACTAGCACGTCTGACCTGATAGTACTTGCCAGCAAAATCAAAAGGCTCCGTAGCGTTCCAGACCTGCCGCATGATCTGTAAATACTCGTCTGTGCGCGCATAGCGCTCATCGTGCCCGAGAAAATCGCCATCGCGCTGCTGATCAGCATCGACCCCACCGGTAATGATGTGCAGCAATAGGCGACCTTGGATTAGATTGTCCAATGTCGCCACCCGCCGTGCCGCCTGAGTAGGCGCTGCAAATCCTGGCCTGTGCGCCAACAAGATCTTAATTTTTTCGGTGTTGTAAGCGACGTGCTGAGCGATCCCAAAACCGTCTGCAGAACTGGAAGAGTGACCGATTAATACGGCATCAAAATCAGATGCTTCATGGACTTTTGCAAAATCCGTAATGTACTTAGGGTCAATTCCTCCGCCCACGATATGCACGGTGGCATCGTTCGCCGGTGCACTGACACCGATCATTCCCAAAATGTTTATTGGCATGACATCCCTCCCTCCGCAGAGTGTATATCCCCGATCAAAAAGACTCACGTGGTAAAACCCACCAGCCATTTAACGCAAATCAAGATCAGCTCAAAGGACTGCTCGGCGATCGGACTATCGTACCTTTTCCTCCCCCCTTGATGACCGCAAGTGATCTTGAGTTTGTTAGGGTTGCTGGGGACTACCTAAAAATAGAGACATTCACCAAGACCGTACTTACCCTCGGGAAATCTTCAGTCTGGTCCGTCCACGCTAAAACTGTACCAACATCAGATAACAATAATTTCGGAAACCCTGAAGCGCGCTTCGGCGACACCTGAACCAACTCAACGATTGGCCCTAAATCATTATTTGGATTCACGAACCGGCCAACAATATGCGCCGAACCATCTGAATTCTCTCGCATCCAGGCGAGCAACAATGAGCGATCAGGATACATCAGAGCCGTTACCCGACCGAGCGCACGTGCATCGTTAACTTTTAATTTACTGTCGAACGTTTCTCCCCCATTTGTGGAGCGCGAGAGAAATATCTGCGATTGCCCATTAGCACCACTAAACCACAGCGCCGCAACATCATTTTCGCGGGCCACCAGCGCCGGGCCGTTTACCGGACAACCATTGATCTGCCAACCATCAACCCCGACCGGCTGCGATACCGTCCAATTGCCCTGCAGCCGACGGCTGCTAGCGATATCCCGCCGTTCGGTTTCTGTACGGTCGCGATAGATCACCAAAGGACCATCTAAGGTCGTCACCGCGGCCGTCTGGCAACAGTCGCATACTAGGGCGTCAACCTGCTGCCTTTCTGTAAATTGTCCCTGAGCATCCATTACAGCAGCACGCAAGGTCATGCCACCATGACTACCATGCCCGCCATGGCGTCCCTCAGAACTGTCCGGCAGCGATGTTTCACGCCCGTCCAACCAAATAATGCCCAGTCGCTCGTCCTGGTTATAAAGCGAAACAAAGCCATGCTCGGTAAAGGTGCCATCCTGATGCGGGCTACCAGCGTCGCGCCAGTTCTTACCGCCGTCGTTAGAAATGCGCAGTCGCACATCATAGGCATACTTCCCACCGGGCGTACGCTGCAGATAGTGGGCAGCCCAAAACGCATCGGTAACCTGTTGCACGGCTGGGATATCTGCCCAATTCACAAACCAATCAGTACCTCGGGCCACCTCGACCGGTTTTGACCATCCCTCTTCGGTTAATACTGAATATTCCAAAATGGTCGTATCTTGTTGCTTGCGCTGCCAACTCAAAACCGGCAGCCCGCTGGTTGTTACGCTGGCGTTAGGACCGCTGCTGTTTGCTCCCGCCGGCGAGGCCAATGGCGTCACAGGGTCATCCGCGCAGCCACTCAACAACAGAAGCCCACTGCAAATACCCAAAAATGCTTTAGTAATGCTCTGCAACTCAATGTCCTGTCAGATCAATCTATTAATCGTAAGTGGCGAATGCTAATCACGCACTTGCCACGCAGCTCTTTCACGCATTGTTGATCCAATGCAGCTCAGTATTACGCTTTCTAGACAAGAGCAATAGCCATGGATCTGGACGCACTCTCATCATTGGTCAGCAACGGTTTTGAACCTCAGGTAGAAGTGCACGCAATCGACCCGAGCATTTACCTAATTTACTGCAGGATCAGCGAACAACTCAAACCACTGCTTAAAGCGGACGGCAATTTTCTCAAATATCCCAGTCGCAGCGCGGCCATCCAACAGCTGCGCAAAGCAGGACTGCGGCGCGTGGACTTCGTGCATCGCAGCGCCTACGAGGAAATGATTGGCTTCGAGCACAGCACGCAACCCACCGAGCATCGCGAGACCCTTAACCTTACCCCACATTCACATGGCCTCTAAGCAATCTATCGGCGAACGCCTGCATCTGCTTCGATTGGATCTTGGCTGGTCGGCGGCCGAGTGCGCTTATCGCCTCACGCTGAACAGCAATGATCTAATTATCCCCGAGGCTTGGAGCGCATGGGAGCGGGCCGCTAATAATGACCCCGAAATGAAAACATTTCTGCCTTATGCGCGGCGTGTAGGACAAATGTTTGGTATCGACGAAGAATGGCTTCTGCATGGCTCCACAGACATACGCCCCAGTGCCGACGTTATCGAACTGACGCCGAAACCTGGCGGCAGCCACGATCAAGAAGAGTAGGCACCTTGGCTATTCCGCATTAATAGTCACTTTTATCATTTGTCGCTCTTTGTTCTTACCACCAAGCCATGAAAAGAAATCGAATATTCGGAAAATTAAACCGTATTTGGAGCGAAAGGTTGCATAAATTGCGTCGCTTTCAGCCACCAACTCGGCGTGAGCGGCTTGCCATTCCCCCAACACTTTGCCGCGTATGTCACATCGAGCGACGTAAGCCTCTGCGAAGTTTCTGATACGTTTCACTTTGCCCGAACCAATGTTGGCAAAAACGTGGTAGGTCTGTTCTTCAGGTGCCGGTACAAACCATACGGGGGTGTCGACCTGGCTGCCGTCTTTCTTTTTTGTTCTCAGGCTAAAATATTGGGCCGTAGCTAATTGCATAAGTGAATCCGACAAGATAACGGGTACTGCCACCCACTGAATACTGGTCTTCAAATCGACGGGCTGCTGGCGCAGTATCATATACCGGAACCCACACCCAAACGATGGCAAGCGCTAAATCAACAGAGGAGCCCAAGCGTGACCAAGACCGCCCCTATCAGCGAAAGTCACAGGATAGAGAGCCTGGATGTCCTGCGCGGTTTCGCTCTTTTAGGCATCTTGTTATTAAACATTATCGGCTTCGGCTTCATCAGCTCGGCCTATGTTGCACCTGGCTTAACCATTCAATCGCCAGCGGATATGGTCGCCTGGATCCTCGTCGACCTCACCGCTGAGGGCGCCATGCGCGGACTCTTCTCGATCCTCTTTGGCGCAGGAGTGGTGCTTTTTCTCGGCAGCGACAATAACAGTCGCGGCGGGTTACACATGAAGCGAACATTTTGGCTGCTAATGTTTGGCCTTCTAAACGGCTATCTACTTTTATGGACCGGCGACATTCTCGTGACTTACGCCGTCTGCGGATTCATTTTATTTTTTGCACGAAATGTCAGCGGCAAGCGACTGCTGATTACCTCATGCATCTTTATCGCTCTGCTGAGCCTTTATAACGCGGGCATGCATTTCGGACTTTTATATCTGCAGGATTCGGCAGCCCAAGCAACCGAGCTCCAGGCGCAAGGCAAATCCATATCCGCTGAGCTGAGCGCTGCCCAGGCGGATTGGCAAGAATTCGCCAGCGAGTATCGGCCTTCACAGACCGCAGTAGCGAACGAAATAGCCACACGTGGCGGTTCCTATCTGAGCGCATTCTCCTGGACGATGGACCACAATACCGAAATTTTGGTGACCAGCCTCTGGTTCATCCTTGTGCCCGATGCATTGGCGCTGATGCTGCTGGGTATGGCGCTGTTTAAACTGGGCGTATTACAAGGTCAGCTCCGCGTTTCGGTTTATCGCCACATGGCCGTCTTTGGCATTTGCGGCGGCTTGCTGATCAATGCCTATGAACTTTGGGTAGCCCATGCCAGTAACTTCGATACTGTTGCATCATTCAATCAAATCGCCCCGACCTACCACCTCGGTCGCACTGCACTGGCGGTAGGTTGGATCGGCATCGTTATATTAATGCTGCGCAATCTGAAAATCGGCCCGCGGCTTGCCGCAGTGGGCCGCATGGCACTCACCAACTACCTAATGCACTCATTCATTTGTTTGTTTATCTTCACTGGCGCGGGTTTTGGTTTAATCAATCAACTGGCACGCTGGCAACTTTATGGGATAGTGCTGGCCATCTGGATCGTGCAACTCTACCTATCGCCTTGGTGGTTAGCACGCTATTCCTACGGGCCAATAGAGTGGCTGTGGCGGGGACTTACCTACGGTGCCTTCCCGCCGTTAAGGCGGATCACTACTAGATGAGCTGCCAAGCAAGCAGCTATGAGATGCAAATCTTAGGATGGCATGCACCACCCCAACGCTGCTTACTCAGCTCTGCGGCATAACCCAAATCGGCGATGACCACGCTCGCTCTTGCAGAGTTTTCTTCAGATCCGGGCGCGGTTCGACACCAGCTTTAACTGCGTCCCAAGTGGACCAGCGGCATGTAGGGTTCTCTAGCGCGCGAGCATAATAAAAGGCTCTGTGTTCCGGGTTGTGATCCGGGTCCTGCCATATTACCTCGAGGTTAGATGCACCCACATTCTCCGTGATCGAGCAGTCGCTTATATCGACGCGGGCGCCATTGTCTGGGCAACGGTGGGTTTCCGGATCCACCTGGCCACCGTCTGAACATGCGACATCATAGACCTGTTCGTTAGTCTCTCCATCAGCAACCCAACCTTTGATGATTTGCAGTCGCTGTAGCGCGGCAGAACTTGGATCGCGTAGCGCACTGGCAACCAGTATTGGCGCACGGCCATCTGCGCCATGCAGTTCCGCCCCCATGGGAACGCCTTTCTCGTACCTTTCAGCCAGGCTGTCGTCTTCTGCATAGTCATACCCGGCAAAAAGGCGAATCTTGATCCGCGGGCCAGATGTAGCAAAAACTTCTTTGCGACGAAGCGCGGCATAGAGCGCCTCCCGAGTATTTTCCTCTGCCCACACTCCAGTTAACCCAGACGCACTCCATGTTTCATAAGCGCCCGTCGCATACTCGCGTCCTGCAATTTCTTGAACATTAACCCTGCCAGCCGCCCTGATAACCTCAGCTTCGGCCGGAGCCATCGGTACCGAACCGCGCCGTTCTCCGTCCGCGTCTAAGAGACCAACTTTTGAAAAAAAGTTTTCTTCCTCTAGGGATGAAGCACCAACATGCGTGTCTGTCGCACCCACGAGTCCAAATTGATACGCATTGGTAATGCCTGCCTCTGCTAACGTCAGACCGTCCAAAAGCGCTTCTCGAGCATAAGATCCCTTAGGCTCACTCTCGAGTGTGGTCGCTACTCGGTAAGGCATGATTTCAAAATCTGCCCACTCATCTGCGTCCGATAGGAGTGGATGGGTTTCGGACGTACCTTTCACCTGAGTTACTTCCACCAAAGGCTCATTGCGAATACGCTTTCGAGCCCAGGCGTCATCGACTGGATCGCTGGCCCAATCTACAAGTTTAAACATTTGTCCATTCGACCCATTAGAATTATGCGGAATCGCCAACGCCTCTATTCCGTTCTGTCTCAAGCCATCCATCCAATCCCAAAGTCCTTCAGGATTCTGGCTATGAAAGCGTGAGAAAGGCATTGCAGGTAACCGGTCGGCACCTTGAAATATGACGTTTCGATGCAAGTTCCCACGATCGTCAGTTGAGGATGTGAACTCGTAGGCGACAAAGGTCGTAAAATTGCCTGGATCGTTGAAAGTCTCTGCAGCGCGAATTGTGTCGGACCAAGCATCCTTCGCGATCTGGTTTACCAGATCAGGATCTAGGCTGCCATCGCCTACCATCGCTAAGGTATCCGGTAAAAACGTGCTAAATGCCGTCACGCGGTCTGGAATACTGTCAAAATTCTGATTTTCTGGGGCATTCAAATTATGCAACGCCTGTACGTGCCCAAGTCTTGAAAATTCTGTCGTTGTGTCGGCAGCGGCTTTGACTGCACCCAAGAACATCGCATGGTCCGTTACCGCATAGAAATCCAGTGGTGCTCGAAGTTGCACGTCGAACCCGGCCGGGTGCTCTATAGCATCGCCTTTGGCAAATCGATAAGCATCGTAAGGGGAAGCCACCGTACCAAACGCGAAAGCATCAAAAGAATAGTTAGTGTGTACGTGCAAATCACCGAAGTAAGCATTTCGACCAGCATTACTTTCCGGGTTCGCATTCAGCGTATCTGGCGGCATGACCAATCCTACCCCCCCAAACCTGGGCGTAGTTGCCTCGGCCTCAGACCCAGCTTGATCTGCGGAAGCATCACTGGTCGTCGGTGTACCTTGGCCGCATGCCGATAGGAGGAAACCAATCGCCACAAAAGCCAAGCCTCTAGCCCACAAGCTACAGATCGATATATTCATTTTCAGCCCCCAGTTCCAACCCTCTTGAAAACGACTTTATCCTACCGGATAAGCGCGTTTGATTTAAACGTTTATGTTAATGTCTTCAACCGGGGCAAGGAGCAAAAGCTACATTTTTTATTCAAAGACAGCTTCCTTTGGCAGCTCTAGAATGATCTAGAAGCTCTTATGCAATAACTCTTTAAACCTAGGAACGAGGCGCAAATCCTGAATTGGTCCCGTTTTAACTAACTATTTAACTGGGGAGAAAATTCAAGTGATTAGCTGGCTAAAAGACCCTGTAACCTCGTTCGTTATTGCAGGCACCGCCATTTTCCTACTTTCCGGCATGTTCTCTGATTCCGAAATTTCCAAAGTGATCGAGCTCAATGATGCCGATGTCGAACGACTCAGCGGCAACTGGCGAATGCAGAGAAGTCGCGAGCCTTCTGCCGAGGAACTGCAGGATATCGTTGAGCGATTCGTACAAGATGAAGTTTATTTTCGCGAGTCACAACGTCTTGGACTAGATGTAAATGACGCAATCATTCGACGGAGGCTAGTACAGAAACTTACCTTCCTCACCGAGGACATAGCTAGTATCCAACCGCTTAATACCGCCGAGATCCAGAAGTTCTTTGACGAAAACATCGAGGCTTACCGAGAGCCTGCTCGTATATCTTTCACCCACCGGTATTTCTCTTCAGAACGCCGAGAGAATGCCCAAGCAGATGCTAGGACGGCACTAGATACGAATGTCAAAGGCGACCCCTTTATGCTCCAAAATAACTATACCGATCGGACATTGGGCCAGATCCGAGGCTTCTTAGGCGACGAATTCGCCGAAGCCCTAGACAAACTAGAGCCCAGTGAAGCGTGGCAGGGGCCGATCAAATCGGCTTACGGATGGCATACAGTCAAAGTCCACAAAGTAACGGACTCCTTCATACCAGAGTTAGCGGCAATCGCCGATCGCGTGGCTGCCGATGCTGCCGTTGAGGTTCGTAGTAACGCCAGCGAGACCTATTACCAAGAATTAAAAGGGCGTTACGAAATTATCTATCCAGACTCTATGACTGCCGCTAAATGATGATTCGTGCCCTACTCGTTTTATTGGCGGGCTGTTTCTGCTCGGCTGGAATCGGCAATTACGCCTTCGCCCATGAATTTCGTCCTGGCCATATGCAGCTTATCGAGGTTGACGAAGGAGCGACCCGCTACCATGTGATCTGGAAAGAACCGATCCTGTTAAATACCACCGTAAAACTGGATCCCATTTTTTCTGCTGAATGCGCGATGTCCGACGTTGCGCCCCCCAAAGTCGGTAACGTTGCATTGATCTACCATTGGCGAACAGATTGTGATCTGGGCCAGTCGTCTATAGAGATAGGCGGACTGCCCTTCAGCCACACTGACGTACTGGTATCGCTGACGACACTGGATGGCGAAAAAGCGAATTATGTATTGCGGCCAGATGCCCCCTCGCTAGACCTGCGGGAGCAAGCGGCGCCGGTAATGAGCTACTTTGTCATTGGCGTGGAGCATCTGGTCTTCGGTATTGATCACGTATTATTTGTAATCGGACTGTTCCTATTTATTAGAGATCCGATTGCACTGATCAAGACAATAACCGCCTTCACCCTTTCTCACAGTATTACTTTGGCATTATCTGTATTAGAACTGGTGAAACTTGATCAGGGTCCGACGGAGGCAGTCATCGCCTTATCTATTTTCTTTTTGGCCAGGGAGCTGGTTCAAGAGGAGCACCAGCGCTCACGCCTTACTCAAGGACGTCCCTGGGTCATGGCATTTATTTTCGGACTGCTACACGGCCTTGGCTTTGCCGGGGCGCTGGCCGATATTGGACTGCCCAAGGACGATCTTTGGTTATCACTGCTGTTGTTTAACGTTGGGATCGAAGCCGGGCAAGTAGCGGTAATTCTCGTGCTGGCCGTTTTTGCCTGGATTTTGTCACGCCTCGGCTGGCAAAACTTTTTTAATAAAGGGGCTGCCTGGAGCATGGGTTGTCTTGCAACCTATTGGACGATAGACCGCACGTTTTTATTGTTTTAGAAAGGGCAGTTGCGGTTTCTCGTCAACAAGCGCGTGGTCTCTGATTAGCAGCGCTAAAAAGAAGCGGTGATTGCATTAATTTCAGATCTCCCCAATATTTTTCTGACGATTTTCCAGCGCCAACACCACCGACTCCAAAACTGACTCTTCTGGTTGCTCGGCATCAACGACAATTAGATCAGCCGATTGCTCCAGAGTGCGAAATTGGGATCCCACAAGATCTGCAGGCATAAAATGATCCGACCGCGAACTCACGCGTGCAATAGCGGTATCTCTGGATATCGTTAAATGAATGAACAGCGTCGCAATGGAAGTATCAGCGAGAATCGACCGATAACTCTTCTTCAGAGCAGAACAGGCCAGGACGCAACCGTCAGACTTTCGTAAATGATCTCTAACCGCGGAGAGCCAAGGAAGCCTGTCGCTATCCTCCAGGGGAACCCCTGCTGCCATTTTCGCTATGTTCGATCTGGGATGGAAGTCATCTGCATCGAGGAACTCAAGATGCAATGCCTTTGCTAACTTGGATCCGATCGTTGTCTTACCAGATCCGGTAACCCCCATAATGATGTAGTGAGTTCTCACCACTCACCGTGAACCTTTTGATGCGGATTTTCGAAAAGCTTAATGCCATGAGAACCAAAAGCATCACGCTGAGCTTGGGTAATCGCCTGAGGCATACGGGCACTGGCAAATGCGTCAAACCAAGAGATTGCCCCATGCAAAGCTGAGATTGGTATGGCCTGTTCAACAGCGAAGCGAACAGTGGCACGCATTGCTTGCTGATTGTCGATTAATGCCTGTCGGATTTTAGCAACGTCCAAGACATCTACCCCCTCGCCGCCAACCAAAGCATCAAAGATCGTACTTAGAATCGCGCCGCGGATTATACAACCCTCACTCCAAACCGAGCAGACGTCTCTAATAGAGACAGACCAACCAAATACCTCGTCAGCTTTGATTAGCATGTCGAAACCTTGCATATAAGCGCAGATCTTGGAGAACCAGATCGCTTTCTCTAAATCCTCTAGTACAAGAGACAAATCAGCTGAATTGGCGTTAGCGACGTTAAAGATGCTTGCGCGCCGCTGTCGCTCACGCCAAAAGCTAGACATGAGCCGCGCGTCTACCGCTGCGGCTATGCAAGGAACAGAAACACCTAATTCGAGCGCAGCCATTACGCTCCAGGCGCCGGTGCCCTTTTGCTCGGCTGAATCTATGATTAGGTCAAGAGAGGTGGTTGCTGGCTCAAGAACCTTGGCGGCTAGATCAATGAGAAAGCCTTGCAGCGGCCCTTTGTTTGCGCGCTGAAAAAAATCCGATTGCTCTGCATGGGATAGGCCCATACCTCTGGACATAATATCGTGGGCTTCGGCGATAAGCTGCATTTCCGCGTATTCAATACCGTTGTGCACCATCTTCACAAAGTGTCCTGCACCAGCACCGCCGAATCGCTTAATGCATGGACCGTCGATACCTTGAGCAGCAATCTGTTGCAAAATCGGCGATAGATGCTCCCACGCGTATTCATCACCGCCAAACATCATACTAGGCCCGTTGCGTGCACCCGCGGATCCGCCAGACACGCCCAGGCCAACAAAGTGCAAACTCTGCATACTTTCGCCCGATCCACGCGCGATCGAGTCCTGGTAATGAGAATTTCCACAATCGACCACAATATCGTCAGGCTGAAGCTCCCGAGCGAGATCCTGCAAGGCTTTTTCTACCGCATCGCCCGCGGGTACAAGCAGCAACACTTTTCGCGGAGATTTTAGCCCCTGCACCAGCGCTTTGATGTGGCTCGCGTAACGAAAATTGGCATTAGCAGATAAGCTAGCATTGCTGTCAGCCCATGCTTCATCGGCATCCCAACCCGCCACCTGCAACCCCTGACCCAAGAGGTTAAGGGCCAGGTTTCTGCCCATCACTCCCAGACCAACGATTGCAATGTCGCTTTGGCCTAACGGTTCACTCAATTTCTATACCCCTAAACCCCAATCGCTGGGCACCCGTTCCAATTATTAGATTTCGTGCTGAGACGACGATCAATCGTGCCAACCTTAGGGATTGGACTGTATAAACTGATCAATCAGTGACACTAGCGTTTCTGGCGCATCTTCTTGGCAAAAGTGCCCCACACCCGGCAGCGTC
>CAJXAC010000040.1 GCA_913050035.1 uncultured Gammaproteobacteria bacterium | reverse complement strand
ATCAGCAACGACGAAATCGACGCCAAAATTGAGGCCAGAAAAACCGCACGCAAAGACGGCGACTATCAACTCGCCGACGACATTCGCGACGAATTGGCTGCTGCAGGTATCGAACTGGAGGACTCCCGCGAGGGTACGCGCTGGCGCCGTTTGTAATGTACCCCATTGCAATCGTCGGTTCGAACAGCGCTGCAGATTTAACCGCGCTGGCCTGCACCGCGGCTGGTTTTTCCGAGATAAAACGCTTTAGTCCCAGCAATACCTACGAGCAATATCTTGCCCCCATTCCGGCAAACGCTACCCGGCTGATCAGCGCGCTCGCCTCTGTCCCCATAGACGAACTAGGACGCGTACCCCAACGCGCGCAAATTCGTCTGGGTCAGTCAGGTTATCTGCTATCAGAGCTGCCATTGGGAGAGTTTTACCGACAACGCTACGGAGCCCCAATTGTTAACTGCAGTGCGGAAGAATTACGCAGAGCCCTCGGCTCAGAGTCACCACCCACGCCAGAATCGCTAGACGCCGAAGCCTTGAATCGCATCGAGGATGCCCACTCGCTGACCTTGGTTACTGAGCGTCTGCAACATCGACTAACCGAGCCCAAGGCCACACCCCCTTGGTGTTGGTTCAGTGTCAGCACAGATTTAGCCGAACCGGTGGGTGCCAACATAACCTGGCTACGAGGCAACCAGCGAATCTGGCAGTGGTCGAGCCAACAACAGACTCATTTCTTGCTGATGACACCCAGCAACCAAGGCTTCGACCCCAAACAATGGTATCCATCACTGCACCCCGCTATTGCACAATGCGCTGAGGCCCGATATTTCGATCCGCAGCTGCCGCGGATCCGCGAACACTACTATGATGGCACGCGAGTTTTTCTCAGCAGTGCCTGCTATCAACCCCATCCAATAGCGCCAGAGAGCATCTGGCTGGGACTGGAGGATGCTTGGGTACTGGCGCGAATGTTGGAGAACTACGAGGAAGATATTCTCGATGGTGTGCGCGAGTACCAACGCTATCGGCAAGCTCGAGCACGTCGTGCCGACCAAGCGTCTGCACGGGCATTCGCGCAGGTGCCTGATCGAACCTTACCCCAGCGCTTGCTGCACAATATCGGTGTGGCGTTGGGCAGCCGCTTTCTACCAGAAATCGTCATGCACAAGCAGGACTGGTTTCATCAGCACGACTGCATACGCGGTTTTCGTTAGTGCCGTAAGCGGCTTTCAGCGCTGAAGCTTTTGCTAAGAAAGGTCATTTGATCACCCAGAATACGTCCGGAATTAATCAACGCCAGATACTCAGCAAAATTCGGCACATAGGGTAGTGCCTGCAACTCCATCGAACATTCCTGCAGCAACCGGCTGCCCTTGAAATGATTGCAACGACGACATGCGGCAACCACGTTGTCCCATACATCAAGACCACCCCGGGATACTGGAAGTACATGATCGCGGGTCAGATCGAAATCGCTGAATTGCTTGGCACAATAGAGACAATTGTTGCGGTCGCGACGAAATAGAGCCCGATTGGTCAGCGGCGGCACATGAGAATCTCGCGCCACTACCCTACCATCACAAGCAATGATGCTGTGAATTTCCATCGAGCTAGGGCAGCTGTCGACTCGCGAGTGCCCACCGCGAATTCGCAACAACGGATCGCCTACAGTCCAACTCACCAAATCTCTGGCATAAAGACAAACGGCTTCTTGCCAGTTAACCCAGTCTACGGGTTGCCCTGCAATATTCAGCCGCAGGATACGAGGAATACGTTCGAATTCTGTGATGTTTGCAATCATGCTTTTCCCAGATCAGTTATGCCGTTGATGGCTCGTTGCGTTTCACGACTTACCTGGCGGTTAAATCTATGCCGAGCGAGGGATTTTTTCCAGCACCACAACTAGGACAGCCTGGACTGCGGCACAATACCCTGACGTTCCGACAACTCTAATGTTGAGGTTTTAACGAAGTGAACGAATGGAAGCCTTTACAGCACTGACCCCGAAAGGCAGAGTTCGGGCATGAAGAAGATCTATGTACTAATCGGCGCCGCAATTGTTTTACTTTGCGGCTGCGCAGGCCAATCTGGCCAGATCGCGAACGCCACTATGGAATCTCAGCAACCTTGGCTGTGCCAGGGTGTCAGCGGTGAATGGCAATGTAACCGCGGTACAAGCAAACCGTCAAAGCCTACTGATGCAATTGAACAAATAGTCAATAAACCAACGCTTAAGCCCAGGACGCTGAGCACACCGGATATGCCCCTATCATCATTGGAAAAACCAGTAGTCAGGGATATTGCGCCAAATACCGCCACTACGCCCACGGCGCCAGAAGTGAAGGTGATAAAAGCAACCGGTGCAGCAACAGTTGAGAATGCCTGGACTATTCAGTGGGCTGCTTTAAGTACCTCTGCGGCTGCACAACAGTACGGTATTAAATATTTAGCAGATTCAGGAACAGACTACGAAATTCGACCCATTCGGGTAAAGAATCGCAACTACTACATCCTATTCAGTGGCCGCTACCCCAGCAGAGCCGCTGCAGCTGAAGCGGCTAAACAAATTCGAACGGCCAATGCCGAGGCGCCATTTTTTCGCACGATAAGTTCTATTAAGGCCGCGTCGATACAATAGCCCCGGGGCCGAAAGCAGCCGAGAATATTGGAGCCTACCTCACCGTATGATCACCCATTAGTCTGCAGTCGTTGTTTGCGGTAGCGATACAAACCTTCAAAGGAAAATATCAACAATGCGCCCCAAATGAAGGCGAAGGTAAACCACCGCTCGGCCGGCACAACTTCGCCATAAACAAAGATCGCGAGCATCAGTGCACAACTGGGTGATAAATACTGCACAAACCCAAGAGTGGTGAGCGGCAAGCGAATCGCCGCCGCGGCAAAACAAATTAGGGGCACTACGGTAACCAGCCCACCAAGACCCAAACTCAATAGTTCCCCAATATCCCGCGTCGACCCATGCAGGCTCAACCAGACCAAGAAACCAACGGCAAACGGAGCGACAACGGCGGTTTCAATACTCAATCCTGCAACAGCCCCCACATTGACCTGTTTGCGCAACAGTCCATACAAACCAAAAGTCAGCGCCAGAGTAAGGCCTAACCAAGGCAAACTTGCACGAACCCACAACTCAGAGCAAACGCCGATAGCTGCTACAGCCACTGCTAGCCACTGTAGAGGTCGCAGACGTTCGCGCAGAAACAACCATCCCAAGACAATACTGACCAACGGATTAATAAAGTACCCTAGACTTGCTTCCGCGATGCGCTCGGTTTGAATGGCGTAAACAAACATCAGCCAGTTGATGCTCAAACACAGCGCACTCACCAACAAGTAGCCTAACGCGGGCGCAGCCAGACTCTTTACCTCGCGCCACTGCCCGGATACCAATAACAACACCCCTAGCAAGGGAATGCCCCACACAACACGATGCGCCACCACTTCTAGCGGTTGGGCAAAACTAACCCATACGAAGTAGATCGGGGCGATGCCCCAAATGCCGTAAGCCGCAAAAGCAAACGACAAGCCATTGCGGGTATCGCCAAGTTCATGAACTGAGGAACTCAAAAATGGTCTTTACGTCTGCGTGTCTCCGCGAAAACTGCGACCTCATCTGCACCGGACAAATTCAA
This sequence comes from uncultured Gammaproteobacteria bacterium, assembly GCA_913050035.1. Taxonomy (GTDB): domain Bacteria; phylum Pseudomonadota; class Gammaproteobacteria; order Pseudomonadales; family Azotimanducaceae; genus UBA4421. The sequence continues at coordinate 20,809 of CAJXAC010000040.1, read as the reverse complement.
TACAGCTTGCAATTCCGCACTGTCCGATCGAACAAAGGGATTAGTCGCACGCTCTAGGCCAATCGATGTGGGTACAGTGGGCTTGCCTGCAGCGCGCAACGCCTGAATCTCTTTTACCCGTTGTTGCAGCGCTGGATTCGCGGGCTCCACGGTAACCGCGAAGGCAGCATTGGCTTCCGTGTACTCATGGGCACAGTAAACCGTGGTCTCATCCGGCAATGCCATGATTTTCGCTAGGCTCTCGCTCATTTGTTCCGGCGTACCTTCAAACAACCGGCCACAGCCGAGAGCAAACAACGTATCCCCAACAAAGGCCACTTCGTCCGCCGCAAAATAGTAGGCAATGTGGCCAGAGGTATGTCCAGGTACCTCAATGATTCTGGCTTGCTTAGACCCTAGGGTTAGCGTATCCCCATCTGCAAGCGCAACATCGATACCCGGTATACGCTCCGCATCTATCGCCGCACCAACCACCTGGCAGTTCCACTGGGCTTTGAGCTCTTCATTGCCGCCGGCGTGATCGAAGTGATGGTGGGTATTCAGGATGTGCGTCAGGCGCCAACCCTTGGCGGCTAGGGCCTGATTGATTGGCGCCACCTCAGGTGTATCTATCGTGGCCGTTGCACCCGTTTCCGGGTCATGCACCAAGAACCCATAATTGTCTTGTAAACAAGGAATTTGATAAATCTCTAACATTACCGGCCCCTGAGTTTCCGTTAAGGACGGTTACTCTACTCGAAATATACCTGCAGGCGCAGTGGGAAATTTAAATGCCAAACGCGAAACTGTTCGACGCTAGGGCCAAGACCGGCATAAGCTCCTTTATTTGATACAGTGACAGCATGAACAATTTGGTCCTCAAAGAAATCTTAAGTCTGATCGATGTTGAACCCATCGAGGAGAATCTATTTCGTGGTCAGAACCATGACACGGAGCATGTCTTCGGTGGGCAAGTGCTGGCGCAAGCCCTCACTGCAGCCTATCGAACGGTTATTCCAGAGCACGAGTTGCATTCTTTGCATGCATATTTTTTGCGCCCGGGGGATTGGACACGCCCTATTCTCTACGAGGTGGATCGTATCCGCGACGGCCGCTCTTTCAGCACTCGGCGTGTGGCCGCGATTCAAAACGGCCGTGCCATCTTTAGCCTGTCATGCTCATGGCAAAAGCGCGAATCGGGTTTAGTCCATTCCCAACCCATGCCCGACGTACCACCACCTGAATCGTTAAGGGGTGATCTGGAGGCTTACCAAGACCTGTACCAACAACAACCGGAACTCGCCCGCTTTAGCTTCCGATTTGAAGCCATCGACTCCAGAGCGGTTGAAAAAACCGTAATGTACAGCAACGAGGAGCGACCTCCGCATAAGCATACTTGGCTCAAAACTCGCGAAACCCTACCCGACGACCCGCAAGTTCATTTAGCCCTGCTTGCTTATATGTCAGATCTCGATTTCATGTCCACATCGATGATGCCCCACGGCAAGATCACCCGGCGTGACAACATCCAAGGCGCAAGTTTGGATCATGCAATTTGGTTTCACCGGTCGTTTCGCGCCGACGAGTGGTTGTTGTTCGCAAAAGAATCACCAAATGCTAGTGGCGCAAGAGGCTTTGTGCGCGGGCATTTTTTCAATCGTGAAGGACAGTTGGTCGCAACCGCCGCCCAGGAGTGCCTAATCAGACCCCAAGGCGACTTGCGGGAGGCCTTAGCATCGGCCCCTGGCGCACCTTGATATTTAGGGCGCCAGTCAGACCATAGAATTTACAGTGCTTCGAGGATTGCTTCTGCTGCACTGACTTCAAACTTACCCGGAGCTTCTACCGAGAGTTTAGTCACTGTGCCGTCCTCAACGATCATGGCGTAGCGCTGGGAGCGCTTGCCCAACCCAAACCCGCTGCCATCCATAGTTAAGCCAAGTGCCTCGGTTAAATCACCGTTACCGTCACCCAACATCAGCAATTCTTCAGCATTTTTATTTTGTCCCCATGCATCCATTACGAACGCATCGTTAACCGAAACACAGGCAATAGTGTCAACACCCTTACCCTTGATGCTGTCTGCATTAACAACGTACCCGGGTAAGTGGGCCATGGAGCAGGTTGGTGTGAATGCACCGGGGACTGCGAAAAGCACGACTTTTTTACCAGCAAATATTTCTTCAGTGGTTATTGGGGTGGGCTTACCGTCCTGCATGCTATGCAAAGTAGCCGCCGGTATTTTGTCGCCTTCTTGAATGCTCATTAATGTCTCCTAGGTTGAGTCGGGAAATTACTGTGAATCGGCAGAGCTACGATTGTCGTTGTCTGGTAGCACAGCGTCAACAAATCTAAGCCATAGTTGCAACTCATCGCCATGCAAATTCGGGTTGCTCGAAATGCGCCACCCGGGTGAGACGATCCATCAAACAAACTTCTCTAAATTGATAGATCAATGCTGCGGTTGGTGCTGCGATGGCGTCGTCGCCTACCGGCATGCGCAATATTGGATAATCACTGCTATCGGTATAACTGAGCTGTGGTGCATCGTCGCGACAGAATTCACGCAGCGGAATTCTATGCACACTGGCTACCTCCGCTGGGTCTGCATGGGTTGCTAAACCTGGGCCACCCCATACGACTACCGGCGTCATAGCAAAGCCAGAGCGGGTTACAAAATCATCAAGAAAACCCAACACATTGGCCGCGGTCAAAGCGACGCCCACCTCTTCCTGCGTCTCCCGAAGGGCTGCATCTACTAAGGTTTCGCCAGTTTCCACGCGGCCGCCTGGAAATGCCCACTGACCGGGATGATTACGCAGGGTTGCCGCGCGTCGTGTGAGCAATAATGCCGCTTGATCCGACCAAGAGCGTTGGTCCGTAATGCCCGGAATATCCGCTCCGGGTCCGACATCGGTAACCACCACGGCCACAGCAGCCGCACGCAGATCGCTCGAATCGGCGCGGCGCACGGGAAACTCCGCCAAACGCTGGGCAATCGCCGAACGTAAGTCGTCGTTACAGACGAAACTCTGCATAAATCAAACCCCCTACTGCCATGGTTGATTCTGACCTGTCGCGCGGCTGGGGTATAGTGCCGGGATGGACAACAAGAATATTCTCGGCAATCCACCAAGCGCGGTTATTCCAGCATTACTGAGCGTATTCATGTGGTCCACGGTAGCCACGGGTTTTAAGCTGGGCCTCAGTGTATTTGCCGTCGAGCAATTACTTTTCCTCGGTACTGGGGTCTCTTGGCTGATTTTTTTTGGCTATGCCGCTATTAATGGCCAGCTGTCTTTAGCCGCTGACGATCGAAAACTTGTGTGCTTGTTAGGGCTTATCAACCCCACTGCATACTACCTTATTTTATTCGCAGCTTATGACCGGCTGCCCGCGCACATAGCACAACCGATCAATTATACCTGGGCCATCACTTTGGCCCTGCTAGCCGTGCCACTGCTTGGCCAACGGCTCAACAAACGCACCCTTGCGGGCATTCTTATCAGCTATCTGGGTGTTGTTCTATTAGTTCTCACCACCCCCGCAGAAGGCGGTCATGTGGATGCCTTGGGTATTACGTTAGCTTTGTTGAGCACAGTCCTCTGGGCTAGTTACTGGCTACTAAATACCCGCAGCAAAGCCCAGCCTGCAAGCATCATGTTCTGGAGTTTTACCGTCGCACTGCCCCTAATTAGTGCCATTTGCTGGTATGGACCCGGGTTGCCAACCCTTGATACAACCGCATTTGGTTATGCGTTGTGGATCGGAGCTATCGAAATGGGTGTCACGTTTTTACTCTGGCAACGGGCTTTGCGCCAAGCTCATAGCAGCGCAAAAATTGCCCAACTTATTTTTATATCGCCGTTTCTTTCCTTGCTGCTGATCTATCTATTACTCGACGAGGCCATCAGTTTATGGGCCCTACCCGCGCTCATCGTCATCGTTTTCGGCTTGGTCATCAGCCAACAAGAACCGACAAACTCACCAGCCTAGCGGTGTGCTGGATCTTCCCAAGCTATACCCCACGAAATTGCGGCTTGCGCTTTTCAACAAAGGCCAGCATGCCCTCTTGACCGTCCACCGAAGCTACCTGGTCGGCGATAGCACGTGCTTCCAGCTCCATTTGAGTTTCCAGACTTTGACTGAAGCTGCTATCCAATAGGCGTTTAACTTGGGCATAGGCTTCGGTGGGTCCTTGGGCCATGCCCGCAGCCATAACCCGAGCCGCCGCTAAGGCGCCACCGCTTTCTACCACTTGATTAACCACCCCCCAATCCAGAGCCTCCGGAGCTGTTAACACCCTATTTGTCAGCATCAATTCGCGGGTGCGTCGGTCACCGATCTTGCGCGGCATAAAGTAGGTCGAACTGCCGTCTGGCGACAGCCCAGCATTGGTATAAGCCATGGTGAATACGGCCTGCTCTTCGGCAATTGCCAGATCCGCAGCCATGGCCAGGGAAAATCCTGCACCCGCCGCGGTGCCGTTGACCGCGGCAATCACCGGCGCCCGATTGCGACTGAGCCTCGACAGCGCCAAGTGCAGATCTCCCGTCATCTGCAAAATTAGAGTTCGCGCCTGCTCACCCGCGGCAACAAATGCGCCTAAATCACCACCCGCACAAAATGCCTTGCCGGTACCGGTCAAAATAACCGCTCGCACACTGTTGTTGGCATCAATCTGCAACGCCACTTCATGCAACTCTTTCGCCATCGCCGGCGACATGGCGTTCAGCGCTTCCGGTCGATTTAGCGTGATGGTGGCAACACCTGAATCAACGTCAAAATTCAATGTCTGATAATCCATAGCTCCCTATCTCCCAGTTATTCCTGCCTCTACCCTAACGGTGATCGCGTAGAGGTCAACTTATCACTACTGACTTTGGCTTAACTTCAAATGCGCAACTCGCTAAGCTTGCGCACAGCAAAACCCATCGAGGATGTTATGGATATAGATCTCAATAGCGACGACCTGCATTTTCAAAAGAGCGTTCGGCAGTTTCTTAGCGACAACAGTTATGTTGCCGGCAACGATTACAGCGAATGGCGCTTGAATTGGTTTCGCCTTGCTCGAGACCAAGGCGGCTGGGACGTGCCGAAGTGGCCAGAGAAATTCGGTGGCCCGGGATGGACTCCTACCCAGCATTACATCTGGGAACAGGAAACTGCTCGCGCCCAAACACCTTGGGATTTGCCTTTCGGTCTGTCTATGCTCGCGCCTGTATTAATGAACTATGGCAGTGAAGAACAACAACAGCGCTTTTTACCAGACATTCGCGACCGCAAGGTGAATTGGTGTCAGGGCTACTCAGAGCCGAATGCGGGTTCAGATTTGGCCAATCTCAAGACCAAGGCTGAGTTGTCTGCAGACGGCAGCCACTATGTTGTCAATGGCACCAAAATCTGGACCACGCTGGCACATATCGCCGATTGGATTTTTTGCCTTACCCGAACCGACGATAGCGGCAAAAAACAAGACGGCATCACGTTCCTACTCATACCGATGAAACAAGCAGGTATCGAAGTAAAACCCATCATCACACTTGGGGGCGCACACTCGGTAAATATGGTGCACCTAACCGATGTTAAAGTGCCGGTGGAGAACAGGGTTGGTGAGGAAGGTAAAGCCTGGACCTATGCCAAAGGTCTATTAGCGCATGAGCGTACCGGCCTCGCTGGCATCTCGCGCTCCTTGGTGGCCCTAGAGAAACTGCGCAAGCAAGCCGGCAGCGTTACCCGCGGCAATGGCAGCCTTTTGGATGACCCCAGCTATCGGTTAAAAGTAGCCGAGCTTGAAGTCGAGCTGATGGCCACCGAATTTACTGAGTTACGCTCTCTCGCCAGCGCCGCAGCAGGCGCTGAGCCGGGCCCTGAATCTTCTATTTTGAAACTCAAAGGCACCGAGATTCAACAACGGCTGCAAAAGCTCACCGTCGAAGCAGGTGGAATTTATTCTGCGGCCTGGGGAGCAACACCGGTGGGTCATACATTTGCCCACGGCGGCATGTCTGGCTACTTGGCCAGCCGCGCCTATACGATCTACGGCGGCGCCTCAGAGGTGCAGCGGGATGTTATTGCGAAAAATGTGTTGGGGTTAAAGAAATGAACTTCGATTTATCTCCAGAACAGCAATTGCTCAGCGACAGCGTCGAACGATTTATTACCGATCAATATCCTTTGGATCAGCGCCAGCTCACCGTACTGTCAGAACAGGGCTTTAGCAGTGAACATTGGCAAACTATGGCAGAACTCGGCTGGTTAGGTGCGAGTATTCCTGAGCAATATCAGGGCTTTGGCGGCACTCAAGCCGACACCATGGTGCTTATGGAACAACTGGGTAAGGGCCTGGTGCTAGAACCTTTCTTCGCCAGTGCCGTGCTGGCAGCGAGCGCACTGAAATACGGCGGTAACGAAGCCCAGCAGAGCCACTGGCTACCGCAAATCGCCGATGGCAGTAAACAACTCAGCTTGGCCTATGCCGAACAACAGGGCCGCTTCGACTTGCACGATGTGCTTACCCGAGCCGAAGCCGGCGACCAAGGCTTTGTGTTGAACGGGCGCAAGAGTATGGTGCTGCACGCCGCCAGCGCTGACGCCCTTATTGTCAGCGCGCGCACTACAGGCGCACAAACTGAAAAAGCTGGCATCGATTTGTTTGTCGTAGACACTCAGGCTGACGGCGTTACGATCCATGACTTTCCTACCGTAGACGGTCTGCGCGCCGCGGAGATTGAATTTACCAATGTCGTCGTCGCGGCCGAGAATAAACTCGCCTGTCCAGAGGGCGGCTTTACAGCTCTCAACCGAGTCGCCATTGACGGCATCCTTGCTTTGGCTGCAGAGGCTGTTGGCGCCATGGAAGTCCTTTATAAAGATACGGTAGCTTATACTCAGGAGCGCGAGCAATTTGATCGCCCGTTATCCGACTTCCAAGTGCTACAGCATCGGATGGTGGATATGTTCATGGAATATGAACAGTGCAAATCCATGCTCTACCGCGCCACGCTAGAGGTCGTGCAACAGGGCGATGCCGCCCAACGCACGGTCCATGCGCTGAAATATCTTATCGGCAAGAATGGCATCTTTATTGGCGAAAACGCCGTGCAATTGCACGGCGGCATGGGTATGACTGAGGAACTGCGCGTTGCACACTATTTCAAGCGCCTGCTGGTTATCGATGCTCAATTCGGCAATCACGACTATCACCTAGCCCAATTCGCTGGATAGATTATGCGTAGTAGTTGGTACAAAGACCCATTGGTGGCTTTTTTTGCAGTTGGATTTGTCATGTTCGTGATTGCCGGTGGCATCGGTGGTGATGAACAATCAAATATAGAAATACGCACCCAGGACATCGATCGTCTGGCCCAACAGTGGTCTTTGCAAATGCGCAGAGAGCCCAGCACTCGCGAGTTGGACGGGCTGGTGGATCAATACCTTAAAGAAGAAATCTACTACCGCGAGGCTCTGCGCTTGGGCCTAGATGAGGACGACACCATTGTGCGGCGGCGCATGTTGCAGAAGCTGACCTTCCTTACCGAGGACTTGGCGGTCAGCGATACCCCGGCACGCGAAGTACTCGAGCAGTATCACAGCGACAACAGCGAAAATTATCGACAACCCGAGCGCTATAGCTTTCAGCATCGATATTTCTCCACCGACCGCCGCGACAATGCCGAGCAACTTGCGCAACAAGCGCTTACCGATCAAGGCCTAACTGGCGACCCCTTTATGTTGCAAAAGCAATACGCACAGCGCTCCGAAAGAGAGATTGGCGATCTATTTGGCAGAGAATTTGCGGCAGGGCTAGCAGCACTTGCACCCAGCCAAGCATGGCAAGGACCCTTGCGCTCGGCTTATGGCTGGCACGTTGTACAGCTGAGCAATGCAACAGACAGTCGCATCATTCGTTTTGATGAAGTGCAAGATCGGGTACTCGCTGATTGGCAGCAAGCACAACGCCAAGCGGCCAACGCGGAATACTATCGTTCCCTGCGCGAGCGCTACCAAGTCCAGATGCCTGGGCCGGCTGTCGCAGAGCCGTTGGTTAGCGCACCATGACGCGAATACTTTGGGCCCTGCTGTTTCTGGGCTGCAGCGCCATGGTCGCTGCAGACGAAGTGCGCCCCGCCTATCTACAACTGACCGATGTGCACAGCGCCGAGGAAGAGCCACTCTACGAAGTGCTTTGGAAGCAGCCGGTAGTCGAAAATCGCCGCTTGCCCATTGAACCGGTCTTTGAACCCAACTGTGAGCTTCAGCCCCTCGGCCCGCCCAGCATCACCGCTAACGCTCTAGTGCAACGCTGGCAAGCGCCCTGTGATCTCGGTAAGGCGGTGGTTTCTATTAAAGGGCTCTCTACCTCGCTTACCGATGTAATGCTGCGCGTGGTAGATGTTAAGGGAGACTTTAATAACTTCATTTTACGCCCTGCTGATCCCAGCATCGATCTGAGCACCGACACGGTGCAGTCGGTAAGTTATTTAATCATTGGTGTCGAGCATCTCGTTTTCGGCCTCGATCACGTTCTGTTCGTCATCGGTCTGGTGTTGTTCATTCGCGCACCATGGATGCTGCTGAAAACCATAACCGCATTTACCCTCGCCCACAGCATTACCCTAGCGCTATCAATTTTTGAAATTGTTCGCCTACCCCAGGCGCCGGTAGAAGCGGTCATCGCCCTGTCCATCGTCTTTTTGGCACGCGAACTTGCCCAAGACGAGCAACAGCGATCCGTCCTGACCCGAGGCCAGCCTTGGCTTATGGCCTTTGTATTTGGTTTGCTGCATGGCCTTGGTTTCGCGGGGGCGCTCAGCGATATTGGCCTGCCTGAGGATGCCATCGGCATGAGTCTGTTGCTCTTCAATGTCGGTATCGAGCTCGGTCAATTAATCATCATTGCGCTACTCCTGCTGATTGCGCGAATGTGGCATCTGCTTACTAAACGCTTAAACTACACCGAGGCTCACCTCTACACTGGCACCGCTTTTGCCATGGGAATTTTGGCCAGTTATTGGACGATCGATCGCACGCTCTTGCTGCTTTAGCCGATATACGTAAATAGGATTTGGGGGTTTGTATGAAATTTAAGTCGTTTAAAACTTTGTCGCTGGCCGGTCTCACTTTACTCTGCGGTTGCTCCCAGCAACCCGAAAAACCATTTACTGAGGTATTACGCCAAGCCCTGGAAACCGCTACTCCCGGTGATGTCATTGAAATTCCTGCCGGAACTTTCAACTTTAAGCGCTCCCTCATTCTCAATACTGACAATGTCACGCTTAAGGGTGCGGGCATGGATCAATCGATTCTCAGCTTTAAGGGTCAGGTTATCGGTGCCGAAGGATTATCCGTTAATGCCAGCAATTTTCTGATCGAGGATCTTGCTATTGAGGACACCATCGGTGACGCGCTGAAAGTAAATGAAGGCGACAATATTACCATTCGCAGAGTGCGTACCGAGTGGACCAACGGCCCAGACACAGATAACGGCGCGTATGGCATTTATCCTGTGCAAACCACAAACGTCTTGTTGGAAGGCAATGTTGCAATTGGCGCCTCAGACGCCGGGATCTATGTCGGGCAATCGCGTCAGGTAATCGTGCGCAATAATCGAGCCGAATATAATGTGGCGGGCATTGAGGTTGAGAACACTATCGGCGCCGATGTTTATAACAATATTGCTAACAACAATACCGGCGGCATTCTGGTATTCAACATGCCCAGCATTCCTCAACGCGGCTACGGGACCCGCGTATTTGATAATGATATTCACAGCAATAACACAGAAAATTTTGCAATCCCGGGAACCGCAGTATCCGGCGTGCCCACCGGCTCTGGTGTGATGATCAACTCCAATGATCAGGTAGAAATCTTCAACAACCGTATTACTAACAACAACACTGCCAACATCGTAATCTCCAGCTACTTCAGTGCCAATTATGCTGGACAAAGAGAGATCGCTGCGGAGTTTGATCCCTATCCGGAGCAAATCATGATCTATGGCAACAGCTTTGAGGGCGGCGGCACCGCTCCAGGCTTGGACTATCTTACCCAGCTACGTAACGCGCTATATGGTGAGCAGGGTGAATTTCCCGACATCCTCTGGGACGGTATCGTCAACCCTGAGAAAGACGGCGAGACCCCGGTAATATGCGTGGATAACGGCGACGCGCAGCTGTTGAGCATTGATGCTGGTAATGAGTTTGCGAACGCTGGCGTTGATATGGCGCAACACGCATGCACTGTGCCTAAGCTGCAACCCATCGAATTAGCTGGCATTTAACGCAGTGCAGACGCGCCCTTTCTTAACGCTGGCGCATCTCGCCGCTGTGCTATTACTCCTAATCGCTGGCTGCGGCGAAGACCAGGTCCGCCAGCATGCTGCAGAGCAGTATCCAGAAAAATTGTCTGCATGGGGCCTGATAAAAAAACGTGACGATGCACTCGTCTTGCATCCAAGCACGACGGTTTATGACCTCAACACCGCCTTGTTCTCAGATTACGCCCATAAGCTGCGTACGGTATACATTCCTGAAGGGCAAGCGGCGACTTATCACCCGGTCGACACGTTCGAGTTTCCTGTTGGCAGCATAATCAGCAAAACGTTCTTTTATCGTCTCGATGCTAAAACAGCGGTAATGACGGATGCCACTTGGTCTGGCGATCCTAGTGATATCGATACCCGCATACACCACTTGGTCGAGACGCGCCTACTGGTAAAGCAGGCCGACGGTTGGGATGCATTACCTTATGTCTGGGCTGGAGACGACGCCTATCTGACCCTCACCGGTGACCTACAACAGTTCTCGTTGGCAAGCGGTGAAACTTTGAATTACTTAGTTCCGAGTAAGAACCAATGCGCTTCTTGCCATGCAACTAATCATACCGATGGACAACTGCTGCCCATCGGCCCAAAGGCGCGCCATCTCAATCGACCGCATCCGGCCAGTGGCGAGAATCAACTGGACCAGTGGCAACACAATGGTCTGCTGCGTCAAGCCGTACTCCCGTTCCCGGCCAACGCTTCGATGCAGGATACTAATGCCAGTTTGGCTCACCGAGCACGTTCTTATCTGGACATTAACTGCGGCCATTGTCACAACGCCAATGGCGCGGCGGATACCTCAGGGTTATTACTCGACTACGCTGACCACCCCGCGGACAAAATGGGCCTGTGCAAACCACCTATCGCTGCTGGCAGTGGATCGGGCGGCAGGCTCTATTCAATAGTTCCTGGCCATGCCAACCAATCGATCCTATCGTTCCGCTTAAACACAACTAAGCCAGCGGCGATGATGCCAGAACTCGGTCGAGCCCTAGTGCATACCCAGGGCGTAGAGCTTGTCGACGCATGGATTAATAGTCTGTCTGGAGAGTGCCTGTAATAATGCTTAGCCAAGTCGAAGCGCCGCTTATATGCCCACGCGAACGCGTGATCGAAGATTGGATCGATTACAACGGCCATCTGAATATGGCCTATTACAATGTAATCTTCGACCACGGCGTCGATCATTTTTACGATCTACTCAATGTCGGCGCGGCTTATGCGTCCAGTGGCGTCGGTTCCTGCTTTACCTTGGAAGTACACTTGCACTACGTACAGGAATTAAAATTAGGCGATGAAGTAGAAGTGCGGCTACAGCTGTTAGATTTTGATCACAAGCGGCTGCATTTTTATCAGGAGATGTACCACTGCGCAGAGGGTTATCTGGCTGCAACGTCAGAACAAATAGCGCTCCACGTAAATATGACAAGTCGACGGTCTGCGCCCTTTCCGGGTGACGTTTCTGACAAGCTTAACGATGTGCTCACGACTCACCAGGAGCTTCCGAGAAGTGAACGCATCGGCCATATCATTGGTATTCGCCGCAGTTAGGCCCCCACAAAAAAGGGCGCCTATGCGCCCTTTTCGTTAGCCTAATTAGGATCAATAGCCTTCTAGTTCTCCGTAACGATTGCGGTGAAAGTTGACATCACCGAACGTCTGCTCAGCTACCGCCGCACGCTTGATAAAAAATCCGATATCGAATTCGTCGGTCATACCGATACCACCATGCATCTGAATACCTTCCCGAGACACCAGATTATAGGTCTCTCCCACTTTGGCTTTTGCCAGACTCGCGAGTTTAGCGATGTCTTCTCGGTCTCTGCCCTCATCCAGCGCAGTAAGTGCTTCAAGTACACAGGATTTGGACAGCTCGATTTCACAGAACATATCCGCCGCGCGATGCTTAAGTGCTTGGAATGAGCCGATGGCAACACCAAACTGCTTGCGCTCCTTCAAATACTCTACCGTGCGCTCAAAACATTCCTGAATGCCGCCCAGCATCTCCGCGGTCAGGCCGATACGTGCGATATCAAGTGCCTGATCTAACGCGTCGGCAGCCTTATCCAACTCCCCTATGAGCGCATCGCTGCCCACCTGAACACCGCTAAGGACAACATTAGCAGCGTTGCGTGAATCAGCCATCAGCGTACGAGTAACCGTTACCCCCTGGGCTTCACGATCCACCATAAATAAGCTCAGCCCTTGACGCGATCCTGCTTCTCCAGAGCTACGCGCAACTACAATAAGCTTGTCCGCGACGTGACCGTCAAGTACGAACGTTTTGGAGCCATCCAAGGTATATCCGTCACCATTAGCTGTTGCCGTAGTGCTGATACCATAAGGATTGTGTTTGTGTGATTCTTCCAAGGCCAATGCCAGCAGCATTTCACCCGCAGCTAACTGTGGCAACAATTCAGCTTTTTGTGCGTCTGAACCCGCAACGTTGATCACTGTGCCGCCCACCCAAACAGAGGCATAAAGCGGACTCGCGGTTAGGGTCCGGCCTGATTCTTCAGTGACAACGCCCAAGCCCTTATAACCGAACGACAGGCCACCGTGTTCCTCATCCCAAGGAATGGCTGCCCAACCTAACTCGACCATAGAACCCCAAGTAGCACGATCGAAGCCATCTGCATTCGCCTCGTCTCTTAACTTGCGCAGTTGACCAATGGGTGTGTTAGTGGCACAAAAATCTTTTGCGCTGTCTTTGAGCATCGTCTGCTCTTCGTTGAGAATCATCGCCATTGAAACTTCCTTCCCGCTCTAAGTGATACTGAATTTAAGCTGTGCTATGTAAGCAAAGTATTGTCTTTATGTCGAGCCGTGCGGCTGGATCGCACCATTTTATAGGCCGTCAACAAGCCTCGAGCGCAACTTTTCGCGGCTGAGCATACTCAGACCCAAGTGGACCACGACGCCTGCCAAGAAATAGGCAAGCCACCACGGTGAGGTCCAAGGCAACGCCTCTGACAATGCTAAATAAGTTGGCAACACGGAGAACAAGCCGCTGACAATAAGCCCGGTCAGTGAGTTCGCCATCAGCGCACTGCACCCGGCGCGTTTCAATGCCGCAAAAACTTTGTTGTGCACATGACTATTATCAGCTGCAAAGGGTGACTTTTTCTTGATGAGGCGATTTACGATGACACGCACGACTTCGGTACACGGGTAACTCAGAATAGCGGCAAAAAACCATATTGAAGCGCCACTGCTCTGCAACAGATCAAGACAGGCCAGTGCCATCATGGCCGATAATCCATAGGAGCCAAAATCACCAAGGAACAATTGACCCGAAAGCAGGTTGTATAAGGTAAAGACCGCGACGCTTACAAATAGACCAAAAAACAATACCGTTTGCGTATGTTGATACGCTATGAAAAATACGCATAACGACGTTATGGCCAAAAGCCCGTTGGCACCATCAGCGATATTGCCAGCATTAATAAATCCAACCACTATCAGGGTCGCCGCCAACGCCATTACAACTGGATGGTTCAACACCTGCTCAAACACCCAAAAGTCTATCGATCCGGGCACTAAACTAGGTGTCAATGCCAACGCACTGGCGACAATTATCACCATAACCGCTAGACGTCTAATTGGGCTGAGTCGCTGAGTAAGGTCATCAATCAATCCAACCAGCCCGATCAGTAGCGCCGCCCACTCATACCCGCGCGCCAGTCCACCACCGATCCAGACTGAATCGAACCCGCTCTCAAAGATAGCTGCTGCACAAAATAATGCTGTCCCGAGCAAGATAGCTAGCCCACCCATGCGCGACGCATTGCGCTCTGAGATCCCGTGTTTGTCTGCCTGCTCTCTGCCAAATCTGAGTTGGCTGAGCGCCAGCATAAATACGAATAAAAAAATGCCTAGGGCACCCCCAATTAAACCGGACAACCCCGCCACAAGGACTATTGAAATCGGTTTAAATGGCATTTGCATGGTAGATAAGCGTCGCCTCACTGGCTTAGCGGCTAAGACGATTATTGTAGCGGCTAGGCCTACTTGCGTCGATTTAATTGCCCATGTAACGAACAATCGCCGGAGGGCGCGCAGGGTGGAAAGTAAAACGCAGCGCTAGAAGTTGCCGGTCACTATTTAATCGCAGTGAGTGTGTCGCCACAGCCATGCCGGAATCGCAGCGCTGTTGATATATCAAATCACTGGCAGCATCTGCATCAGAGCCATTCACTAAAGACCAGCGGGTACATCGTTGCTGCCCAAAATTGCTTCTTGAACCACTGTATTTAAGTATTAAAGATTGGTCGTTTTGATCATCAATGATGTCAAGGTTAAGAGCTTCACCTCCGGGCAAAACCCCTTCAATGCTGGTGATCTGCCAACCATCAAACCGCAGCAAAAATCCATCGCCGTCAGCAAAGATTATCTGGTCTTGCGCATTAATGGCATAGACGTCCGTCAATTCTCCGTCCCATGACACACGCCAGTTTTTTTGTGGACCGGAATCCTCTGACCACAAAGTGCTAAGAGCACTCAATTGGTTTGAGTGAAAACTGCAGCCGCCTAGGCTACCTATGCACCCCACAAAGAAAAGCAATCGAGCTGCTAGCACCACGTAATCCTATCCATCAATGCGCCCATTATCCACGTATCGGCACATCAATACACTCCCCGCTCCGCACTCTAGCTTGCAGCAGATGTCAGTATGTTCGTGCAGATATTAGCCAAAAAAAAGCAGCCCAAGGGCTGCTTTTTCCATTCGGCTTAGAGCTACCTTAGGTGCCGGACGTTGCGGTTGTCGAAGTAGTCGCAGTAGTCGCAGTGGTCGAAGTGGTCGAAGTGGTCGAAGTGGTCGAAGTAGTTGACGTCGTCGCGGTAGTTGACGTAGTGCTGGTTGTACCGGTTGAACCCCCAGTGTCAGAGCCGTCGTCCGAACCATCATCTGATCCGTCGTCCGAACCATCATCTGATCCGTCGTCCGAACCATCATCGGTGCCGCCATCACTGCTACCGTCATCGCCAGAAGTATCATCGTCGTCGTCATCATCCACAACGGTCGCGACCAAGGCCGCGCCAACCACGCCTACAGCTATGGCTGTGCCGATACCAATACCCGCGATAGCTCCTGCAATACCCGTCGCGGCTGCCGCAGCTCCTGCGCCCGCTGCCGCCGCGCCCGCGCCCGCAGTGCCTGCCGCTCCTGTGCCTGCGGCTGTTCCTGTGCCCGCGCCTGCACCAGTACCCGTACCCGCACTGGACGTAGCCGAACCAGAACTAGAACCACCTGCGCTGCCCTCTCCAGTAGGGGCCTCCGCAGCAATCACTGGTTTTACAGACAAACCGAACACCAACGCAACCATACTGATTACAGAGATGGATCTTCTAACCAGACCGATCTTTACCGAGGACATTGCCTTCTCCCATGAGAATTAAATTTTGCACTATGTTTTAAGGGCTACCCTTCTTTTTCTCGTGCCAAACGCCTTGGCAATTGCCACGATCGGGAACCTTCCTGATTCGACCATATCCGAAGCGGTTATGCCATTTTAAACTTTCTTAGCGCGGGGCCTTTTTCTTATCATGAAAATCCGCATACAGCCCTGAATTGACTGTCAATTTATATTCGACTCCCGTAGTGTAGCAACTTCTTTCCCTTTGTCTATGCAGTTTTTTGTTCTCAGAAGACAGCATTTAGCTTAAGCAGCCTCCTATGGGGCGAGCTACAATCGCGCCCACGGGTGAATAGAACTTAATTCCAGTGAGCAATGCCCCTGCGCAACCTCCGCTAAAGATAAAATCGATGCGACGGTCCCCTTGGCCAAATAACCAAACCTTCCGCATCCGCGTTGTTGAGCCTAATTCACCCCCGACTTCCTGATCAGGGCCTCGCAACCCCTGGGGCGAAGGTTGCTGCGTTTCATATAAGGAATCACCCAGCAGTACTGAAGTGCATTGAGCAAGCCGCCGCAATGGCACAGTTTTTTCAGTATCCGCTTTTTCAGCATCCGCAGAAGATTCAGGGGTGCCTGTGAGCATAACCTGATAGCGCCTTTTGCCATCAAATACCGTGAAGCGACCGGAACACAGTTGCGGATTGGCAGAACTTTTTAGCACCCTCTGAACCAAAGCCATGGGCGCCCAAGCCTCAAGCCCCCAGGGCTCCGCGGGCTCAAGCGGATTCTTCGCACCACTGTCTTTGAACTGCAAAACTTTCGGCAACTGGCCCTGCTCGAATAAAATGCGGCGTATCTCGTCTACGCCACCATCGGTTCCCTCCAGGGTATAGCTATCCACCGCGCCCTTACGCACCAAAAGCCCTCTGCCGTCATAGTTTTTCACCAAGCGCAGGGGCCCTGCCGTTTTACCGATAATTTCTAACCGCTCCTCACCATCCCCCACAGTGGAGATGAACTCGACCTGGCCCAACTTGATATAGTTCCAACGCAAATCCATATCCCAGGTGTGGCTTACAGCGGCGCCAGCAAACGCTGAACACATAAACCCAAGTCCAATGCACGAGCCCAAAGCCGCCTGCAGCCAACCAAATCGCATCTGCATTGATTAAACCAAGGCTTCTATCAACGATGGTCCTGGTGTAGCCAGCGAGCGCTCTAACGCCTGATTGAAGGATTCAGCAGAATCCGCCTGCCAGGCATTCATTCCCATACCTTTGGCAAGAGAAACCCAATCTAAATCTGGACGGGTCAAATCGAGCATGCTCATGGCTTTCGGGCCAGGGTTGTGGGCACCAACACGAGCAAATTCGATTTGTAAAATCGCATACTTACGGTTGGCCAAAATAATGGTGGTGATATCTAGATTTTCCCGCACCTGCGTCCATAGTGCCTGCACGGTATACATGGCGCTGCCATCAGCCTGCAAATTGATCACACGACGATCAGGGCAGGCAATCGCTGCGCCCGTGGCCGTGGGCAATCCGTAACCAATTGAACCACCCGTCAGCATTAACCAATCATGCGCTGGCGCAGACGCCGTGGCCATTGCAGAGCCCGCTCCACAGGTTCCACCCTCATCAACAACGATGGCATTTTCCGGAAAGTAATGAGCCAAAGACTGACCGACACTCATGGGATTTAGCTCGCCTTTCGCTGCGTCTGGCCGCATTGGCTGAGCCACGATTGGCGTCAGCGCGAGGGCTCCAACGGCGTCACACAGCGCCTCCAAAGCGCCATCTACATCGCCGTCACGATCCACCAAAGTGTGAATCTGGCAATTGTCCGGCGTTAACCAGTTGGGTTTATCAGGATACGCGAAGAAGGTGATCGGTGGTTGACTGCTGACCAGAATCAAATGCTCAACGCCTTGCAGCACATCAGCGGCCTGCTCGCCGAAATAGGGCAGGCGCAAAATCTCTGGTATGCCGGCCCCTCGGCGCATGCGCGAGATAAAGGTATCGCTAATAATGCGCGCACCGGTTTTTTGCGCAATCTTATTCGCCAAAATAAGACGTGCTTCGGTCAAAATGCCATTCATCAAAATAACCGTAGACTTGCCTGAATGGAGCGCAGCAGCAGCACTGTCTACACCTTCTACATCCACAGGTTGAGCCGCAATCTTAGGCAATGGTGCGGCTTTGGCCTCAGTTCTATTCCACGCGGTATCCGCCGGCAAGATCAGACTTGCAACCTGTCCTGGTGGGCTCATTGACGCCTGCACAGCTTCGGCGCCGTCTTGCGCCACGTCGTCTGCAGATTCAGACACCTTAAGCCAGCCGCTTACCGGTGCTGCAATGCCGGCAACATCAGAACTCAAAGGCGCATCATATTGCCGATGAAAGGTCGCATGATCACCAATGACATTGACTATCGGTGTCCGTGCTTTTTTCGCGTTGTGCAAATTCGCTAGGCCGTTACCTAATCCAGGGCCAAGATGAGTGAGCGTAGCCGCAGGCGTACCCCGCATACGTCCAAATCCATCAGCTGCTCCGGTAACCACCCCCTCAAACAAACCGAGTACGCAACGCATCTTGGGATTGCTGTCTAAAGCCGCCACAAAATGCATCTCCGAAGTACCAGGATTAGCAAAACAAACATCCACGCCCGCCTCGACAAAAGTCTCTACCAGACTCTCTGCACCACTTCTGTCTCGCTTCACACTATTTTCCTGTTGATCTGTCACCCGTATTCCTTGCTGCTTCTACAGAGCCCAGAAGATTACGGAGTTTGTTACCTCAAAACTAGCACCTAGGCGCACTGTTAGGCACTATGCTCCCCCATGCCAGCCAACCTAGACCCCATTCAAGACCGATTACGAGCAACGCTTCCCGAAGCGCGCGTCCAAGCTACCGCTGTGCCTGGTTTGCGTGACCTGCACTTGGCCCTCATCAACGCTGATTTTTCCACCGCCCCCCTTGCACCAGAGACCATGCGAGCGGTGATCGCGAACCCAGCATACTGGGCGTTTTGCTGGGGCAGCGGGTTAGCCACAGCCATTTGGCTGCAGGCGGAACCGCAACTCGTTACCGGCAAGGTCGTCGCCGATATCGGTTGTGGTTCCGGAATTGTGGCGATTGCCGCCTCGCTTGCAGGAGCGCGAGAGGTATTTGCCTGTGATATCGATGAGGACGCCCTGCTGGCTACCCAGATTAACGCTGAGTTAAACGGCTGCGAGGTAAAGCTATGTCAGCATGTCAGCGAACTACCCGAGCATCTCGACCAAGTTTGGATGGCAGACGTCCTTTACGACCGCAGCAATCTGCCCTTAATTCAAAAAGTTAAAGATCGCGCCCAAAGCGTATTCATTAGCGACTCCAGAGTGTCTGACGTCGAGGACCCTGAATTCGAGATAATCCATCAGGCCGAGGCTCTAACATTCCCTAATCTTGGAGAATTCGACGAGTTTCGGCAGGTTCGATTCTTTCACTGTCAACGCTGAGCCAGCCCGGCTCGGGCATTTTTGCAGTCACTCTGTCGCTGGAACCCCACTAACGTAGGCGTTACTCTCAGGGATCAAGATTTGAGGGGATTCCTGATGCATTACCAAGACATTATTTATCAAGTTGACGATCCAGTAGCCGTTATCAAATTTAATCGCCCTGACGCACTGAACGCCTTTACCCGCAGAATGTTGGCGGAGATACGCCATGCCCTTGCCGCGGCCGAAGAGGACGAGAGCGTCGTCGGCATCGTGCTGACCGGCGAGGGCCGCGGATTTTGCCCTGGCATGGACATGAATGCCCTTGATTCGATGAGCGATGGCAATAGCGGCGACGGCGAGAATCTGACAGAGCTCAAAGCACAACCTGGCGATGCAGACTTGGGGAATAATTTCCAAGTGACCTACAGCTATTTTATGTCCATTCGCAAGCCTGTCATTGCAGCAATCAACGGCGCTTGCGCGGGTCTGGGGCTCGCCATTGCCACCATGACTGATTTACGTATCGTCGAAAAATCAGCAAAGTTCAGCACCGCTTTTTCCCAGCGAGGGTTAATTGCTGAGCATGGCATCAGTTGGACCCTGCCCAGACTTATCGGTTCTGGCAACGCTTTAGACCTGTTGTGGAGCGCACGCAAATTTACCGGCGAAGAGGCCAAATCTATTGGCCTTGCTGAAAGACTCGTTGATGACGGCGAGTCACTAATAACCGCCGTAGAATATATTCGCAACCTCGCTGCATCTTGTGCACCAAAATCGCTACAGGTAATGAAAGCCCAGGTTTATCGCCATATGAATATGGAACTTGGGGACGCGATGCGCGAAACCAATGATTGGATGGCAGCAAGCCTGCAACGGGACGATTTTAGAGAAGGAGTACGTTCTTTTATCGAAAAACGCCCGCCTAATTTTGCACGCGTCAAGGCCGCAGACTAACCGTTCTTTCTGGGGGACAAGAAGCATGAGTGAACTCATCTCCACCGATCTAAGTTACAACGGTCAACAGATCGTTGAAGACCTGAACCGTTTGTTAAGGCTTCGGACAACGCCCATCGGCATGAAATTGTTCGAGTCGGTAGCAGAAATGGCTGCGATTGAGCGCATTCGGCGCCCGAAAGATATTCATACCACAGACCAAATCGTCGGCCAGGCTGCACGCAATGGATGGACTGTAGGAATCACGGCCGCTGATCTGGTGGGTGCTCAGTGCAGCACGGTGCTCGGCCTTCACCCCCGTGACGACCAATGGTTGTCTGGCGACCGCATGAACGGAGTCTGGTTTGGCAGTCAACAGGACGCAGCCGCCCACCAACAGGCTATGGATGTTGTAGAACACGGCAAATACGAGGCCATGGCAGTGAGTCCGCTAGCCAGCGGTCGCTTAAACCCACCCGACATCTGTCTGATTTACGCTACACCCGCCCAAATGATATTATTTATCAATGGGTTACAGTGGACGGGTTACAAAAAATTGGACTTTAGCTGCGTTGGCGAATCCGCCTGCGCCGACTCTTGGGGGCGCGCACTGGCCACCGGCGAACCGAGCCTATCTCTGCCGTGTTACGCAGAGCGACGTTACGGCGGTGTCATGGAAGATGAGTTGCTTATGGCCATTCCACCCGCATTTTTACCGAAGGTGATTCA
>CAJXAC010000039.1 GCA_913050035.1 uncultured Gammaproteobacteria bacterium | reverse complement strand
AATTGGTTAGAGCGAGCTTTTATTGCGCCCTATCATGTGCACTATCATTTAGAGCACCATCTGCTAGTAAACTGTCCGCATTATCGGCTGCCGCGAGCGCACCGATTTTTGTTGGACAAAGGCCTGGGTGAGAAAATGGAGATCCAGCCGGGTTATCCATCCGTGTTACGAATGGCGACTGGATCTGCGAGCTAGCCGTCTATCTCAGTAGTTTTACTTGGCTCTTTGGGCGTTCAAAAATTGCAGTAGGGTCAGCGTTTCCGCTGGATCCATGCGACCTACCGGCGAATTACTGTAGGTGGAAAACATCACTCGGCCATTCTGGGACAGCACAAATTCGCTAGGTTGAATAAAATCTCGTCGCTCATCCCACCAAGCGCCAAGTGCATCACCTTGGTCACGAGTTACGCCGTAGGCTACGGGGATTTCTAGACCCTCGGCTACCTCCGAGGTTTTTGCCAAATCATCAACAGTACCCGCAATGATCGTCGCACCCTGTTCAGCAAACGCAGCACGGCGTTCGTTGTAGCCAGCGAGCAGCCGGCGGCAATAGGGTCACCAGTGTCCGCGGTAAAAAAGTACGACGGTATATGGTGTATCCAAATTGGCCGGCAGTTGGATAGTGTCGCCATTGGTAGTGGCTAGCGTGATCTCTGGAAACGAATCTCCTGGGTTGAGTTTTTCAGCCATATTGCCCTCACTAGGTAGTTGTTACGGTGCTAAAACAAAGAATCGAAATCACGCCCTTCATTACTGCCGCGGCAGGTCTTAATGCAGCGTGCCAAAATGGGTAAGCCAGCGCTGATTTGATCAGGCGTTAAATGGCCGAAAGCCAATCGCAGATAGGGTACGTCTTGGCGTTGGAAGTGGAATGACTGCCCCGGCAGATACGCGACGCCTTGCTCTCTGCTCATAGCCATTAGCTTCTGGCGATCGACATCCTCAGGGAGGCGAACCCAAATAAACAGTCCGCCCACCGGTACTGACCACACGCAGATATCGCCTAGTTCTTCTTCCAGCCCTTGCAGTGTGAGATCGCGTTTTTCTTGCAGCACTGGATTTGCAACCTTCGCGTGAGCGGCAATCCCGTCCTTATAAAATTCTGCGGTAATGGCCGCTGCTAAGGTGTTGCTGCCAGCGTCGCTGCGGCGTGCTAACAATCGATCTAACATCGGTGGTTTAGCGTAGATGTAGCCCAGGCGTAGTCCGGGCGCCAAGATCTTAGACAGCGAACACAGATAAATAATGTTCGGGTCGTCGTCTAGCGCATAAAACGCCGGTTCCAGAGGGCCGTCGTAATGGACATCGGCGTAGCAGTTATCCTCGATAATCGGCACGTTGTAGCGTTGGCCCAGCTCAATAATTTGCCGCCGTCGGGCGGCCGGCATGACAAAGCCGGTAGGGTTTTGATAGGTGCTTATGGTGTAGATGAACTTGGGCAACCGGTTCTCTTTGCTCAACCGCTCCAGTTGCTCTTCGACTTTGTCTGGTCGCATGCCACCCTCGTCCAGTGGAATACCGACCATGTCTAGCTTCAAATTACGATATGCGCTCAGAGTGCCAGGGTAGCTGTACTCTTCCACCAGAATTGTGTCGCCATGATTTTCCTGCAGCGCCTCAGCGCTCAGGGTGACCCCCTGCATTGAGCCGTTTGTTAGCATCAGATGGTCCGGATCTATGCTAATCCCCTCGCGCTGGCTTTCGCGCAGAGCCATAGCCCTGCGCATGCCCGGGTGGCCAAGGTTGCCCGGGTATTCGGTGAGCTCTTGGGCCTGCTCGGCAATGACCTTAGTCGCCGCCGCCTGTAATCCTGCGATCGGGAAGGTGCTTGGGTCAGAGCGGCCGCTGCCGAAGTCGTAGTGGATTTTAGACATTGCCAGTCGCCATATTGTTTTCGGTCAGATATTTATAACTCATCGCCAAGGCAGTAAACATATCAGTTGCGCAGTTGTCGAGTTCAACCACGGCCCATTCAAAAACATTCGGATCAACGGCTGCAAAAATGGATTCGAAATCCATCGCGCCGGAACCCACGGCGACATGGGGTTGGTCTTTAACCAATGGACCATCCTTAATATGGGCCAACGGCGTGCGCTCGCGCACTCTGGACAGCTCTGCGGCAGGATCATTGTTGCCGAAGTTAGCTGCCCAATAGGTATCGATCTCGAATTCGACCTCAGGCACAGCGTCCTGCAGATAGTGGTAGCCAGGACGTCCATCGATGGGTTGGTATTCCCAATAGTGATTGTGTAAAAACAGCGTCTTATCGTAAGGCTTTAGCGCGTCCACAAGCTTCTGGGTGGTGTCGATTGTGCGTTTCAGCGCGTCCATATCTTTGAAATCATCTGGGCCGAAACCGCCTGGGACTCGCGACAAGCCCAGGGTATTTACGATATCAGCCACTTGGCCGATATCGCGGCTGCGATTCACCCAAGGAAAGTGGGTAGACGATACTTCCATGCCTAGGTCGTTGACCCGTTTTTTGAAATCCTCAGGCGTCTTAAAAAATAGGTTGAAAGGCTCCACACCTTTAAAGCCAATTTTCGCGATAAGGTCCAAAACCTGATCGAAGTCTTTGGTTGATGCCTCGCGCACACTGTACAACTGCACAGAAATTGGTGGAATCGTGGTTGTCATAATTTCCTCCCTAGGCAGTATCGTAACCCGAACATTGCTCGGACATCATGATTGTTGCGATGTTAAATTGCAGTACTCGAAAGGTAATTATGTGTAACAAAAGGAGCGCTTGTGGCGAAACTTAAGTTCGGCTTGGTGGGTGGCGGACACGGTGCTTTCATCGGTCAGGTGCATCGTATGGCGGCCGAGCTTGATGGCTTAGCGGAGTTAGTCTGCGGTGCTTTTTCTGCAGATCCTGTGCAGTCGCGCAGTGCTGGGGCCGATATCTACCATTTGCCAGCGTCCCGTGCTTACCCCTCATTCAGTGCGATGTTGCAAGCAGAGCAACAGTTGCCCGCAGCACAGCGCATGGATTTTGTGGTGATTGCCACACCAAATCACCTGCATTTTCCTGTGGCCGAGGAAGCGTTGCGTTCGGGTTTTCATGTGATGTGCGATAAGCCAGTAACCTTTTCTTTGCAGCAGGCTTTGGATCTGCAAGAGCTTATCCAAGCCACTAAGTTAACCTTTGGCCTAACCCATAATTACACCGGTTATGCCATGGTCCGCGAAGCGCGAGAGCTAGTACGCAGTGGTGCTCTAGGCACTATTCGCAGGGTCAATTGTGAGTATTTACAAGGTTGGTTGGCGCGATCGGAAGCTGACAACAAACAGGCGCAATGGCGTACTGACCCAACGCGAGCAGGGGTTGCCGGCTGTTTTGGCGATATCGGCAGCCATGCCGAAAATCTTGTCAGTTACGTCACCGGCTTAGACATAGCCCAGGTGTGTGCTGACCTGACTACCTTTGTTGATGGGCGCGAATTGGACGACGACGGCAATGTGTTAATGCGGTTTCACGGCGGCGCCAGAGGTGTAATCAGCGCCAGTCAAATTGCGTTGGGCAAAGAGAATGACCTGCGCTTGCAGATCTTTGGCACGCAAGCGGGCTTGGAATGGCAACAGGGCGATGCGAACTCACTGGTGGTGCGTTATGCCGACAAACCCGCTGCAGTGCACCGTGCTGGAGGTATCGGCACAACAGCAGCTTCTATGGCTGCCACACGGATACCTGCAGGGCACCCAGAGGGTTATCTTGAGGCTTTTGCGCAACTTTATAAGGATTTTTGCCTAACGTTAAAGGGCGACCCCTCGGCGGCAGACTTTCCAACAATTGTTGATGGGGTGCGCGGCATGCGGTTTATTGAACAAGTAGTTGCGAGTTCCAAAGCGGGCGGACAGTGGTTGCCATTTGACTAAATTAAGCGAGAAGTAATATGCGAACGTTAAAGGGGCCGGCAATATTTCTAGCCCAATTTATGGCGGACGATGAACCGTTTAACACTATAGATGCTATGGCCCAATGGGCAGCGCGACTGGGCTTTGTTGGTATGCAGGTGCCGATTGGTAACTCCGCATTTATCGATGTGGGGTTGGCGGCGCAAAGTAAGGACTACTGTGATGAGTTAAACGAGCGTGTGGCTGGGCATGGCGTTGAGCTTACCGAGCTGTCGACCCACCTCGAAGGTCAATTGGTCGCAGTGCATCCAGCCTATAACGAGATGTTTGACGGCTTTGCACCAGCAGCGCTCCGCGGCAATCCTACTGCACGTACGGAATGGGCTATTGAGCAAGTGAAGTTGGCAGCCAAGGCTAGCCGGAATCTTGGACTCACCGAGCATGCGACTTTTTCTGGCGCACTGCTGTGGCCTTATATATATCCCTGGCCCCAGCGCCCCCAGGGTCTCGTTGAGGAAGGCTTTACTGAATTAGCCAAGCGCTGGCGGCCGATATTGGATGCTTTTGAAGAGCAGGGAGTCAATGTCTGCTATGAGATCCATCCCGGCGAAGATCTGCATGACGGCATAACGTTTGAGCGCTTTCTCGACGCAGTAGGTGGCCATGCGCGCGCCAACATTTTATACGACCCCAGTCACTTTGCTCTGCAGGGTATGGATTACCTTAGTTTTATCGATCATTACCACGAGCGCATTCGCATGTTTCACGTTAAAGATGCTGAGCTTAATGCCAATGGTCGTAGCGGGGTTTATGGCGGCTATCAGGACTGGCTGCAGCGTCCCGGGCGGTTTCGTTCGCTAGGTGATGGGCAAATTGATTTCAAAGGTATCTTTTCTAAGCTTGCTGGCTATGACTTTGAGGGTTGGGCTGTGCTGGAATGGGAATGCTGTTTAAAACACCAAGAAGATGGTGCTCGCGAAGGGGCTGAGTTTATCCGCGACCACATCATTCGTGTGACTGACAAGGCCTTTGATGATTTTGCCGCCGCTGGTACAGATGCGGTGGCGAATAGACGGATATTGGGATTGGACTAAAACTCTGGCGGTGTAATGATGCAGGAAATACTTCGACGACCGGCAAAGATACTGACTCAGGCTCAGCGTGAGGCGTACTTCCGCGATGGCTTCATCGGTGCAGAAGGGTTGGTCGATCAGCATTGGCTAGCGCGCCTTAACCGAGTTACGGCAGAGTTCGTGGAGATCAGTCGAGATTATTCCAGCGAGCGCCGAGACAAGCGTTTTGACTTAGAGCCCGACCACAGTGCCGATAATCCGCGGTTGCGGAGACTGAATTCCCCCGTGGATCATCACAAAGAGTACTGGGCCTTTGCCAGCACCGGCCCGTTCGTAGACATCGCTGAAGATCTTCTCGGACCCGATGTTAAATTCCATCACGCCAAATTGAACTTTAA
The DNA here is from genome assembly GCA_913050035.1 of uncultured Gammaproteobacteria bacterium. Classification (GTDB taxonomy): domain Bacteria; phylum Pseudomonadota; class Gammaproteobacteria; order Pseudomonadales; family Azotimanducaceae; genus UBA4421. The sequence goes on along the minus strand of CAJXAC010000039.1, from coordinate 19,655 downwards.
GTGGGGGGGTGGCGGCGAAGAGGTTAAGTGGCACCAGGATATTCAATTCTGGCCGCATACGAATTACCAGGTGCTCACTCTTGGGGTATATCTGGACGATGTTACTGAGGCTATGGCGCCCATGGGTGTTATTCCTGGCAGTCATAGTGGCCCGCTATATGATCTCTACGATACCCAAGGCAATTGGACCGGCAACATACGTGACAGCGAAGTACCGGGGTTGGGTATAGAAACCGCGGTTTATTTGGGTGGCCCGGCGGGCAGCATCACCGCGCACAATTGCCGCTGTGTCCACGGCTCGCCGCCCAACAACAGTGAAAAACCGCGGCCGTTATTGTTGTGCGCCTATGCGGCGGCCCATGCATTGCCAATTACCGATCTAACCAGAGGCGGGAAGTACGCTGAAACTATTGTTCGCGGTCAACCTGCGCGGTGGGCGCAGTTTGACCCCCGGCCGGTGCTGATGCCGCCGGATTGGTCAAAGACTCGATATAAGTCGATTTTTGAGCACCAGCAAGGGGATGGTTAGTCCCGCTTGCTTACCTTATACAGACTGCATGATCCTAACGCGCAGTTAGGTAATTGGTTTACAGGCCGAGTCGCTAATACTTAGCGAACGTTACCAAGTTGGGTTGGCCTAACCTACCAGTTCTGTTTGGTTCTTATTCAGCTCAGGCACTGGTGGCAGTTTGAAGGTTCTAACTTTGCTGGCCTCCACTACATTTGGAAATTCGTCGGCATTAATGAAGCGATCACTCCAGTTTGTCGTCGACACTAAATTTTCCACTGCAGCGCGGCGCTTAGCGATTACCTTATCGTTAGATTTGCTCTTGGGCATCATGCATACCAGGCTGATCGCGCGAAATAACTGATCATTGAATGATGGTGTTTCTAAGCCAGGACTACTGCAATGAATCGTCCGTGAGTCCCACAGTAATAAATCACCGGCTTCCAAGTGGCAGATTATTGGTTCTGTCCCGGCGAGCAATTCATCGTCATTGGGGAAACGAAAGTGATCAATGCTTGGGTGGATCCGCGCGAGACGCTCCGGATACAGTTCAGGAATTGCGGCAAAACGTTTATGGCTTCCTGGCACCATGACATTGCCACCGCAGGCAGGCGAGGTAGTAAGTAGATTTACCAATCCCTGCACACAGTGTTTGCCGGGTCGGCCAATGGGGTGTTGGTCTATGTGCATCCAACTCGGGCCATTATTGGTTCGCCAATGGCCATGCCGGGTCCAAGGCCGCCAGAGTGCCACACCGTCAAAACTTGTGAGCAGGTCTTCGTCCTGCCAAATAGCAGCGAAGGCCTGTTTCACTGGTGCGCGGTCGCGGATGTACCATTGGGCGGCGCTGTGACCAATGCCATGACTGGGCAAAATGCCGCCATGTACGGCTGTAGGCCAGCGGTCGTCGTCCCAGGTTTCGGGATCGCTGCGATCAATACCGGTGCCCAATTCTTCGAGGTAGTCCCACATCAGGCTTAATGCGTGGTCAGCCTCATCTGCGGTTAAGGCGTTGGCAATAACGACATAACCATGTTCTTCGAGATAATCGATGCCCTCTTGGTCGCCGGCTTTGAACCGCGGCACGTGGGCGTAGCGAATATTGATATTAGACATGGTCGGTATCCTCTTCCCATAAGGCAATCGTTTGATTAAACCACTTTTATGCAAGGGATGGGAGATGATATTTTTGCGCCCGCAACCCCGCCGGTAGCGCAAATTACCGGAGGATTTTGTCGAATTATCTAATCCCGTGAGGTATCTACAGGTATGGCCGCTCTAAGCATGCGTGAATTGCAAATATTTTTTGATCGTATCCGCTCGAACAAAGTATTCGAGCTATTTGTTGTGGCGGTGATTCTATTTTCTGCGGTGATGATTGGGGTAAACAGCTACGCCCTAGATGACCGGTTGATGCAGATTCTGCTGATACTTGATGTGGCGATTACGGTGTTTTTCCTTTTTGAGTTGAGCATACGTTTTCTTGGTGAACCAGAAAAACGCGCCTTCTTTCGTCAAGGTTGGAATGTTTTCGACACCTTAATTGTGACCGTGAGTCTGATCCCCATTGATGAGTCAGAACTGGCGTTGCTGGGGCGCTTGATCAGAATATTTCGGGTTCTGCGCATGGTCTCTATTGTTCCTGAGCTGCGCGTTTTAGTGAACTCGCTGCTGCGTGCATTGCCCCAACTGGGCTATGTCTGTCTGTTGATGTTCATCATTTTCTATATCTATGCCGCAATTGGTACCAGTATATTCGCGTCGGTTAATCCGGTGCTCTGGGGCGATATCGCGGTAAGTTTGCTGACGTTATTCCGGGTCATGACCTTTGAAGACTGGACCGACGTGATGTACGAAACCATCAACGCCGGCTTCGGCTGGAGCTGGATCTACTACCTCTCCTTCATTTTTCTAACCGCATTTGCTTTTCTGAATATGATTATCGGTATTGTAGTTAAGGTGCTAGAAGATGAGCATCAGCGCGAGCGCGATGCGCACAAAGGTGCCCAGCCGAATTTATCTGACATTCAGCTGCAGCTAGCGGAACTCAAGGCTTTGGTGGAAAAACGTTAAGCGCCGGATGTACCTGATGGGCGTGCGGGCTCTGGTTCGGTTGCCAAGGGTTCATTGCGAATTAGCTCAGCGCTAGGCCGCTTGCGCTCATATTTTTTCGCTGGCGTATTAACGATTTGCACCAAGTCGATTTGCCGTAGACCTGCAGCGATCCGCTCTTGGTTAACGTCCGAGTAGTTCGTGGCGCGTTGCCGAGGGTTGCGGTTCATCGTACGAATGATCTGGTTCATTTGTTGGGGTGAAGTCTCTTCACCGTGCAATGTTCCCGCCGCGCGACTGATAGATTCGTTCATCAGGGTGCCGCCAAGATCATTACAGCCAGCATTCAGACAGCCTTTCACTCCTTCGTGACCCATCTTCACCCAGCTGGTTTGGATATTCTCGATCTGACCGTGTAGCGCTAGCCTAGCGACAGAGTGCATCAAAATTGCTTCGCGGAATGTTGGGCCCTTTCGCGCCTTACCTTTTAGGTACATGGGCGCTTCCATATGCACAAAGGGTAGCGGTACAAATTCGGTAAAGCCGCCGGTTTGCTCCTGCAACGCGCGCACGCGCATCAGGTGTCGTGCCCAATGCTGCGGTTTTTCCACATGGCCGTACATTATAGTGGCCGTCGTTTTAAAGCCGATATCGTGAGCGGCCTGCATAACATCGAGCCACTGTTGGGTATTAATCTTATCGGCGCAGATAATTGCTCGTACCTCATCGTCGAGGATTTCGGCGGCGGTCCCCGGCAGAGTATTAAGCCCCGCATCTTTTAGTTTTTGCAGATACTCGCCAAGACCGAGATCTAACGTCGCAGCCCCTTGCCATACCTCAAGTGGCGAAAATGCGTGCACGTGCATTTCTGGAACCGCTTGTTTTACCACCTCGACAATGTGCGCATAGGTATCGCCGGTGTATTCCGGGTGGATACCGCCCTGCATGCACACCTCGGTCGCGCCCCGTTCCCATGCTTCCACGGTGCGGCGTTGGATTTCTTCATCTGATAGATCGTAGGGGCGACCACGCAGGTTCTCTGACAGCTTACCTTTGGAAAATGCGCAGAACTGACATTTGAAATAACAGATATTGGTGTAATTAATATTCCGGTTGACCACAAAACTGACACTGTCGCCGCTGGTCTTGCGCCGCAGTTGGTCAGCACGTTGCACTACGGCGCTAAAGTCGTCACCTCGGGCGCTGAATAAGCGAACTATTTGCTCTTCACTGAGTGCCGTGCCTGCACTGGCCAATTCAAGAATCTCGCCTACGTCCGCCGAGACGCGTTTTGGCGGATTAATGATGGCGTTCATGATGGCATTCGGCGGCGGTGTATCCGGATCTCCCGGGCACCATTCGTCAGTGCGGGGAAATCCCTCGCTGTCGATCATCTCCAGCATGCGTTCGTGCAAATCCGCATGGGTCCATCGTGGCAGATCTTGAGCATAAGCTGGATAAACGGTGAGCCGTTCTTCCAAAAATTTTCCTGCCGCTGCGGTCTCGCGAGTCAATTCATCGAGATGTGGCCAAGGCGCTTCGGGATTTACAAAATCTGGTGTCACCGGGGAAACGCCACCCCAGTCGTTGATGCCGGCATGCACAATTTGTGGCAGCACACCCGGGCTCAGATTCGGCGGCGCTTGCACGCTCATTTGGGCGCCGAACATGATGCGCGCGCAGGCAATGGTCCAGAGTAATTCACCAAGATCGGGCTCCGGTGCATTGACCATTTTTGTGCCTTCTTTAGCACGGAAGTTCTGCACGATGATTTCTTGAATGTGACCGTACTTTTGGTGAATACGACGAATCGCCAACAAACTTTCAAGACGCTCTAGGCGGGTTTCACCAATACCGATCAGAATGCCGGTGGTGAACGGTACTTGCGCCTTGCCGGCCTCAGCTAGGGTCTGCAGCCGCACCGCTGGAATTTTGTCCGGCGAGCCATAATGGGGCATACCTTTCTCGCATAGGCGGTCAGAAGCAGATTCCAACATGATGCCCATAGACGGTGAAACGCTGCGCAGGCGTGCTAATTCTTCAGCCTCTAAATTGCCGGGATTCAAGTGCGGTAATAGCCCGGTCTCTTCGAATACGGCTTTAGCGGCCGCGAATAAGTAGTCGGTAGTACTGGCGTAGCCCATTTCGGCTAGCGCCTCACGTGCTGCTTTGTAACGCAGCTCGGGTTTTTCACCGAGGGTGAACAATGCCTCTTTGCAGCCCATGCTTTGCCCATGGCGGGCTAATTCCAGCACCTCCTCAATAGTCAGATAAGGCGCTTTCACTTTGCGCGGTACCTGGGCAAAGGTGCAGTAATGACAAACGTCCCGGCATAAGTGAGTCAGCGGGATAAATACTTTGCGCGAGTAGGTTACGACATTTTGGAAACCCTGATCACGGATCAACGAAGCCGCATCGGCCAGCGCGCGGGTGTTGTCATAGTCTGCCAGCGACAACACCTGGTCATCGGTAGGCAGGATGCCAGCGACCGCATTTTTGAGCATCGATTCCATGGCCTATCCTGAGTGTGATTGGTGAGTGGGGTATAAACGTCGGGCGATGCCAGAGCGATTTAAATACGAGGCGGTTTGGCTATTGGGTTGTTGCCGGTAAACCGTGCTGAGATCTTCGGGCAGATCAACATCTAATGCGAACGCGCTTGCGGGAACGATTCTTGGACTGATACCTGCAGCATAAGCTGCGTCTGCATGGGGCTTAAAGCTTTGACCGTCGAATACATAGGGTATCGCCAGGGGTGGCGCACAGATAAAGCCATTGGTGCCCTTGTGTTCAGCATCTGGTAATAACGTGATCTGAGTATTCGCTCGAATCAGTTCATCCACTTGGTCTGGCTCTATGCCCGGTACATCTGCCGGCACTACAAATACGCCCTGAGCATTAAAGTTCGCTACCAAATGCTCAGTGGCCTGAGTGAGTGCCTGAGCTAGGTCAGCGCTGGGACTTTCGGCAAAACGTTCGGTAGAAAAAGCAGCGGCGAGGGAATCAGCTTCTCGGGTGCGCGAGACGATAAGGATGCCGGTGAGTTCAGTGCTGCGCGACAAACAAGTCAGCACATCTCTGGCCATAGCGAGCATCAGGGCTCGGCGTTCGTCCTCGCTCAAAACATCTGCAAGACGCTGTTTTGCTCGCTCGAACGTCTTTATGGGAACTATTGCCCACATATATCACCCCGTACTGCACGTTGATATGGCGATCTCGACCCCTATTCGCACTCCTTCTTTGTGCGACTGAGTTGTCGGAACCGTTCTGATATTACTGGTGCTAAGGAGCGCTCAGCGTCATCAGAAAGTCTACGCATGCCTTTGCAAGATCTATGCGATGCTGCAACGTTACCATGACGCTCGGGGTACTGATAGTCGGGACATTGATCTGTTCGATCAATTTTTTATCCTCTGCATCCACCACAAAGCCGTCAATAAGGCCTTGATAGTGGTTGGCTACGGCTACGGCAGTAGCCGGCATGTTCATTTCTTGCAGCATTTTTGCTGCGGGGCCTTTGATCGCAATGCCGCCGACAATGGGCGACACTGCGACAACGGGCAAATTTTTCAGGGCTTCGCCGAAACCGTCGAGTTGTAGCAACGGATCGACCGACACGAAGGGGTTTGACGGACAGATAATGACGCCGTCGCAATCATTGAGCCAACTTTTGAGTAACGGATTGAGGCGCGCTTGGTGGATGCCACTAAAGCTGAAGCCGCTGACCTTGGGTTCGCAGCGTTCGCGTACGAAGTAATGTTGAAAGGCGAGGTCGCCTTGGTCGCAATGTACAATGGTGCGCACCGGGTCATCGCTCATTGGGGCAATGGTATGCTGGATTCCCATATGTTGGGCGATGTGGGCGGTGGCTTCAGTGAGCGACATACCGCTGCCGAGCATTTGTGAGCGTACCGTATGCAGTGCTAGATCTTTGTCGCCGAGGCGAAACCAATCTTCCCCACCCAACGAACCCAGTGTCTCGATAAAGTTCCAAGTTTCACCAGCGCGGCCCCAGCCAGTTTCGGTGTTGTTCTGCTGCGCTAAGGCATACGTCAGACTATCGATGTCAGGGCTGATGTGTAAGCCCAGGTGCTCGAAATCATCGCCCGTATTCACCGCAAATAGCAGTTGTTCCGGGGACAGAATCTGCGCCAGACCCAGCGCCAACTTAGCGCCGCCGACACCGCCGGTTAAGGCAAGAATCTTAGTCATTAGCGAAATAAATCTTCTTCAAGGGGGCGGTTGATCATCGACGCATTGTCTTGGTCATTGAGAGTTTGGGTCGAGTTCAGCCCTCGCACGATGACGACGGGAAGTTTCTCAATGGTCTCACCCATCACCAGTGTGGCTGCAGACGCGATGGCGTCTGCTCGATTGATTAAGGTGGCGTGCAGGGTGCGACCATAGATGTCACGGCCACCCACCTGATCATCTAAGACTCGAATACCTGCACAGCCAATAGCGCACCCTATGGTGCCCATGCGCCATGGACGGTTATGACTGTCCGTAATTACCACCCCCAGATCAATGCCGCTGTGTTGCTGCAATGCCTCGCGCAATTGCGCGGCGCTTGCGTCCGGGTTCTCGGGTAACAACAACGCCTGCTCTTCGCCTTGGTGGTCGATATTGGATTGATCAATGCCCGCATGAGCGCCGACGATGCCGAGTTTGTGCCGCACAATCAAAACATTCGGTTTGTGCCGCATCACCTCGGTGGACTCGTCGAGAATCAGTTGCACCATGCGCGGGTCTTTTGCCGTGGTCGTTGCCAGCTCTTCGGCTTCGGGGCTAGGAGTTATACTGGACAATGCCAGCATCCGGCCTTCGGCTTTAGAGACAATCTTTTGCGCCAGGCATACAACGTCACCGGCTTGCAGGGTTAACCCCGCGTTATCCAGCGCCTGCATAATGATGTCGCTCAGACAGTCGCCGTGTTCGATCATGGGAATGTTCGGCACGCCGAACACGGAAAACTGCGCGGTCATAAGGGTGGCCTAGGGCTTTAGTGTTCTTGTCCGATGATCTTGATGCCCGAGTGGGAGACGATGCCACTGCGATTAATCTGGATCAGGATCGATGTTAGCGCTTCAGCTGCTGCGGCGTTGGCGATCGGACCTGCATGCCAGCCATTCATGCCGGCTTCGCTGATCAAATCAATGACTCGTTGGCGTGATTCTTTGCTATTGCCCGCGACCAAGACATCGCATTCGATAACAACATCCTGCTGCAACAGGTGCGCCGCAATGTTTTGAAAGGCGCTAACAACGTGCACGTCTTCGCCGAGGAAATCTTGGGCACGCTTACCGGCACTGCCCTCTGGGGGCATTTGCACCGTACCAACTTTCGGCGGCACTAGAGGCACCGTAACGTCGATGAGAATTTTGCCCTGTAGCGAGTCTTTAACGCCGTCCAAAGTAGATATTTGGTGATCTGCTGGAACCGTAAGCACAACGATATCGCCAGCCGCCGCCGCCGCAGTATTTTCCATGGCCTGGGCTGGTGTATCCGGGCTTATCTCCGCCAATGCTGCCACTGCAGCGTCTGCTTTTTCCTGGGTGCGCGAACCGATAACGATGTTGTAACCCGCTTTTGACCAGCGAATCGCCAAGCCGGTGCCGAGATCGCCCGTTCCGCCAAGAATAGCGATAGTTTCTTTTGCTGACATAGGTAGTTCCGTCGAGTGAATTAGAGAATTATGCAGCTTCTAATGAACGCTGTGAACACGCCGTGAACTTGCGTTTAACTCAGGCCCAAGGCAGCCTTGCGCGGCTGTTAAATCAGAATCTACAAAAAGGCAGGGAGGCAGGCATGCGAATTGGGGCAATGATCGGTGCGGACGGCACTAAGAGTTCGATCGACGCGGTGGTGCAATTAGGCAAAGATATTGAGTCTGCAGGATTGGACCATGTCTGGCTGGCGAATATTTTTTCATATGACGCGATCACTGCGCTGACACTCATTGGCCGCGAGACCGAGCGCGTGCGACTGGGTACTGCAGTAACGCCAACCTATCCTCGACACCCTACTGCTCTAGCGCAGCAGGCTATGACCGCAGCAGCGGCGACGAATAACCGCTTCACCTTGGGCATAGGACTGTCCCATAAGGTCGTTATTGAAGATATGTTCGGGCTGAGCTACGCAGCGCCGGCAAAACATATGCGCGAGTATTTGAGTGTCCTTATGCCACTTATCCGCGGTGAGGCGGTGAGCCACAACGGCGAGCACTACCGAGTCAACGGCTTTGCCTTGGACATTCCGGGTGTTGAATCACTGCCGGTGGTGGTGGCGGCACTGGGGCCGCAGATGATCAAACTGACCGCGGAACTTGCTGACGGCACTAACACTTGGATGGTCGGGCCGAAAACTATGGAAGAGCACATTATTCCCAGCTTCAATACTGCAGGGCGGGCAGATCCAGAGATCGTCGCGGGAATGCCTATTGTGCTGACTACAAAGGTGGATGCGGCTAAAGAAGCCATTGCCCAACAGCTAACAGTCTACGGGCAGTTGCCCAGTTATCGGGCCATGCTGGATCGAGAGGGCGCCGCGGGCCCTGCGGATATAGCGATAGTTGGCGATGAAAATCAGCTGCGAGGTCAAATCAAGCGGTTTGAAGATATGGGCGTGTCGGATTTCAACGCCGCCATAATGAATGTTGAAGACGGTGCTTACGAGCGCACGCTGGAATTTCTCGGCAGTCTCAAGGGCGCTTAATTCGGCATCAGTAATGGGGCGGTGGTGGCTCTTTGGCCGGATCGTCCTTTGCTTGAGCAGACTTCAGATGTTCAATCAGCTGTTGTTGGCGCTTTTCCAGCTGGTCCAAACGATTTTGTTGTGCGACCAAGGCGTCGTTCAGTCGGGTAATGGTTTCATCCTGAAATTCCAATCGGCTTTCCAGTTCGCTGATGCGTTGTGAGTCGTCGCTCAAGGTGAGTTCCTTAATTTCCGAGGTCGGGTGTAATTACTGAGGTGGGTGCGCGTCAGCGAAACCAGCGAGTCCCGGAGATTCCAGTCCGCGGGCGCGGCGCCCTTGGTAATCGGGGTCGATCAACCGCTGAGGGTGCACCCCGTCCACATACCCCATAAATCCCGGATCAATGGTGTTGTAGCCTAATAGTTCCTGAATTTTCTTACTGTACTGTCCCGCCCGAGTTGGGGGTACTGCAAGGGTCATATTTTCGATTTGCCGTAACCCCGGCATGCAATACTGGGGCGTGATGGCCAGACGATCGGTGGTGGCGCGATTAGCGCCGCCGCGATGCAGTAGCGTGCCCAGAAATACCACCACGGAACCAGCTGGCATTATAATCTGACGAATTTCATCTTCCTTAGCTTGTCGGTCTTCGGCCCAACGATGACTACCAGGGACGACTTCGGTAGCTCCATTGTCCTCAGTAAAATCGTCCAGTGCCCAAATGGTGCTGACGCCGAAATGTGCTCGCGGTCGCGCGAACGGCAAATTTCCCGCGTTGTCATCTATGTGCATGGGCTGGGGCGTTTCACCGGGGTGAACGTTGATGGCGAGCGCAGCGGAAAGTAAGTAATCCACAGGTAGGAGACGATCCAAGATTGCCAGCACATCCGGGTGCTCGATAATTTTTGCGATGCTTGGAGCCTTGCTCAATAAGGCGTAGACACGTTCGCTGTATAGACCCTCGAAATCATTGCGGCCCGGATGCAGCCCCTGCAGATAAGGCGCTAGCTCCGCCTTGATCGTACGGATCAAGTCAGTATCTATGGCATTGGGCAGAATGGTAAAACCCTCAGCCTCGATACGTTCTAGGTGCGAGGTCAGATACTGTGGGTTGGCTGTGGCCATAGTATTGTTCCACGGAATAATGCAAAGATAGTACGTGAAATTGGCACAAGGAGCAGGGGGAAGCAATGTTACGCGATCTGACTAATAAGGTGGCTTGGGTTACCGGCGCTGGCACGGGTATTGGTGAGGGCGGGGCGGTGGCTCTGGCTGAGGCGGGCATGTATGTGGTGTTGTCCGGGCGCCGAGAAGATAAATTGCAACAGGTAGCAGAGCGCTGCAGCGGGCGCGCTTCTATTGAAGTGCTGGATGTGGCTGACCAAACCGCAGTCAGCGCGGTAGCAGAGCGGATTATCGAAAAATTTGGCCGCATCGACGTACTGCTAGCCAGTGCGGGAATCAATGTTAAAGACCGCAACTGGCATAACCTTAGTGTTGCTGATTGGGATTCAGTCATCCGCATTGATCTGGATGGTGCGTTCTACTGTTGCAAGGCTGTCTTACCCACCATGAAGGCCCAGCGCGAGGGTTTGATCATCAATATTTCGTCTTGGGCAGGGAAGCACGTTAGCGTTGTTACAGGTCCTGCCTATACGGCTGCAAAACATGCCATGAATGCGATGAACGAGAGCATCAACATGGAAGCCTGCAGTTATGGGGTGCGCGCCTGTGCCATGTGCCCAGGTGAAGTGGCAACACCGATTTTAGATAATCGGCCAATTCCTGTACCGGATGAGGAACGTGCGCGCATGGTGCAGGCCGAGGACTGTGGCGAGGTAATTCGCTTTCTGGCGCAGCTGCCTAATCATGTATGCATTAACGACCTGACCATTAGCCCGACCTGGAATCGGGGCTATGTGGCGGGCGCCCGGGCGCAAATTCCCCAGCCGGATTAAGCCGCCTTATGGTTGAGCGCAGAGATGGCTGGCAGCAGTTGTTCCACCATAAGACGGGTTTGCGCCAGCATATCTTCAGTGCCTGAGGCGATGGGCCGCAGCACAAATTTATGTACGCCGGCGGCGTGGAAGTCGTGGACCAGTGCCATCATTTCATCGATGCCGCCAATGGCGCTATAGGCTGCCGGGTCCTTGCCCAAGCGCTTTTGAAATTGTTCGTTATAGCGCGCCACTAGCGGTTCGTCATGGCGACCAAAGCGAAAGCCGAAGCCAGCACCAAAGTGATCATCGTCTATTTTACGGCCCAGTTCGGCTGCTCGTTGTTTAATTGCGGCAATAACCGGCGCTACCTCGGCGGCAGATTCGATACCCGCTTGCCAGCCCGTACCCCAGCGCGCAGTGCGCTCAATAGCCGCCGCTGCGGAGCCGCCCACCCACAGTGGTAAAGGTGACTGCACGGGTTTGGGTGCAATAGTCGCATCGTCTAATTGGTAGTAGTCGCCTTTGAAGCTGACCCTATCCTCGGACCACAGGCGCGCCATGATTTCTAGGCCTTCATCGGTGCGCTTGCCGCGTCCCTTGGTGGGCGTACCGGTAGCCACATAGTCTCTTGATTGCGCACTGCCCACACCGAATGCCGGCAGCAAACGGCCATTAGACAGATAATCGATGGTGGCACAGGCCTTGGCCATAACAATTGGATCACGTAGCCCAAGACTGGCAACGTTCATACCGAATTTGAGACGCTTGCTGCCGCCTGCTAGTGCCGCCATAACGCTCATAGTTTCCAGATTGGGTGCGCGCTCGATGATGCGATCGCTTTGCCAAATCGAGTCAACGCCACCGTTGTCGCAAAGATCCACCCAACGCCAGAAGCCGTCAGCGTCGTCGAAGGTGAAATTCGCCATACCAATGCCTGCGCCAATGCCCATAGCCTCTCCCGGATTTTGATTGTGATGCGTGCGGCAGATTATCGGCGATTCGGTGAGTTGCGCAATCAATCATCTAAGACTTGGCAGTGTCTTGGCGCGATGTTGTGGGCTGGGGTTGCTGAGCGCTAGCGGGCCATAATGTATATTGCGGCCTGCTGACATAAATGCCGGGGGCGAAGAAAAGCCAATAGTCTCTAGGCTGGGCTCGATTATTCGCGTTTAAGCGTGGGGAGTGAATTTGTCTGATTTGTGCTATCTGGTTGCCGATATTGGTGCCACTCATGCCCGGTTTCAGTGTTGTGAATTAAATGCTCAGGGTATGCCCTCTTTGCTGGGCGAACCGCTGATACTGGCAACTAAGGACTACTCGGCTGCTGCTGCGTTGACAGCTGCGGTTAACTCGCACTGGCCCGAGCGCGCTTATGCCGGTGCCCTGATCGCAGTTGCCGGACCGGTAGATTTATCCACGGGTGATGTGACCGTGCTAAATACCGGTTTGCTGTTACCGCATGGGGTGCTTGAGAACGACTTTGGCTGTCCCGTGCTCTGTGTGAACGACTTTTACGCCCAGGCCCACGCAGTACCCTACTTACACGATGTGCTCACACTGCTCAGTAAATCGGCACAAGCTGATCTGCCAGCAGTGGTCAATGCTCAGCCGAAAGCGCTACTGGGTCCCGGCAGTGGTTTGGGCATGGCAGCGTTAATCCCGGAACCGGCAAACCAATGGCGCGTATTGGCATCTGAGGGCGGCCATGCAGACTTAGCAACCGGTAGTTTTTTAGAGGCGGAGCTGTGGTCGGTGCTGGCTCAGGAACATCCCCACGTGTGCTGGGAGACTGTGTTGAGTGGGCCGGGTCTGGTTAATTTGTATCGTGCGGTCAGTAGCATATGGGGCAGTAAGGCAGAAGCGCTGTCGCCAGCGGAAATTTCTGCAGCGGGTATGGCCATGTCCGATCCGGTGTGTCACCAAACTTTGGAGACTTTTGCCGGGTTGCTGGGCTCCGCCGCGGCTAACTTTGCACTCACGGTCGGCGCTCGCGGTGGCGTGTATCTTGGCGGTGGTTTGGTGGCGAAACTGTCGGGCTTTCTCGAGGCCAGCCCATTGCGTCGGCGCTTTGACGAGCGTGGTGACCTCTCTACCTATGTTCAAGCAATACCCCTGCATTTGATCACTCAACCCGAACCCGGATTACTCGGTGCCAGCTATTGCTTGGCCAGCTCGATCCGTCAGTCGTCGCTCTGACTGCGACCGCGCTGCTGAATTTGTGCCCGTCGCGCAGCGACTTTTTCTGCCCTGACCTCGGTTTTTGCATGCTCTCGATTGGCATCGCGCTCTATCACCAAACCCTCGGTAAGTGAGGTATGCCAGCCCGCATCCATAATGTGACGCATGGCGTTGCGGGTGACCGGTTCAGTAGAAACAATGTCCTTAGCCAGCTGCTGCGCAGTTGCCAAAAGTTCGTCGGCGGCCACCACTCGATTCACTAAACCCCATGCGTAGGCAGTCTCTGCATCCAAAAAATTGCCGGTAAGGCTCAGCTCTTTTGCGCGGTTAATGCCGATTAGTCTCGGTAGACGCTGGGATAGACCCCATCCAGGCACAACACCTACCCGGGCATGAGTGTCGGCAAATTTGGCATGCTCGCTCGCGATCATAAAATCGCACATCAGCGCCAGTTCAAAACCGCCGGTTATGGCATAGCCGTTGATCGCGCCAATAATGGGTTTATTGACCTGTAGCATGGCCTTACCTAGGTCTTTGTTAACCACGGTTGCCGCAGCGGTTTCGCCGCCTAGTTCCTTCAGATCTAGCCCCACGGTAAATGCTCGACCGTTGCCGGTGAACACGATCACCTCGGTGGCGCTGTCTTCAGCAAGATTGATAAATACCTCGGTTAAGCGGTTGCGTAAGCCCGCTGACAAAGCGTTCAAGGCTTCCGGTCGGTTCATAGTTACCGTAGTGACGCCCGCTTGAGTGCTGGTTAAAACCAAATCCGTTGCTGTTGCCATAACTCGCCCCTCCAATGTTTGCAGAGCGAGTATAGAACGCGCGCTGGCTTGGTGTTAGGGCTGGATCAACTGCGGCGAAAACAGCAGCGGTTGAACTGTTGTCGGTGTGGGGATTAAATGGCGGCTAGATTTTCAAGACGGCAAAAGTAAGTGCAATCAGAACTCACGCCCTCCGGGGGCGCTGCTGCGCGCAGGTCACGCAGGGCGGCCAGTAATTCAGTAGTCCTACTTATTATGGCGTTGCTTATGCAAGGCTGTGCTTCGTTGGTCGGCTCTGTAACGCAGAATTTTGCCAGCGATTTGGGTGCTGCGATTCTTAATAGCGACGATCCGCATATGGTGCGCGATGGCGCTCCGGCATATTTAATCCTGATTGATTCGTTACTCGCTGGTAATGCCCAGAACGCCGGCCTGTTAGAACAGTCTGCGGAATTACATTCAGCATACGCCGGAGCTTTTGTGGCAGAACCAGAGCGCGCCAAAAAGCTGCATCTGAAAGCCAAGACGCAAATTCTGCAGGCCGCGTGTCTGAGCCTGACAGATGGCTGCGAGTTGGATCAACGCCCCTACGCCGATTTTGCAGATTGGGTGGCCGAGCAACAACCGGCCCAAGTACCGCTTCTTTATAATTTGGCAAGTATTTGGGCAGGATGGATTCAAGCTAATAGCGATGACTTTATGGCCATAGCAGAATTGGGTCGGGTCAAGGCCTTAATGCAACGGGTAGTCGAATTAGACGGGGCGTATGCTAATGGTAATGCGCACCTGTATATGGGGGTTTTTGAAACCTTGGTGCCGCCGGGCATGGGTGGCCGTCCGGATATCGGGCGTCAGCACTTTGAACAGGCGTTGGACATTTCCGGGGGGCGCAATCTGATGGTCAAGGTGATGTACGCGGATCAATATGCGCGCCTGCTGTTTGAGCGTAAACTACACGACCAACTGCTACAGGAAGTCATGGCCGCCGAGGCTAAGGCACCTGGACTCACCTTAATGAATACCGTGGCCAAAGAGCGCGCCCAACGTCTACTGGATACTGCTGATGATTATTTTTAACCGCCTGTGGTTGGTCTGTTTACTGCTTTGTGGTGCGCTGGTACCGCTGTCTTCCGCTCAGGCCGTAACCATAAAAATTGCCACGTTATCGCCCGAGGGTACGGCGTGGATGAAAATGCTGCGGCAGGCGGCGGGTAATATAAAACAACGCACTGACGGTGCAGTGCAGTTCAAAATCTATCCCGGTGGTGTGATGGGTGATGACAAAGCTGTGTTGCGTAAGCTGCGTATAGGACAGTTGCATGGTGCTGCGCTTACTTCAGGCGGGGTTATGCAGCCTTATCAGGACATTGTGCTGTACAACCTGCCGCTGACGTTTCGCAGTGCTGCAGAAGTGGATTATGTGCGTGAGCGCATGGATGCCAAGCTCATGGCTGGTCTGGCCGAGCAGAAATTTATTGGCTTCGGAGTAGCAGAAGTCGGCTTTGCTTATCCTATGATGCAGGAAGCGGTGACTTCGGTTGCTGAGTTCCAGGATTTGCGGGTATGGGCACCGGATAATGATCCCGGTGCGATGAAAGCCTACAGTTCATTTAATGTCACGCCGATACCATTGCCTATAGCCGACGTGCTAACAGGATTACAAACCGGCCTGATTAACACCATTGGTTCACCGCCGATTGGTGCCATTGCGCTGCAATGGCATACCCAGATTAGCCACACCCTCAATCTACCGCTTTTGTACGTTTACGGCTCCTTTGTAATCACCGAGCGCATGTTCAAGCGGCTCAGTGCTGAGCAACAGCAAATTGTTACCGAAGAACTGACTGCAGCGGTAAAGGCTGTGGACCGCGCCTCGCGTAAAGATAACGACAGTGCAGCTGCTGCTCTAGTGAAACAGGGCATCGTCTGGCTCGAGCCTGCTGCCGAGGAGGCCACTGAGTGGTTTGAATTAGCGGCGCAAGCGAACGCCAAGCTAATTGATGAAGGCTATGTTTCGCGCCCTATGTATGACGAAATGATGCAGCACCTCAGTGATTATCGTGCCGCAGCCGGCTCCGATTAATACCGCCATAGCCTTTTTAAAGCGGTGTGAGGACGCACTGCTGGTGCTGTTGCTGCTGGGCATGATTGGCATGGCTGCAGGGCAGGTGCTGTTACGCAATTTGTTTGACGGCGGTATTTATTGGGGCGACAGCGCAGTTCGGGTCATGGTGCTTTGGGTGACTATGCTGGGCGCGATGGTGGCGTCCCGAGACGACAGTCATATTCGCATTGACCTAGTTGGGCGCTTCTTGGAAGAACTGCAAAAACCGCTGCTGCAGTCCACGGTTGCGCGCATCAACTATGGCTTCACCTGCCTGATCTTAGCGCTGTTTTGTTGGGCCAGTGGTCAGTTCGTGTATTACGAGTACGTGGATCAAAGCATCGCTTTCGCCGCAGTGCCGGCTTGGCTTTGCGAAGCGGTAATGCCATTGGGGTCTGGAATCATGGCGCTGCGCTACGCTCTGCATACGGTCAAATTGTCATGATTTGGGCGGGCATTGTTGCGATTCTAATTATGGCAGCACTGGGTGCGCCGTTATTTGCTGTGTTGTTAGCGGCCTCGATGCTGGGCTTTTATAGCGCCGACATAGATCTCGCCATCGTCGCCATCGAGCTATATCGAATTGTTGATACGCCCCTGTTGGTGGCGTTGCCGTTATTCACGTTTAGCGGCTATTTGCTCAGTGAGGCCAATACCTCCACGCGCTTGGTAAACTTGATGCAAAGTGTGTTCGGTTTTTTGCCAAGTGGGCTTGCGATTGTCGCCTTTGTTGCGTGTGCGGTATTTACTGCACTGACCGGTGCATCAGGAGTCACCATTGTTGCCCTTGGTGCACTGCTGTTGCCCGCATTGCGGCAAGCGGGATTTGCCGAGAAATATTCTCTGGGCCTAGTCACTACCTCGGGTAGCTTAGGCCTGTTACTGGTGCCCTCGGTGCCGTTAATTCTCTACGGCGTGATTGCCCAACAGCTGGATCTCGGTGAGCCATTCGCCATAGTCGATTTGTTTGTTGCTGGCGTGGCGCCCATGTTATTGATGCTGATTATGCTCTCTGGTTGGACGCTGTGGCGGCATCGGGGTGGCGCGATCCCGCGCGTGCCGTTTAAGTGGGCTAATGTGGCTAAGGCATTATGGGATGCGCGCTGGGAAGTGCCGTTGCCGTTCGTGGTCCTAGGTGGGGTGTTCAGTGGTGTGTTTGCAATTTCTGAAGCTGCGGCAGTAACTGCACTGTATGTGGTCGTGGCTGAGGTTTTTGGGTATCGCGAGATTAATTTGCGTCAATTGGCAAAAGTGGCGAAAGAATCGATGGTAATGGTCGGGGGCATTTTGCTTATTCTGGGCGTCGCTCTGGGGTTCACCAATTTCTTAGTCGACGCGGAGGTGCCGCAACAGCTTATGGCGCTGTTGCAAGAACACATACAAAGCCCGCTGAGCTTTTTGTTGCTGCTTAATGTACTGCTGCTTGTGCTTGGCGCTATGCTCGATATCTTTGCCGCCTTGGTGATCATGGTGCCGCTGCTACTTCCAGTGGCGGTGGGCTATGGGATTCATCCGGTGCATTTGGGCATTATCTTTCTCGCCAATATGCAAGTCGGCTACTTTACGCCACCGGTAGGGATGAACCTTTTTATCGCCAGTTATCGTTTTAAGAAGCCGCTGACAGAACTCTACACTGCGACGCTGCCGTTTATGCTAATTTTGCTGTTAGCGGTACTTATTATCACTTATGTGCCTTTCCTGAGCCTCTGGCATATGGACTTACCTTGATGAACCAACAACTTTTCGTCCCGGTCTTGGGTCAAGGGCTTTACGACATCACGAGTCAGGTGGTGTCTGAGGTGTCGCGTTCTGGAATTGATGACGGTTTGGTGACGCTGTTTGTTCAGCATACTTCCGCAAGTTTGCTGATTCAGGAGAATGCGGATCCAGCCGTGCAAACCGATCTGCAAAATTGGCTCAACCGGCTGGTGCCGGAAAATGATCCGCTATATACCCATGTGGAGGAGGGGCCAGACGATATGCCGGCGCATATAAAGGCGGCGTTGACTGCAGTGAGTTTGTCGATACCCGTCATGCAGGGCGCACTGACCTTAGGGGTCTGGCAGGGCATATATCTTTGGGAGCATCGCCATCATCAAGGGGCTGAGCGGCGGTTGATACTGAATATCCAGTCCGGTTAAGGCTAGTTTTTCAAGTCGTCGCGGATCTCTTCCATCCAGCGTTTGTGACCATCCGGGTCTAAAATCATGCTCGAAAAGTACTGTAATAGGTCTTTGTGCGTCTGATTTAGCTTAGCCTCAGCCATCGTCTTCTCGCCCTCTTTGCTGGAGATAAAGCGAAATACACTTTCGAGATCAGTGCCTACACCAATGACCTCAACTAACTCTGCAACCACCAGATCATGGAGGGTGGGTAAATCGTCCTCCTCGATGCCGGCCTCATCAGGGGATAGCACAACGTTGGCCCACAGGGTTGCCATATAAAGACGGAACAGATTGCGGTCGATGAAGCGCTCTACTACCGTAGAACGTTCGCGGATGTCCACGAATACGGGTTCAAAGGCGTGTTTAAGATGATCTGATGTAAGCATGAGTGCATGTTGCCACAGCTCTCGGGCAGGCACTAATGGTTCCCGCGCTGCCTTTTTTGTCCGCTTCTTGTCTAGGATTGCATCGATCGCGGGCGATCAGTAAGGTGCCGGGCAGTTGTCGGAAAGATGTTCAATTATGTTGCAGTTTGATCGGGTAGAACTGGATAACCAAAGCGATGCGCTCCGTCATGAGGTGCGCGAATTCATCGCTGCTAACGAAAGCCATTTACCGCGCCCCAATTCGGACTTTGTCACCGGCCACGATGCTGAGTTTTCGGCCAAGCTGGGAGCGCAGGGTTGGATTGGTATGACCTGGCCAGGCCAGTATGGCGGTGGCGAAAAAAGTAATTTTGCGCGTCTTGTAGTGACCGAAGAATTGCTTGCGGCGGGGGCGCCGGTGAGCGCACATTGGATCGCCGACCGGCAGAGCGGGCCGCTCTTGTTACGCTTTGGTAGCGAGCAACAGCGGCAACAATACCTGCCAGGGATTGCCAGCGGTGAAAGCTATTTTTCAATTGGTATGAGCGAACCAGATACCGGCTCCGACCTAGCTTCAGTGCGCACCACTGCCACCGCTGAAGGTGATGCCTATCGGATTAATGGTACTAAGATTTGGAGCACAGACGCCCATCGTAATCACTATATGATCTGCCTAGTGCGCACCGAGCCGGCATCAGAGAATCGCCATGCTGGGCTGTCGCAAATTATTGTGGATTTAAAAAATGATGGCGCTCAGGTCAGGCCCATTCGCAATATGGCCGGTGGTGAAGATTTTAATGAAGTGGTATTCGATAACGTTCTGGTACCAAAAGATCGTGTGGTCGGCGAGCCGGGTAAGGGCTGGGCACAGGTTACCTCTGAACT
>CAJXAC010000038.1 GCA_913050035.1 uncultured Gammaproteobacteria bacterium | reverse complement strand
ATGACAATTAGATGACAATATCCGAGATATCTTATTATCTAGCGAGCCTTGCTAGCCTAGCGGGCAGGAACCACCATCAAGAGCGTATAGCAACTTATCCGCCCGACAACCTCGGGTCTCTAGATGGAAATCAGAAATAAACGCGCGCGCTCACCACCTCGTACCAACAAACACAATAGACATGCATGCCGCACTGCGATTGATGGCGTTGCATGGTGCAAGTGAATCCTTGTGCCCACATAGAAGATGTATCGCGTCTTTTTAACAGGCACAGATACCCATCATGTGGGGCTAAGCTACTGCTGCAAGCTGTTCCAACAGGTCTGGCGGGAAGCTGCCTTTGAACGGTGTTATGCCATGGCGGGCGCGGATTTGTTCCGGAGTCTCATGCCATTCACTCTCCCAGTGAATTGGCATTAGTGCCGGCGTGGCGCGGCCGTGGCGCCAGGCCTCAGTGATGTTCTGCATGAGTAGCCCAAAACCTGCCGGTGTTTTGCAACAACTCATAGTGGCCACCGTTGCCAAAAACATCGACGAATAATTGTGACCAAACTGCGCCAACTGAAAGGCCGAAATCGCAATCTCATGCAGGCTGGTGGTTTGGTATCCGGCCACTAAATGCCAGACATCATGCATCTGTAAAATTCGAGTATTAACGTAGCGCAACGCCGGGGGGAGGTTCGCTAATCCGATAACCTCGCGGTCCAATACTTCTGCATCAAAGTTGTTATCTACAAGCATTCGATAAAGATCATTACCCAAACTGCCTTCGGGAAGTCCGCCTAGCGCGTCAATGTCCGTGAGGTCAGGAATCGCTTGGGAAGCCGCGTCGTTGCTGCCGGGATGTTGTTGCGCTGCAGACTCTGCCAGCTCTCCAAATTCCTCGGCGACGCAACCGCCAAGCGCGGCAACAGCGACCGTAATCGTTGTGGCGTCGTAACCCTGCTCTGGACCGGTCAGCGTGTCCGCAAAAGTTTCCCAAAATGATTCTGGTATTGCGCACTCCTCGGCTTGCCATGAGGTGGAATCCAGCGCCTCCCCAGCAGCACCCGCAGCGATTGCATCATAGACCTCGGTAACCGCCCCGGGTGCCGCAAACGCGGTCCACAGTAACGCGCCACATACCTGCTGCTGGGCAGCAGCATCGCCCTGCATGGCCGGCTGCAAAGACTGCGCGAGGTCGGGCAAAGATGGTTTGACTACCCATTTACGAATGTCTTCTAGCGATTCCATTTTTGTCGTTTTCCCTATCGATAGATTTTCGAGAAGATGCCGAAGCTTTTGCTCAAAAAAGGTTAGCGTTCTACAAACGGTTACGCAATTTCTATTCTGCTGTTGCTCGCCTCACTCGGGACCCACAAATCGAATAAAAAAATGCCCTCCGGGACGTGGAGCTTCGAGTTCCAAAAAGACACCGGACTAATTTCTTTTTGTGGTTTCGGTGGTTCAATTTCAAATAGTGTCCAAATAAGGTTAAGGTTATTTCATAACAATTTCGGGCTGGTACTCAGATATGAACAAACTCCTCGTCGCTGCGTCTTTTTTCCTCATTGCAGGGTGCGGCGGAGGCGGCGGTGGAGGTGGGTCTTCCAGCTCAGGAGGCAGCGGCGGCAACACCAACAGCGCTCCAACTATTACCAACCCAGGCAGCTTGTCCGTCGCCGAGGGAGAAACCGCGGTGACCACCGTCAGTGCAAGCGACGCCAATGGCGATTCATTGACCTATTCTCTTTCTGGGGAGGACAGCGCGCTCTTTACCATCAGCAGCAGCGGCGTTTTAGTCTTCCGCGCAGCTCCAGACTACGACGCTCCACAAGATGCCGATCAAAATAACGTATATAGCATTTCGGTCAGCGTATCGGACGGCCAAGCCTCGGCCTCTACGGACGTATCGATAACGGTGGTTAACCGCGTTACTGACTTTGATGAAGGGATCTTTAAATCGGCTTCAGTATTTCAAAACTCCTGTGGCGATCCGCGTATCGGGACCGATCCGTTCGATGGTTCAACATATCCGGACGAGCAAGGTAGCTTCGAAGACGAAAACTATTGGCTGAGATCGCTCAGCAACGATCTGTATTTGTGGTACGACGAGATAGAAGACGTCGACCCTGACAGCTACGCCAACTCCGCAGCTCAAGTACTCGATTACTTCGACCTCATGAAGACGTTTGCGACCATGCCGTCCGGAGCGGCGAAAGATAAGTATCACTTCACTTACGATTCTCTTGAATGGAAGCAGCTGTCTCAGTCAGGCATTTCGGTCGGCTACGGAGTCCAATGGCGCTTACTACAAAGCGCGCCCCCACGAAAAATTGTTGTAGCTTTCATCGAACCAAACTCACCGGCCAGTGCAGCGGGCTTGGAACGAGGCGCTGAAATCATCACGGCCGATGGCGTCGATGTTGTCAATGGATCAGATACGGCAACGCTGAATGAAGCGTTCTATCCAGCGGAGGCCGGCCAGTCTCACTCTTTTGAGGTCCTCGACCGAGGCAGCAGCACGAGCCGCTCGATTACCATGACCCCTACTGAGATAACAAAAGACCCTGTACAGAATGTTAGCGTCGTTACGACCTCCAGCGGAGCAGTCGGCTATCTAACATTTAACGATCATATCGCCACGGCAGAACAAGAATTGATTGATGCAGTGACTTTCTTAAAGAACAGCGACATCACTGATCTTGTCCTGGATCTGCGCTATAACGGCGGCGGATATCTAGATATCGCCAACGAAATGGCGTTCATGATTGCAGGCCCCACCGCAGCCTCCGGCCAGACCTTTTCGTTGCAACAATGGAACGACCAACATCCTTCAATTAATCCTGTGACTGGACAAGCTCTAAGCCCACGAAGGTTCCACGACTCGGCGCAAGGGTTTTCGGCCACCGAGGGCGCCGCGTTGCCTTATTTAAGTTTGTCTCGGGTGTACGTACTCACCACGAGCAACACGTGCTCGGCGTCGGAGGCCATCATGAACGGACTTCGCGGTATCGACGTTGAGGTTATCCAAATAGGCAGCACTACCTGCGGGAAGCCATACGGCTTTTACGCACTTGAGAACTGCGGAACAACTTACTTCACTACCCAGTTCAGAGGCGTGAACGCTAAAGGGTATGGCGACTATTCAGACGGTTTCTCGCCCTCCAACTTGGCGGAAGTTGAAGGGGAGCCAGTAACAGGGTGCGCCGTCGATGATGATTTTTCCCAAGCGTTGGGCAACGAAAATGAGGCCATGCTGAGCGCAGCGTTAAACTACCGGGAGAATGGTACTTGCCCCGCGTTGCCTAGCGGCGTAGCCAGACACGCAGCGGCGCCAAAATCGGCAATAGATTATGGTTGGGGACAACAGCCTGGCAGAATCGTCGAGCCAGCCTTCCCAGGGGGACTTGCGGTGCCTTAATCCGGCACTCGCGACCCCTTTGTCCATATTTTAAGGACAAAGAATAGACATTAGTTAGCTAGCCCTTGCTTGCTCACAACCAAACCCATCGAACTTAGCAAAACCATTGGCAATATTAATAGTTTGTGTCACTGTCAATTTTTATCTGATTGACTGATGACGAGTATGGCTAAAAATTCCAGCAGAAGTGTCCTCCTAGTGGAAGACCATCAAGAGCTTGCCGAAACTGTTGGCTCCTATCTTGAAGCCACCAACTACATTGTTGACTATGCCGGTGATGGCCTCACCGCTATGCATCTGGGCGTCACAAATACGTACGACGCAATCGTCTTGGACATCATGTTACCCGGCGTAGATGGCCTAACCGTTTGTCAAAGGCTGCGTGATGACGCCGCTGTCACCACCCCGATTATTATGCTCACCGCCCGAGATCAGCTTGACGACAAGCTCAAAGGGTTCGAGTCAGGTGCCGACGACTACTTGATAAAGCCCTTTGATATGCCGGAGCTGGAAGCTCGTTTAGATGCAGTCATACGTCGCAGTCAACACCTTGAAAAACAATACGAAGTCAGTGGTCTGAAGCTCAATTTAGACACCATGGAGGTTGCGCGAGACGGACAAAACCTTCTGTTGTCGAGGACCCTGTTTAACATACTGCATGTGCTCATTAGAGAATCCCCCAAGGTGGTAACCCGGGCCGCGCTAGAGAAAGAGTTATGGGGCGATGAGCCGCCCGACAGCGATACCCTGCGAAGCCACATTTACAACCTGCGGCGCATTATAGACCGTCCTTTCGAGGTGCCTTTATTGCAAACCCGCCAAGGCCAGGGCTACTGCCTACGCGAACCCGCTGCAGACTAGCCAAACTGCGCAAACTGCCATGAGTCAATTGGTTTGGTTGCGCAATGACCTGCGCGTCAATGACAACCCGGCGCTAAACGCCGCCTGCCTAAGAGGGCCTACTACCTGCATCTTTCTTGTCGATGCGAGCCAGTGGCAACATCATGATATGTCGCCGTGGCGCGTGGCTCTGACGTTACGCACTGTAGATTGCCTCAGTCAGCAGTTAGCCCAATTAGGGATAAAACTGATTATTCGTGGCTGCAACTCTTTCGCCGAAGCACCCAAAGTCATAGTGCAATGCGCTCAAGAACTCGCCGCAAACTGCGTATTTTTCAATGCAGAAATAGCACTTAACGAACAACGTCGTGACGACAAAGTCGAGGCGGCGCTCGAGCAATCTGGTATCCAATGTGAGCGCCACCACAGTTTTACCCATCTACCGCCGGGTGCGGTGACTAAACCCGACGGCAGCGGCTATACGGTATTTACGCCATTTAAAAAACGCTGGCTTGCGCACCCATTAGCGCTGCCCAGCACACCACTACCCCCACCAGAATCTCAGGGGCCAACAGTGGAGCCAGAGCAGACGCCCAATAACGTTGGCGGTATCGAAAAAACTTTTGGCGCCGACTTATGGGAGGCGGGGGAAGCCGCCGCACAAAATTGTTTGAGCAACTTCTTGCAGTCACGCGCCAAGCTGTACAGCACCCAGCGGGACTTACCTGATCAGCCTGGCACAAGTCAGCTGTCGCCACACTTAGCATGCGGCAGTATTTCCACAGGCCAATGTCTCTATGCAGCTTACCGCGCTAATGATAACCGCCTGCATGGCGGCAATGCAGGCATCGATACTTGGATTAGCGAACTTATTTGGCGAGAGTTCTACAACCATATTCTCGCCGCCAATCCCAGGTTGAGCCGCGGCGAAGCGTTTCGTCGTGAAACCGAAAACCTTGAATGGAACCACAACCAGGAATGGCTTGAACGCTGGCAAGCTGGGCAAACAGGCTTTCCCCTTGTCGATGCAGGTATGCGCCAACTCAACACCAGCGGCTGGATGCATAACCGACTGCGCATGGTGACCTCGCAATTCCTCGTCAAACACCTTTTTATCAACTGGCGCGAGGGCGAGCGCTACTTTATGCAAAACTTGGTAGACGGCGATTTAGCTGCGAACAACGGCGGCTGGCAATGGAGCGCGTCCACCGGCACCGACGCAGTGCCCTATTTCCGCATGTTCAACCCAATCAGGCAGGCAGAACGCTTCGACCCCAGCGGCGCTTTTGTGCGCGCGCAAATTCCTGAGCTGGCGCGTGCCCAAGGTAAGTCTATATTCACACCCTGGCAGTACACTGACACATCGCACTATGTAAAACCGATAGTTGATCTTTCTGCAGCGCGGGACGCTACTCTGGCGGCATGGAAGCGCATGCGGGCGACTCTGACCTAACCTCGCCGCTAAGCAAAGTTGATAGTGACTTCTGTACCCTCTCCAACGTTACTCTGAACGCTGATCTTCCACTCAAACTGATGCACTAAGCGACGCACGATCGATAAACCCAAGCCGTGCCCGGGGCTATTCGAGCGGCCACGTTCACTGCGGTAAAACGGCTCAAAGGCTTGACTCAATTCACTGGATGTCATGCCGATGCCAGTGTCTTTAACGGTAACCGCCTTATTCTGAATTTCTACCTGCACCTGCCCCTCTGGGGTATAGCTGATGCCATTGCGCAGCAGATTGATCAACAAAATCTGCACTACTCGATCTGGTGCTTGAACCCAAAGTTCAGCCGATTCCACCAACACCAATTTAATCCCTCGATCCGTTGCCAAGGGTGCAACCTGATCAATTAGGTCGGGTATCAGATCATTCAAACGCACCCGCACACCGGGCTGCTGCAGCTCTTCGCCGCGCGCCAACAATAGAAGAGTCTGAATTAACCCCTCCATGTCTTCTACCGTGCGGCGCATGCGCGCTAGCGCCCGTAAATCTTCTTGAGGCCGCTCAGACTGCCTTTGCAGCAGGTCTAACGAACCCTTAAAGACTGCAATAGGGGTGCGCAATTCGTGACTTGCGTCCCGGGTGAAGATCCTTTCTCGCTCAATATAGGCATCCAATCGCTCAGTAAAGCTGTCTATGGCGTCAATCATCACGTCCACCTCGGCATTCGCTAAGGTACGCAGCTTTTGTAAATCCTTACCAGATGTCTCATGGGACGCTTTTTCAAACGGGAACCGTTCCAGATAGTCGGCGAGCTGCACAATCGGCGAGATTGCTCGATGCGACAGCCGGTAGGTTAAAAACGACAAGCCATAGATAAAAACCAGAGCGATGGACAGCGGCAGAATGCCGAAAAAGAATGCAAGGTCCGAAACGTTTTCACTGGCGAATATCAGGTATAGGCGCGCTTGGTCAAACTCGGTGACGTACAGTATCGGCTCGGCATCGCCGAACTGAACTCGACCAACAAATCCGGGCGCGTAGTTATGAAATTGCTCCGGCACCGTTGCCATCTGCCCATCCGCCGCCAGGTACCCCAACATGTTTGCGGTATTGGGGAGCGCCTGTTGCGGATTCTGTTGGTATAGATTCCAAAAATGCGCAGCTTCGTTTTCCAGCGCCTCGTTAACCAGCGAGTCTTGGACAATGGTATTAGTTACATAAATGCCCGCAGCTACGGTGGCGCTGATTAATGCCACCTGTAGGAACAATACACGCCCTAACTTTGCGACTAATCCTGTATTGCGAATCCTCATGCTGCGTATTCGTTTCCATTTTAAAGCTCGGCCGTCTGCTGCGCGCGCCTCGCCAGTTCAAAAACCAGACCGAACACTAACACCCAAACCAGTGCTATCACCATCAACATTGCGGTGGAGGGTATGACTACTGCGCCAAATTGCGCGCCTGTCGAGTATGACAAAGGTGCTGCCGCACCGACAATGACCGCACCTAAGAGGGGTCTGCGTACGAAAAAGCCAAGGGCCTCGAACAGCGACAAGCCCACAGCCACCCACAAAAGTATTATCCATAGTGGAGCTAGCGCTAGGTTACCCAACTGCAGAGAGCCGGAACCAAAATCGAGAATACCAAGCTGAATCCAAATGCTGTCCAGTATCAGACCCAACAGTGCTAGGCCAACTACAAAGCGACGCTCGCGCTGCCAACGACCCTGATAGAAACACAGCCCGAACATTAAGGCGATTACTAGCGCGCCTGGCAATGTACCGCCAACCACACAGGCCACCCAAGCAACTTTAATCAACAGGAAGTTGATAACCGACAGCCAACGCGGCCGAGCCTCCTCAGTCATAGCACGCCTCTGACGGCAGCAAGGGATTAGAGTAGCCGCTGTGGTTATGCATTAGGTCTGGTTTTTCGCCGCAGCGATAATCGCGTCGATCTCGCTCGCAGCAGAGTAGTTGCCGTCTCCTGCTCCGACGCCGCTAGGCTTGTCTTTCAAGCTCTCACGCACACGACCTGCCGCGGCAACACCGCTACTGAAGCCGTCCTCATGCAAGCCCCAACCCCAATAGGAGCCGCAGAAAAATACCCCGCCTATGCCGTCTATCTCTTGCAGACGCGACTGTGCCTGCAGCGCCGGCGTATCAAATATCGGGTGCGCATAACTACGATCGGTCCAAATCTGACGCGGAGTAGTTGCAGGGTTCAACGTCAGAAAAAAGTCTTGGCCGCGGATCGACTGAATTTTATTCATCCAGAAACTCAGGGTAGCGGGTCCGTCAAGCTCGAGAATCTGTGCATTCCAGCTCGCCCATAATGACCGTTTACTCGGCATGAACGACTCGTCGCTGTGCAGCACAACGCGAGTGGACTTGTATTGCACTGCGCCCAACAACTGCTGTTCCAACGAGGTCGGTTGCTGGAGTATCCCCAGAGCTTGGTCGCTATGACAGGCGATGACCGCAGCATCATAATCCGCAGTGCCCTCATCGGTTAGTACCTCGACATAGCCGTTTGTGCGCGCCACCTGCCGAACCGGGGTCTGCAGTTTGATGGAGCCACGAAACTGACGCTCAAAAGCCTCTAAATAGTGGGTTGCGCCGCGCCGAATCACCTGCCATTGCGGCTTGTCATCCATTCTCAACAGTCCATGTTGAGCGACAAAGGTTGCTACATAGCGCAAAGGCATCTGCAATACATCGAAAGCAGCTTTAGACCACTGGGCCATGCATAAGGGCACGATATGGCAATTAACGAAGCGTTGGCTATAGCTCTGCCGGTGCAAGTAGACGCCAAGGGCCTCATCGGGGTTAAGCGCCACCGCCTCCTCGATTGTCCGATTGAATCGACGTATGTCCGCGAGCAACTGATATTGAGCGTAGGACGAAACTAGTTTCAAAGAGGGGAAAAAACTGCGCAGATCGGTGGTTGCGTATTCAAACTGCTGGGGCCCAGAACTCACGCTGAGTGACATTTGCGCTGGCTGAGAAGTAACACCGAGCTTCTTCAACCATGACGTAAAGAGAGGGTACTCGCCGTTAAACGCTACGAACCCGGTGTCAACACTGTATACCTGATCGCTAAGTAGGACAGTATGACTGTCTGTGTGGCCGCCCAGCCGCGGGTCTGCCTCGTATAAGGTCACGTCGGCCCCTTCGGAAAGGGCATCCGCAGCGGCGATGCCGCTGATTCCCGCACCTATCACAGCAATCCTCACTGCCGACTCCTAGAGAGCGCATTATTTCTTGCCGACGCGCTCAAACGGAGCGTTTTTGGCGGGACTGCAAACATGACTTTGCCTGTTTTGAAGGTCATACATGGTCGGCAAATATTTGTGAATCAGTCGTGAAAGCGTCTACCGGATGAATTCACTGGCCATTCACACCTGCGCCACTAACGTGCGTCAGTGAAGTTCTACCGCCTCAACCTCCTTTTCATCGGCATTTTTAGCTTGCTCGCGAGCGGCTGTGCCGGTGTCGCCGCACCCGACCCTGGCGCTCTTGGCTACCCTGCCCAATATCGGCAAGCACTTGATGACTTCGCCGGTCAAAGCAACGTTGACTCTGCGATCATTGAACGCTTCGTAGACTTCCTAGCTAATTTGGGAGGTCCGACCACTGGGGAGAGCGCCGATCTGTTGTATGCTGAAAACCTGCATTTCAGCGACGCTCTCATGGTTACGCGCGACAAAAAGACCGTCGTGGATCACTTCACCCGACTGGGTGATGCGGGCACACGAGTTGACGTACAGATTCACCAAACACTGCAAAGTGATAAAGACGTCTATCTTATTTGGTCAATGCAGGCGCGTTTCACTCCCATTCGGAAAGAGGTTACCAGCGACACTCTTGGTGTTACCCATGTGCGCTTCGACGATACCGGCCGGGTCATCTTGCATCAGGACTTTTGGGATAGCGGGCTCGGTTTCTATTCGCACATCCCGGTACTGGGTGCAGGGGTTCGGGCTGTCGGGCGGCGCTTTGCTGCAGACAAATGATGACCACCTTACTCCTCACTGCGCCGTGGCTCATGTTCGCCGCATCGCTACTCTGGTTACATTCTTTACGCAGTAAAAACTTCGGTCATGTGGACATTTTATGGCCACTGCATCACGTCATGGCGTGTTTTGGCGTTTGCGTAGCTCTGCCAAAATTAGAATGGCGCGGAATATTGCTGCTATTGCTGGTAACTGCCTGGGGTATTCGCTTGGCAACCTACTTGGCAGTGCGCGCAGCAGGTCGTGGGGAGGATCGGCGTTATGCTGAGATCCGCGCCAATCAGGGACCGCGGTTCAAATTCACCAGCCTCTTTATCATCTATCTACTGCAGGCGTTGCTCGCGCTCATCATCTGCGCCGCTTTTGTGCCTATCGTCGAGTCGGCCGCGCCGTGGCGACTGATTGATTCCGCTCTGTTCGCGTTAATCCTGTTTGGGCTGTTGTACGAGATTGTTGCCGACCTACAACTAAGCGCTTTCGTGAAACAGCGGTCTGCACCCGGCCAGCAAGAGACTCAGTTGCTGCGTACTGGATTGTGGTCTTTGTCGCGTCATCCGAATTACTTCGGCGAATGGTGTTTCTGGTTAGGCATTAGCCTGCTTGCCCTAAGCACAGGGAGTTGGTTTGGGTTGGTAACTATCGGACTGGTTAGCTGGTTGCTGCTGCGGTTTACCGGCGTCGAGCGGATGGAAGCAGGCGCACCCGCACGACGCCCTGACTATCAGGACTACCAGCAACAGACTCCCGCTTTTTTCCCGGTGTTTCTACAGCCACAGCGTCTACTGCGAAGCAGGAAAAACCCCACGGCCAAAACACTGCTCATACTTCTTTGCGGCACACCTTTACTGCTAGTCAACCAGCCGAGCATAGCGCTTCCAGCATCCACTGAGCATTGGTACTTCAAAGCCTTTATCGACGACCGCGAGGTTGGTTATCACTCTTTTGACGTCACGCGCGACGGGCAATGGATTTACCTTTCGAGCCGAGCCGATTTTGAGTACCGGCTATTACGTATACCTTTATTTTCATACACCCACGAAGTGAAGGAGCGCTACGACGAAAACCTTTGCTTAGAGTACATAGAGAGTTCAACCGAAACCCGAAGGGAAAAAATTGCGCTCAACGGCCAGCGCACCCAAGAAGGTTTTACAGTAAACACGATCAAAGGCGGTGCGGGTGAAGACCTGGGCGTCACTTGCCTCACAACCTTTGCCTACTGGTCTCCCAAACTGCTGACCCAGAACCAACTGTTGAACGGCCAAGACGGCCGCCTGATGCCGGTGACGATAGAACCCATAATTACTGATGGACCGCGAAGCAGCGCTCGAAAATCCTATCGACTAAAGGCCGAGTCGTTAGATCTGACCCTCCATTACTCAGCCGACGGGCAGTGGCTGGGTCTGGAATCTTTGTTGCCCGCAGGTCGCCGACTCATCTACAAACTTGAAAATTACCGTGCGGCCAATGACCATACGGAGCATAGCCCCCTCATGCCTTAGCGCTGTGCGGACACCAAGTTTTGCGGAACATTTCGTGAAGGGAATCCGCTTAAATTCGATTGTCGGTAAACTTGTTACAAAACATTACACCGTTCAGCTTACCTTTTTACGCGAGTAGTCACTTTAGCAGCTGGGCGCACGCCCATATGTGCACTATTTTAGAGCATTTTTAAGGGTGAATTATCCCCAACGCTGATTGTGAATTTTTCGTCAAAACCCTTGAATTCAGAAACATTTTCTTACATTCTCCGGCTGTTAACTTTTAGTTAAATGTTTTCCACGCCCGTTCTGGGCGGGAAACCGAGGGAGAAAAAGAATGTTTCGATTATCTTTAGGCTTGATTGCCGCGATCTCTATGGCTCTTCCTGCAATTGCAGATGAAGACGACGGTAAGCGACGAATAGAGGAAGTAGTCGTTACTGCGGAGAAAGTTGAATCCACAGTATCCGACACTTCAATTTCCATAACCGCGATCGGCGCGGATATGATCGAAGATTTGGGAATTCAGTCTGCGGACGAATTTGTGAACTTCATTCCAGCAACTACCCGCGATAACTACGATATACGGATCCGGGGCGTTGGAAGAAACTTCCGCTCACTTGGCGGTGACCCAGGCGTGGCAACTTACTACAACGGCGTGTATTCAGAGGATGCGTTAATTGCTTTAACGGAAAACGCGCTATTCGACGTTGAGCGAATCGAGGTACTTCGTGGTCCTCAGGGTACACTTTACGGTCGTAACTCTGTCGGTGGCGCGATTAACTACATCACCAAATCGCCAACCGACGAGCTTTCGGGGTCTATCAGAGCGCAGTTTGGTAGCCACCGCAACCGAGAGTACTACGGAATTTTGTCTGGCCCTCTAAACGTCGAAAACGGCTCGGCGGGCTACAGACTGGTAATATCTGATCGTAACCGGGATGGCTGGATGAGCGGCCAATACGGGTCACCTGATACCGATAGCACCAATGATCAGAACGCAAGCCTGACCCTGGAATTTGAGCCCACCGATAAGCTGAACATTTCTACGCGCATCAACAAGCGAAATTCATCCAGAATAATTGGCAACGGTGTTTTGATTGACCAGGGCTGGGGAGCCGATCGAGGCACTAGAAGAACAGACCTCTACGCTTATGGCATGAGAGCCGCAACCGCCAATACCCCTGGCGCGACTATGTTCACACACCCAACCACTGGCGAAGTTGCCTACGGAGCGCCTGTTCGACCTGGTGTCGATGTTGCAGCAAGTTCTGTAGTGAACCAGGCGTTTGGCAGCAATGCCTATATTAATGGAGCTGGTGACTTAGAAAGCGTTGACGCAGAAGCATTAACTAACGGCATGACCGATGAGGGCTTTGATCAACAGGGCGCGTCACTCAACGTTTCCTACGAGCTGAATGACAACATGACGCTCAAGTACATCTTCGGATATGGCGATTTTGACTACACATTCACTACTGACTATGACTATTCAAACAGCGAGATAGCCAATTCAGGGTTGACCGTATTGGAAGACGTGTGGAACGCATCACATGAGATCCAACTGTTGTGGGATGTTACAGACAACTTGTTCCTGACCAGCGGTCTGTACTACTTTGCAAGTGATCGTAAGCAAGACTATACGATCTCGCACTTCAACTCTCAGGGCAGAATTGACCAAGCGGCCAACTACGGTGGTCTTGCAGGTATCATGGCGGCGTTCGGACTATCAGACTACATACCAATTGCAAATGCACCGATGGGCTTCCAAACCTCGGGGCTTTGGACTGGCGACCAAGATGGTCACGCTTATCACCACATCAACACTAACTACGTTGAACAAACAGCAATATTCAGCCAAGGCACATACACATTTAATGACCAATGGGCTCTTACTATTGGCGCACGCTACGCCGAAGACGAAAAAGAAGTGCTCGAGCGACGCGGTGGTTACTTCGAATCGCTTTTCCCCTTCGATTATGGAATTCGAGCCGGGCTGTTGGCAGCTTTTGGCGTTGACGAGGCTACTGCCACAGCTTTGGGCTGGTCGAATCTAGCTTTAGCTAATGTCGCAATGGGAAGCGCAGTGCCTACCATGGATTTTACGGGCCAAAACCCAATCGCTCCGACCTGCGCCTTTACTTCTGTTGAGTGCGCAACACCGATGTATCTGACTGGAATTCCATTCGGTTTCTCAAGTCTGGCTAGTGAATCAAAGAAGTGGAGTAAAGCAACAGGCCGTATCAATTTAGATTGGACACCTGACGAAGATACGTTGGTGTATCTTTCTTACACCACAGGGTATCGCGCCGGCGGCTATGGCCTTGGAACACTCGATGCCAGAAGTTTGACCGGTGCAGTGTTTAACTCAATCTATTCATACGACGAAGAAGAAGTGGCCCATACCGAGTTAGGTTTCAAAGGCACCTTTGCGGACGGCACCCTGCAATTATTCAGCTCGATATATCGCTATCAATACGACGGCTATCAAGACAGCGTGACCGTCTACGACGACGTGCAAGCCGCCTACCAGACGCTGC
This sequence comes from uncultured Gammaproteobacteria bacterium, assembly GCA_913050035.1. Taxonomy (GTDB): domain Bacteria; phylum Pseudomonadota; class Gammaproteobacteria; order Pseudomonadales; family Azotimanducaceae; genus UBA4421. Next base: position 11,335 of record CAJXAC010000038.1, on the reverse strand, counting down.
CGACAAACACCGGTAGTGCTGTAAACCAAGGCTGGGAAGTAGAGGGCACGTGGTTAGCCACTGACGAGCTGACGATAAATGCTAACTACAGTCTGACCAACACTGAATACCAAGACGAAATCTATCTGCTTGAGGACGACAACCCGTTGGCGCCTGTGCCGCTCTACGGCACCAAGGCCCACAATCTCAAAGGCAGCTCTCTCAAAGGTATTCCGGAGCATAAGTTTACAGCTTGGGCTAATTATCGTTTCGATCTTCCTAACAGCACCTTAGTTGCTGCGGCCTACTATTCATTCACTGGTGAATACAATAGTGAATCGATAGATCGCAAATTCGATAAAATGCCAGCGCGGCATCAAACGGATGCATCGATTATATGGAACAGTGGCGACGGCCTCTTAACCGTGCGCGGTTTCGTGGACAACTTATTTGATGCCCGTAACTTCCGATCACTCAGTGCCGGGGGCCTTGGTAATAACTACATGCTAACGGGTACATTGCTTCGAACTAGAAGCTTTGGCATCGACATTACTCGACGCTTCGGCGAAGGGTAAATACCCAACCCAAGAAAAGCCCCGCGTCTGCGGGGCTTTTTTTTTGCCTATGAATTAGGGCTTAGCAAGTCATTGCTGGACAAATTCCTCATCGAACTGCAACACCTGATCGCTGTGCAGTTGGCTGATCTCGGCGGAACTTTTGTTCAACCAATCTTCAAGCACTGTACTGTTGTGCTCTCCACGATGGGGTGCGGGACCACGCACCCCGCTGCGCGCGCCAGAGAACCGATAGGGCGACTGAGTGATGGGCCGGGTACCACCAACTCGGTCGTCGACCTCTGTAATGGCGTTGCGCGCGGCAACGGTCGGCTGCTGTTGCAGCGTCACTGGGTCGCGCACCCGGCCCCAAGCCAGATTCATTTTAGCCATGGCCTCCTCCACTGCCGGCCAATCGTCTAAATTCGCCAGATACTCGCCAACAATCTCGCGACGCATACGAATCTTCTCTGGCAGAGGCGTGTCTTTTGTAGTCGGGTCATTAACGCCCATCTGGCCTGTCAGAAGATGCCATAGGTAGCGAAAATCTGCCGAAATCAAAATCGGCCCGACGCCAGTCTCCCACGCGTCGTTGCGCAACGGAGCAGATTCCTCGGAGTCTTCCAACGCGTAATGCAATTGATCATCGGTGGCGATGGTCGCATCGATCATCGCAATGTCGATATGCTGCCCCTGACCCGTTTGCTGACGCATGATGACCGCGGATAATAATCCGACCAAGCCATGCAAAGACGCATTGGTATCCGCTACTGACAGCGGCAAATCGGTAAAAGGAATATCTCCACGCTCGGCCTGTCGGTGCATTAGACCCGCTTCAGCATGCACGATGGGCGCGTATGCGGGCCGGTGCGATTCCGGGCCGCCATGACCAAACCCCGAAATCGACAGCATAATTAACCGTGAATTTACCTGGCTGAGCACATCGTATCCCAAGCCTAATCTTGGCATTACATCTGGACGATAATTTTCAATCAATATGTCTGCTTCAGCGACCAATTCGAGCACTAAGGATTTTGCTTGCTGGTGGCGCAAGTCGACACAGATATTACGTTTGCCTGCGTTTTGCTGGTGATAGTATCCGGGCAGCCCCCCCACGACATGTCCCCAAAGACGCGTGACATCACCATCTGGCGGCTCTACTTTCACCACATCGGCGCCCAAATCAGACAACATACGGCCCGCAAACGGCCCGGCGAGTACACGCGAAAAATCCAGTACCTTCAGTCCGCTGAGCGGATATTGTTGTTCCATCGGTTTCCTCCCCTTACCCGCATCGAGTATAACTGCAGCATCAGCAATTGGTATGGGCGTACATTGGGGGACTTGAAAGTATGAAAAACCAATCTAAACCCGAGGCGCAGGCGACTCTAGCGCCTGACTCAGAGGTCACTGACACGGCGTTAAATGATCTTGGCTGGCGCGGTGGGGATGCCCAGGCTTTTGCACAACAACGCAACTACCTTGCGCAAAATGCGGGCATCAAAGGCCTTGCACTGGTCGCAGCAAACGAAGTCGAAAAAGCCCGAGATCTGTTTTACCGCGATGGCTTTGTTGTGGTCCTGAATGCCCTCGCACCAAAACAACTGGCAGCTATGCAGGCCGCTTGCGACCGCACAATTCATGAGATGTTATCTCTGGACAAACATCGCGTCGGCAATCGGGGCTCCCATCGATATTCCTTTGGCTCTGCCAGTAAAACCGGCCACATGATGCACGAACCGGAGTGGACCCGGCTGTTGGATTTACCCACGGTAACGCCAATCCTTACCGCTATTTTTGACTCCTCGGATTACATCGCGCGAGGCGGCGGCGGCGACTTTTGCTTGCCTGGGGCAACTGAGTATCAGCAACTGCATTACGATATCAGCGACCGCATGACACTCGGTAGCCGGGAGTTTGGAACATTCTTTGACCCGGCCGGCCGCATCAGTTTACGCGACCTGCCCTGCCCCTATGTCTGCTGCAACTTTTTAATGGTGGACTTTACGGCAACAAACGGGCCAACGCGGCAGATACCAGGGACCCAAAACAGCCACGCCCGGATTCCTCGTTTGGCAGATGAACCAGAGTGGATGAAGTTGAGTACCGTATGTCCAGCGCCCGCAGGTAGTGTGTTGATCCGCGATCCGCGAGCGTGGCACGGCGGCACACCAAATCTATCTAATGAGGTCCGCGCGATTCCTAACGCTGAATTTTATGCCCCCTGGTTTCGCGAACCAATGCCTCGGAGCATGCCAAGGGCACTGCACCAACAGCTTTCAAAACACGGCCAACATATCTCTCGTTATATCGTTGCGGACGATGACGCGGAGCTTGATACCGGCTTTCGTCAGGATCTGGGCACAACGCCTAAGGTGTTTAAGAAACGCAACTAGTGAATTTCTGCCGCATCGCCCTGAGCTTGGCGGAATTTTTCAATATTAAATCCGGGCTGCTGGGCTGCTTTAATCAACACCTGCTCGCGCCTAGCTATTTGCTCAGCAGCGGCCTTCACTTGAGTCACGACACCAGCAGGAATAACCACCGCGCCGTGCTGATCGGCATGGATTAGGTCGCCATCGCATACGCGCATTCCCGCAACATCAACGGGCCGCGCGTAATCCACTACATGGATATAGGCATGAGACGGTAATACCGATGCTGCGAGCATTTGAAAGCCAGTGGCAATATCCGGCAAGTCGCGCACGCAACCGTCGGTGACCAAGCCGACACTGCCAAAGCCCCTATGTACGTTGGAGTTCACCTCGCCCCAGAAACTCCCATAGCCGCCATTACCGTCGAGGTCTTGCATCACCACAACACTAGGCTTTGGACCCTCATCGATATAGGCGTAGTAGGCGTCGGACAGATCTCGCGCGTCGGACCCACTGAGATCGCTAGGATGGGCAGCTCTTATCGTCGCAGTGCGGGCAAAACCCACCATTGGCGGCAATTGCGGCCGTGTGCAAATCAAGTTTGTGGTCGTATAACCGTAGCCCCGACGCTTCGGCACCAGTATTTCAAGTGCGTTACAAACCGTCGGGGTATCCATACTCTGTAACTCTGCAATAAGCTGGTCGCTGAGCTCAATTTTGTCCATTGCGCTAACCCCTCTATAACAAATCAATCCCAACCTGCGTTAAGGACGCAGATGCCAAAATTTAGTGTACTAAACGGCAGGGGCTAGGGGTAAGGCTGTTGTTTTGCGCTTAGTGAAATCCGCCAAAATATTGTACAGAGCCGGCACTAAGACCAAGGTAATCACAGTAGAGAACAAAATTCCGAATCCTAGGGAAACCGCCATTGGCAATATCATCTGAGCCTGAGTTGAGGACTCAAACATAATCGGTAGCAAACCGAAGAAAGTCGTAAGTGATGTCAACACGATCGCCCGAAATCGTTCGGCTCCTGCTTCAATTGAAGCTATCGAATAGTCAAGGCCTTCGCGGGTTTTGCGATTTACGAAGTCCACCATAATTAAGCTGTCGTTCACCACAACACCCGCAAGAGAAATACACCCAATGATCGAAACCATACTTATGGTGGTATCGAGTGCGGCATGACCCACTACCGCTCCGATAAGCCCAAATGGGATAACCGACATAATGATTAAGGGCTGCAAGTAAGAGCGCAGCGGTATGGCTAATAGCGCGTACAAACTACCCAGTACTAAAAATGCCACCAGTAGAAGCAGTCCTAAGGTCTCTTCCTCCTCTTTTGAACTGCCGTCTAATTCCAGACTCACCCCAGGATAACGGGACAGCATCTCCGGCAGATAGTCCATTCGAATTTTTCGCACCGCTGATCGAGGTTCCAGAATCTGCTGATCAACGTTTGCCATGACCCTGATGGTTCGCTGCTTGTCGAGACGCTGTATTTGGCTTCGGCCTTGCCCTAAATCATATTCCGCCACGGAGTCGAAGGGTGCCTCGACCCGGTTAGGCAATTGCACCCACATCCGCTCTAAGTCGCCAATGGATCGCCGCTCCTCTCTGGGGTACCTGACCATGACCCGGATCTCGTCGTTCCCACGCTGGAACCTTTGAGCCTCTGCACCGAAAAATGCCTCTCTAACCTGCCTGGCGAGATCGCTAAGAGTTAAACCAGTAGACTCCGCCGATTCTTTTACCCGCAGCTTCAGCTCCTGAGGGCCCTCGTTATACGAGCTGGATACTTCATAAACGCCTTCTAAGCTGCGCAGATATCCTGCAAGTTCTTCTGCTGCCTGTTGCAGCATTTGCGGATTTTTCCCAACCATACGAAACCCGATATCTGTTTCTCCACCCATGCGCTGCTTGCTGAAGAATTTGATCTCTTTGACTCCGGCAACATCCCCAAACTTGGAACGCCACCGGTTCTCAATTTCTGCCGGAGTTATTGCAAGAGTCTCATTAGGCTTCAGCTCAACCATATAACGAGAGCCCTCAGGCCAGACCCAGGTAAAGGCGTTTTCAACAAAATCCGCTTCAGGCCCAAGCTCCTGTCGCACCTCCTGACGGAGCTCATCAAGCGCATCGGCTAACTGATCGGAAATGCGTCCGGCAAGATCTTCGGGACTCCCCTCTGTTACTTCGACATTGACCGCCAGCATCGGGTTTTCAATATCAGGGAAAAAGCCGTACTTCACAAAACCACCAGCGAAGAAACCGAAAACCAGCAAAATCATCGATACAAAGGAGGCTAGCGTGGTGTAACGGTACTCAATCGCCTTGGCAAGAAATGGCTTGTATTTGTTCTCCACGAAGGCCTTTAACGAGCGATCCACGAATTCAGCGATACGCCCTTTGCTTGACCTTGGTGGTGGCAGCCATGCCAAGTGCGATGGCAGAATCAATTTGCTTTCGACAAGCGAAAAAAGTAAGCAAAAGATTACTACGTAGGCTAGCGCGTGAATCATGGCCGACGGTGCGCCCGTTACCAACAACAGCGGCAAGAACGCTGCCACCGTGGTCATGACACCAAACGTTGCCGGCAATGCTACCTTCTTTGTGCCGACCACAATACTTTTCAGGCTATAGCCATTTTTCTCTGTTTCTGCGTGCGCACTCTCCGCGACAATAATTGCGTCATCAACGACGATACCGAGCACGAGTATGAAGGCAAAGAGACTCATAATGTTTATCGTCACGCCAACCATTGGCAACAGCATAAACGCGCCTAAGAATGCGACGGGTAGCCCAACCACCACCCACACCGCAAGCCTGAGACGAAGAAAAACTGCTAATACAACAAAAACTAAGGCAAACCCCATTGCCATATTCTTTAGCAGCATAGTTAACTGCTCAGACAAAAAGCGCGTCGAATCACCCCAAACGTCTAGGTAAACACTGTCCGGCAACGAGCTCTGTCTGCTGTCGATATAGCGTTTAACAGCCTCACTGATTTTTAGTTCGCTTTCGTTAGCCGTGGACTTTACTTCTATCATCATTGCTGGAGCGCCATTGAAATAGGCGTACCCCGGCCACTCAACAAAACCATCGTTGATCGAAGCAACATCTCTCAAACGCAGTTTTGAACCGTCCGGATTGGTTAGCAAGACGATGTTGGCAAATTCCTCGCCGGTATAGGCCTGTCCGCTCGCGCGAAGGCGGATGTTTCCGCCATCCGTGCGAATCGAACCTCCGGGCAAATCGATGGACCAACGGCTTATCACGCTCGCTACTTGGCTCAGAGTAAGCCCGTATTCACGTAGCCGTTGCTCCGAGATCTCCACCGAGATCTCAAAGTCTTTACGGCCCTGGATCTCCGCAAAGGTCACCTCGGGCAAAGCCACAATCTCTTCACGAATTTGGGTGACCAAATTTGCCATGGTAAATTCGTCGAGGTTGCCGCTTACCGCAACCATCAATGCCTGCATCTTTTGTTCACGTTGAGTGATGTACGGACGCTCCGAGTCCACGGGGAAAGTCACGATTCGATCAACAGCGAGCTTTACCTGATCAGTGACCTCACTAAGCTCATACGTTTGGTCTACGGACACATAAACCCGGCCATAACCCTCTTGCGCGACCGCCCTCAACTCTTCTATACCCTGAATAGCGGTTAGGGCTTCTTCGATTTTTATGAGTATGCCCTTTTCGACTTCCTCAGGGCCCGCACCGGGGTAAGGCACTCCCACCTCAATCATTCCTAGGTCAAAAGTTGGGAAGGTTTCTTTTTTTAGTATTGAAATGGCGTAGAAGCCGAGCACACAGACGAATACCAGCAGCAAGTTGGCGGCGACATGATTGCGTGCAAACCAAGCAATGAGGCCGCGGTTGTAGGATTCATCGCCCTGGCTCGCTGGGACGTTCGGTGTATCCATGGCAGATCTAGCTGCTAACTCGGACTTTCATTCCCGGCAGAGGCTGCTCTACCGCTGTAGCACAATAACGATCCCCTTCAACCAAACCGTCGGAGATATAAAAGTAGTTTTCATCGGCACGAACCACATCGACCCGCGCAGGTCTAATGGTGGAATCTTCGTCGACCAACCAAATGGTTTCACCTCTATAAACGGATTGCCTTGGAATGACGAAAAGATCGCCCCCTGTCCGCCCAGCGATTTCCGCTGACACAAACGTGCCCATCATTAACGGCGCCTGAGTAACTTTGGCACCAGCTAGAAGGCCATAGGGGTCGGGTACTTGGGCCACCAAATAGAGGACTCTGGTATCCGCATCGAACACACCCTCAGAGCGCGCGATGGATGCCGGCCAAGAGATAGTCTCGCCCCCCAGTTGGGTTTGTAAAACTGCGTCGAGCGGCATTCCCGCGCGAAGTTTTGACAGATCTAAATACTGCAGATCATTTTGCGTGATCGGCAACCTGACTTCGGCAATATCGATGGCAAACGTTGTGGCTAACTGCGAACCTACATTTACATATTGACCAACGTCAGCAATTTTTTGACGAACCAAGCCGTCGTAGGGTGCACGAATAACCGTCCGATCCAGGTCGCCCTCAGCCTTTTCTAAATCTGCTTGAGCTGACTGCAACTCCGCCATAGCCGCAGACAGTTGCGGTTTTCTTAATGCTAACGCCGACGGCGGGGCAGTATTCGGGTTGAGGCGCTGCAGCCGAGCATAGTCTTCCTTGGCATAGCTTGCCGTGGCAGTTTCTGTGGCCAGTTGGGTTTCTGCTCGAGCGACGGCGGCACGCGCGCGCTTAACAACGCTTTCATAATTTCGCGGGTCAATACGGACTAGAACATCGTCTTTTCTAAAAAAGCCACCGCTGACGAATGCCGTTGACACTTCTACGATCTGACCCGAAGCCTCTGCAACGAGCGTAGTCTGCGTCCGCGGTGCTACAGATCCTTGCGACCGTACGCTGAATGTAACGGGGTTACGCTTTGCTTGAACTACATCCACTAGCAGTGCGGGCGGCGCAACCGACGCTGTTGCAACTTCAGGGCGCGCATTAATGAGCGCCCAAGCCGCCACAGAGGCGAACGCAATAATCAGAACTGGCAGTATTTTCTTTGTTTTCATTGGTCGCTCTGACGGGTGCTCAGCTTATATGACCACGCAAGGCTCTCTTGCTACCCACGCTTACTTGACTACGAACGCGCCTTCCTCAATGCCAACAACCTGACTAGCTTGAGAGGTTACGCTCGCGCGAACCCCCAATGCTACTTTAGGTAACACTTGCTGCACAAGGGGCTGGCAAAATTTCTAGGTGTACTAACTTAGGTGCCAAGTTGTAGTAAATGCATGAAATTATTATGAATAACTTGATAAGGGTCTGACACCAAACCACGACTTACTTTTCAAACAAACCATAGGTTAGTATTTCAAGCTTGGGTATTAGGAGGGGAATGGCATGGTAGAAAAGACCCGCACGGCGGTAATCGCGGAACTTACCGCAGCAGAGCAACCTTTTGAATTGGTTCCCGGACATGTTTTTGGACGCGCGTGTTTACGCTTCAAAAATGCGCCCGCAACCCTACGCAACCTTTTCGCCGACGCTCGCAGCGACGCACCATTCATCGTTTATGGCAATGAACGATTAAGCTTTGCTGACACCTACGCCGCTGCAGCAAGAGTGGCTCATGTATTGGTTAACGAATACAACATCAAGCGCGGCGATCGCGTGGCCATTTCCATGCGCAACTACCCCGAGTGGATTTTAAGCTTTATGGCTGTCACCGCTGTTGGCGGCATCGCCGTAGCAATGAACGCGCTGTGGCGTCCTGACGAGATGGCTTTCGGTTTAACCGACAGCGGTGCCAAGGTATTGATCGCAGACCAAGAACGACTGGACCGCTTTGCCGACATCGATACCCCATTAGACCTACAGGTCATCGCTGTGCGTCCTGAGACCACAACGCATCCGAATCTGATTGAGTTAATGAGCGCCTATGCGAGTGTGACGGAAATGCCTGAGCAGGCACCAGAGCCGGAAGACGACGCAACGCTTATGTATACCTCCGGCTCAACGGGCAATCCTAAGGGTGTGACATCGTGCCATATCAACATCATCAGCGCGCTGATGAGTTGGGAGTTGGATCAGACCACGGCGCTCGCGCTGCTGCCTGAACCCCCGCCGGAACCGGCACATCCACCCGCCACCCTGCTAGCCGTGCCGCTGTTTCACGCCACGGGTTCCCACGCAGTCTTTTTGGCCAGCTATCGCCACCAACGCAAATTAGTTTCTATGTATAAGTGGGACCCTGCTGAGGCTGCGGCATTGATTGAAGCGGAAAAAATCACCGGCTTTATTGCACCCGCTGCTATGACCGGCGATCTGGTTTTGGAAGCAAATCGCAGTAATCGAGATCTGTCATCGCTGCTGTCCGTTGGCGGCGGTGGTGCACCGCGAGCACCTGACCAAGTGCGTAATATCGAACAGTCTTTTACCAAGGCTATGCCGGGTACTGGTTGGGGCATGACCGAAACCAACGCCATCGGCACCGGTATCGGCGGCCAAGACTACTTGGACCGACCCGCGAGTTCCGGTCGCTGCAGCGCTGTATTGGAACTCAAGATCATAGACGACGACGGTAACGAGTGCCCCACACTGACCCCCGGCGAATTGCTCGTGCGCGGCACCAGTATCTTCCGCGGTTATTGGAATCGACCCGATGCCAATGCCGAAACCTTCGTCGACGGCGATTGGATGCGTACCGGCGACGTCGCTTATTTAGATGCAGAGGGCTTTTTATTCATCGTCGACCGGATCAAAGATCTGGTGATTCGCGGCGGCGAAAATATCGGCTGCGGTGAAGTAGAAGCAGCACTGCTCGAACATCCCAGCGTGCATGAAGCGTCAGTCTACGCGGTACCTGATGAGCGACTTGGTGAAGAGGTCGGCACAACCCTCTATACCGAACGACAACTTAGTGATGAAGAACTGCAGGAGTTTCTCGCCGAGCGATTGGCGAAGTTCAAAATCCCGACTTACGTTTGGCAACAACAGGAGCCACTGCCGCGCACGGCTTCAGGAAAAATTCTCAAACGCGAATTACGCGAACAAGCGCAAGCACGAGTGAGCAGCTAGGTGCATGTACGCCTATGCCTAATAGTTGCTCTGCTGCTCGCTAGCTGTGCCAAACCAAACACTGAGGATGCTGGGGCTATGGCATTAAAAGCGCCGCCAATGGCAACAACGCTGTTCGGCCAATTGCAAGGTAATTGGGCAGACAGCGAACAGAGCATTCGCGTATTCAAAGGCGTGCCCTATGCGCGGCCACCCGTCGGTGAATTACGCTTCAAGCCGCCTCAGGCGCCGAACCGCTGGCAGGGTGTTCGCAGCGCCGACAAATTTGCAACAGCGTGTTGGCAACAGTACAGCCGCGACGCCTTTGTCTGGAGTCGCGGCGAATTTCCGCGCAGCGAAGACTGCTTGTATCTGAATATTTGGGGCCAAGCAGAACGCAACACGCCCCTGCCCGTGATGGTTTGGTTTCATGGTGGCGCGCATACCGGCGGTTTTGGCCATGTAGATTTATTCGACGGCACACGCCTAGCCGAACAAGGTGTCGTACTGGTTACGATCAACTATCGTCTGGGCCCCTGGGGCTTTCTCGCCCACCCGGTCTTGAGTGACGAATCTAGTCACAACAGTTCTGGTAACTACGGCCTGTTGGACAAAATCGCTGCATTGAATTGGGTGCGGGACAACATCAGTGCCTTCGGCGGCGATGCCAATAACGTAACCATTTTCGGGCAATCTGCCGGTTCAAGTAGCGTCTGCGCGCTAATGGCATCGCCGCTCAGCGAGGGTTTATTTCATAAGGCAATCGGCCAATCTGCTGCTTGCCTAATGCCACCAGGTCCGGATCCCGACGGTCAGGAGCGTGGCCAAGCCTTGGTCCACACTGCACTGCAGATCAGTGGTATTGAAGCTGAGCAAGCCATTACTGCAGAAACCTTGCGCCGCCTCGATAACAACAGCCTGCTTAAGGCTGTAGACAAAAGTAATTGGGCCGCGCAATCGCGAATCGTTGTCGACGGATGGGTGCTGCCTGAACCGGCACGTAATATTTTTAACAGTGGTCGTCAACATAAAGTCCCCGTGCTGCTGGGATCAACAGCTAACGAGGGCCATCTTCTGTTCCCTTTGAACGAGGCTTTGAGTAAACCGGACTTCGACACCTATTTAAGCAGTACATTCGGCTCGCTGAGTACGGCGGTGGCTAACGCCTATGCGGAAGAGTTGCGCGTTTCTCCGGGTTTTGCCCAGCGGGAAATCGCCACGGATATGTTTATGGCGTACGGGATGCGCGACTGGGCTGGGCATATGCATCGCGCTAGCGTCCCAACCTACATGTACTTCATGCAGTACGCTCCGCCGGCCTTTCAAATATATTTGGCGAATGA
>CAJXAC010000037.1 GCA_913050035.1 uncultured Gammaproteobacteria bacterium | reverse complement strand
AGACGAGGAAAAAGCCGCTCAGGAAGCCGCGGAGCAGGCTGCCGCCGCAGCAGATGCAGCAGACGCAGACAAGGAGTAAGACATGGCAATTTCCGCAGCAATGGTCAAAGAGCTAAGAGAGCGTACTGGCCTTGGAATGATGGATTGCAAACGTGCGCTGACCGAGGCGGACGGCGACATGGAAAAAGCTATTGAAGAGTTGCGCAAGAAAAGTGCACTCAAGGCTGCGAAAAAAGCTGGCCGTACCACGGCAAATGGTCTTTTGGGTATCCACGTAGCCTCAGACGGTACTCGAGGTGCCATCGTTGAGATCAACATAGAGACCGACTTTGCCGCAAAAAATGAAAAGTTCATCGCCTTTGTAGCAAAGGTAACCCAGCAACTTTTCGAATCCGCGGATGGTGACTTGACCGCACTCGCAGCCGGTGACTTGAATGCTGAGCGCGAAACACTGGTGCAAGAGATTGGTGAAAACATCACAATCCGTCGCGGCCAAGTGGTTGAGTCTGCGGCAGGCGGCATTAGCGAATATATGCACGGCGACCAACGCCGCGGCGCGCTGGTAAATCTAGGCCAGACGAACGCCGAATTGGGTCGGGATATCGCAATGCATGTTGTTGCCATCAACCCGATGGTTGTGCGCAGTGAGGATGTGGCGCCTGACGTATTGGCGAAAGAGCGTGAAATTTTCGCATCTCAGGCAGCTGAGAGCGGCAAGCCGGAAGAGATCGTGGTCAAGATGGTTGAGGGGCGGGTTAAAAAGTTCCTCTCGGAAGTAAGTTTATTAGACCAGCCTTTTGTTAAAGACGGTGATACCAAGGTCGGTAAGCTGGTGGCCGATGCAGGTACGGAAGTTCTATCGTTTGTGCGCTATGAGGTAGGCGAGGGTATCGAGGTTGAGGAAACAGACTTTGCCGCTGAAGTTGCCGCTCAGGTAGCAGGTAACGACTAGTTTGACTCGTTACCTGCTCAAACTCAGCGGTGAAGCGCTTGGCGGTGATGCCGGCATTGGGATCGAACCCCAGATCCTGAAGCATTACTGTGATGAGATTGAGGCAGCGGTACGCGAAGGCATTCAATTAGCCGTGGTACTTGGCGGGGGTAATCTGTTCCGCGGCGCGCATCTGGCGCAAGCTGGGATGGATCGAGTGGTCGGCGACCGCATGGGTATGCTGGCGACAATAATGAACGGCCTGGCGTTAAACGATTTTTTGCGACGTCGTGGTATTGCTAGCCGGTTGTTCAGTGCCGTTGCTATGGCAGGAATGGTCGATGGCTACCAGCGAGATACGGCTCAGGCCGCCATGAACAGCGGCGAGGTGGTGATCCTCACCGGAGGTACCGGCAATCCCTTTTTTACGACCGATACGGCGGCGTGTTTACGCGCGGTCGAGCTGGGCGTGGACGCTATTCTTAAGGCCACTAACGTTGACGGTGTATATTCCGCCGATCCAAAAAAACACCCGGCGGCCGAGCGTTTTCAGCATATCACCTATCAGCAGGTGCTTGAGCAGGAACTGGCAGTGATGGATCTAACTGCCATAGTATTGTGTAAAGAAAATGCGCTGCCGTTGATCGTGTTCGATGCCGCTGAGTCCAGAACTCTGACCCGCTTAGCGGCGGGAGAGCAGGTGGGGACCCGAGTCGATGATTTAGAGGCCGCTGGTTAGCGCATAAGGTACGCGCGGAGCTACTGGCGTAAACAAGGTTTTGGCGCATAATGCGCTGGATGCACAGCGGATTGGCGTGCACAACACTCTGGAATGAAGATCATGATCGACGAAATTCTTGATGATGCCAAAGAGCGTATGGGTAAAACCCTTGATGCCCTGCAAGGCGCTTTCGCGAAAATCCGCACGGGGCGGGCAAATCCGGCGCTATTAGACGGTATCACAGTAGATTACTATGGCGCGCCAACGCCGCTTAATCAGGTTGCGTCGATCTCGGTAGAAGATGCGCGAACTCTGGTGTTGTCACCATGGGAAAAACCGCTGTTGCCAGAAATCGAGAAAGCTATTTTGCGCAGTGATCTCGGTATCACACCGATTGGCAGTGGTGATGTAGTGCGTGTGCCGTTACCGCCGTTAACCGAGGAAAATAGGCGCGACCTTGCCAAACAGGCCCGAGCCGAGGCGGAAACAAGCCGAGTATCCATTCGTAACATTAGACGTGATGCAATTGCGGATATTCGTGATCTGGTGAAAGAAAAAATGGCGGCTGAGGACGACGCGCGCCGGGGCGAAGAGCGTGCTCAAGGGCTGACAGACCAGCACGTTGGTGATGTCGATAAAGCGCTGGCGGCTAAAGAAGCCGAGTTAATGGAAATCTAAATCCGCGACCCCGGTCATGACCTCCGAAACAACAGCCCAAGCCCAACAAGACATCGTTACCGCTGATGGCGCCGAGACTGTGCCCGAGCATGTGGGCATTATCATGGACGGCAACCACCGGTGGGCGAAAAAACGCCATCTGCCAGGAGCGGCGGGGCATAGAGCAGGGGCCAAGGGCGTGCGGGTTATTAGTGAGGCCTGTGTCGAGTTAGGTATCAAAAGCCTTACACTGTTCGCCTTCAGTACCGAAAATTGGTACCGCCCGGAGGGTGAAGTCAGCATGCTTATGGATCTTATGCGCTATGTCATGCGCACCGATCTAGAGGATCTGCATGCCCAAGGCGTTAAGTTGCGCATTATCGGTGATCGCAGCCGTTTTGCCCCGGACATTGCTGCCATGATGGACGAATGTGAGACGCTTACCCAGCACAACCAGCGGCTCAATCTCAACGTCGCGGTAAATTATGGTGGGCGCTGGGATATCGTCGAGGCTACGAAAAAGCTGGCGCAGCAAGTGCAAAGTGGAGAAATCGCTGCTGACGACATTAATGAAAGCCTACTGCATCAGCATATGTCCTTGGGCGATTTGCCCGAACCCGACTTGCTTATCCGTACCGGCGGTGACTTCCGAGTCAGCAACTTTCTGCTCTGGGATATTGCCTACACCGAGTTGTATTTTACTGAGGCGTTCTGGCCGGAATTTGATGGCAGTCACCTACGTCGGGCTGTAGATACCTTTTCTGCGCGCTTACGCCGCTTTGGGCGGCGCCCCTAGGAATCGTGATGTTGCTGCGAAGAGTGATCACGGCATTGTGTCTGGCAGCTTTCGCTCTGGCTGTGATTTTTTTGTTGCCGGATTGGGGCTTTGCCTTGATGTTCGGGGTTGCCGCCGGAGCGGGTGTTTATGAATGGTCTGGTTTTTTGCGTGCTCCGACCAGGGCTAAACGTATTAGCTACGTTGTTATTTATGCGGTTCTGATTGGCGTTATTTTTGCCAACCAATGGCTTGCTGAGGAGCTAGTGCGAGCCGCTGGAGTAATTTGGCTCGGTGTTCTGGTCTTGGTTCTCGCTTACCCCAGAGGCCGCAGCCTGTACACTCGCTCATGGTTAATTGGGCTCGTTGGTCAACTGCTTATGGTGGGCGCCTGGAGTAGTTTGGTGACCATTCGCCAAATGCCAGACGGTGACTATTGGTTATTGTGGTTGTTAGTGCTGACTACTGCGACAGATGTCGGCGCTTTTTTCAGTGGTCGCAGGTTTGGTCGCCGTAAACTGGCGCCTGCGCTAAGCCCGGGGAAAACTTGGGAGGGCGCTTTTGGTGGAATGATATTGGCGTCGAGTATTTGTCTCGCTGGTCTGTTTGTATTCAGTAGCTGGTCGATATTCAATGCCGCGATCCTAACTTTTGGATTAATCGTAATGGCAATATTCGGTGATTTGTTTGAGAGCCTATTAAAGCGCGCAACGGGGCTTAAAGACTCTGGCGGACTGCTCCCTGGACATGGAGGTGTGCTCGATCGCATCGATTCGATCATCGCTGTGGCACCACTTCTGGCCTGGGCACTCTTAGTATGATGGACTGGTTGTTATATCCACTGGCGTTTGCCGGTCTGCTAGGCGTGCTGGTCGTGGTACATGAGTTTGGCCACTTTATTGTGGCGCGCCTTGCAGGCGTGCACGTTCTCAGTTTTTCGGTTGGTTTCGGTAAGGCATTGCTTAGTCGGGTTGATAAGAACGGCACCACCTTCAAACTTTCAATGATTCCCCTTGGTGGCTATGTGCGCATGTACGATACCCGTGATGACGCGGCGAGCCTGCAAGGTATGGCTGCGGTGCCGGCTGATGCCGTGGCGCATTCTAGTTTGTCGGCATGGTGGAAAATCGCTATTGCTGTTGCCGGGCCGCTGGCAAATTTCGCGCTGGCAGCGGTGGTTTATGCATTGCTGTTTGTGGCAGGCACTACGGAATATGCGCCAACTACCCAAGCCCCGAAAGCGGATACGCAGCTTGCTTTGGCTGGGCTCGACGCGCCGGCTCAGGTATTGCGGGTTGACGGGCGGGAAATCGCCGGCTGGCAAAGCGTGCTTATGGCGCTTAGTGATCGTCTTGGCGAAAGCGGCGCTATCGCGTTGGAGGTGCAGAATTTGCGTAGCGGTCGCGAGCAAACACTGCAGGTGCCGATCGATACTTGGTTGCAGGGCGAGGTTCAGCCTGATGTGCTTGGATCTTTGGGTTTGCAGCCCGCGTTGTTGAGTGTTGTTGGCGAGGTCGTAGAGGGCTCTCCTGCCAGTCGTGCAGGCCTGCGAGCTAAAGACTGGGTGGTGGGCGTTAATGATCGAGAGATCGGCAGTTGGCGACAATGGGTTGATGAAATTGTCGAGCATCCGCAGGTTCCTCTGATAGTATCCGTTGTGCGCGCAGGACAGGTTCTGCAATTATCCGTTACCCCCGATGCGCGCACGACTGCAGCGGGTGAGACCATCGGTTTTCTCGGTGTTAGCCCAGATGTTATTGAGGTGCGATTTACACCCTTGCAGGCGGTCTGGAAAGGTGGCGTCGAGACCGTCGATAAGACGGTGATGACGCTGAGCATGCTGAAAAAGATGATTGTTGGCCTGCTATCAGTGCAAAACCTGGTCGGCCCGGTCGGTATTGCGCAGATCGCCGGGGATACAGTTAAAACCAGCTGGCAGATGTTTTTTGGTGTTATGGCGCTGATGAGTATTTCATTGGGTGTTTTGAATCTACTCCCCGTGCCATTATTAGACGGTGGTCAGGTGGTATTTATCGTGATCGAAGCGGTAAAGGGTTCTCCAGTCTCCGATGGATTGCAGCAGGGCGCGGCGCAGTTGGGACTATTGCTGGTGGGAATAATGTTCGTGCTGGTCACCTTTAACGATTTAACGCGGCTATTTAGCTAACCGTTCGCTCAGCGAACTAAGACGGGAAATGATTTTGCACACTTCGACCTTGGTGTTTTGCCGAAAGATCTCACTCAGGGCAACGCTGTTGATGATGGCGTTATTCAGCACTGGCATTGCGACCGCTGCCAATCAGGCCGCCGAAGATTTCCAGATGGATGGACGATTTGTGGTGGAGGATGTGCGCTTGCAGGGCCTGCAAAGGGTGTCTGCAGGTACGGTCTTTAATCTCATTCCTGTCACTGTCGGTGATGCTCTAGACAGTCTGGCTATTCGTTCGACCATGCGTTCGTTATTCCGCTCGGGCTATTTCGAAGACATCCAGTTGGCGCGAGATGGCGGCGTATTAATCGTAACGCTGGTAGAGCGGCCGGCGATCGAATCCATCGAATTGGAAGGTAATAAGGCCATCGAGTCGGAAGCCCTACTCGGGGGGCTTGCGGAGCAAGGCCTGAAAGAGGGAGAAATTTTCAAACAGGTTACGCTAGAACGCATGGGTCTAGAATTAGAACGTCAATATGTCGCTCAAGGGCGCTATGGCGCAAGTATCGAAACCGATATTGAGGATCTGCCGCGTAATCGGGTCAACGTTAAGATCATTATTGAAGAAGGTAAAAGCTCAGGGATTCGTCATATCAATGTGGTGGGCGCAGAATTGTTTTCCCAAGAAGAGCTACTGGATGCGTTAGAGCTTAAGCATCCGAGCTTATTGTCGTTTTATAAAAACGACGACAAATACTCCCGCGAGAAGCTTTCAGGTGATTTGGAGTCGTTAGAAGCCTTCTACAAGGACCGTGGTTATGCCGACTTTGACATCAAATCGACTCAGGTCAGCATCACTCCTGACCGTCAGCAGGTATATATCAGCATTGCCGTGGACGAAGGTGACATCTACGAGGTCAACAAGGTTAATTTAGTGGGCGAACTCGGCGATGTTAAAGCTGAGGATTTGCGCCGGTTAATCATCGTGCAAGAAGGCCAAACCTTCTCCCAAGCATTGATTACGGCTACTGAAGAGCGCCTCACTAATGCCCTAGGTAATGGCGGCTTTACCTTTGCTACCGCTAGCGGCGTGCCAAAACTGAATGACGATCAGACGGTGGATGTCGAATTTTTCGTAGATTCAGGCAAGCGCGCCTATGTGCGAAGGATTTCGTTTACAGGTAATGCTTTAACCCAGGACGAGGTAATGCGGCGGGAATCTCGGCAAATGGAGGGCGGCTGGGCGTCTACTGCGCAAATTGATTTGACCAAGGTGCGCTTGGAGCGGTTGGGTTACTTTAAAGGGGTTGAGGTGGAAACGCCCCAAGTGCCCGGTAAGGACGACCAAATCGACGTCAATTTCAGTGTTGAGGAGCAGCCGTCGGGATCCATCTCCGGAACCCTTGCGTACTCTCAGGGCTATGGCCTGATTATCGGTGGCAACTACCAACAGTCCAATCTGCAGGGTTCTGGTAACAGTCTCAATGTGGGCTTGAGCTTGTCGCAATTCCAAAAGTCGGTGAATTTCAATTACTTCGATCCGTACTTCACAATGGATGGCATCAGCCGTGGCTACAATGTGTTTCTGCGCCGTCTAGATTACGACGCGCGCAATATCGCACGTTACAGCACCGATGCGGCAGGCGTCGGGGTGAACTTCGGTTTGCCTATCAGTGAGACACAGCGCATAAACTTCGGTGTGCTGGCGGAATATACGGAGATTACTGAGGGTTATTACGCGGCTCAGGAAATTTCAGAATTTATTGAAATCAACGGCTCCACTTCGGTGAATCTTAAAGCTAATGTTTCATGGAGTCGGTCAACGCTAAATCGCGGCATTTTTGCCGATCGGGGAAGTTCTCAATCTATTGCTGCCGAGATATCGATGCCCGGCAGTGATCTGCAGTTTTACAAATTTATATACAACGGCGAAAGATACTTTCCAATTACTAACAGTTGGACTTTGCGGTTACGTACGGAGCTCGGTTATGGTGGTGGCTATGGCGATACGCCTGGGTTGCCTTTTTATGAGCATTTTTACGGCGGCGGCTTTGGGTCCATTCGTGGGTTCGAAAATTCAACCTTGGGTCCGCGCAGTACGCCGCCTTTGGATGCCGATGGTAACCCCGTCTATTTCCGTGACAGGAATGGCGACCCCTTTGGTGGTAACTTACTGGTTGAAGCGACCGCTGAGTTGATTTTCCCCATGCCCTTTGTGGACGATAATAGGCAATTCCGGCCGGCGATATTCGTCGACGCCGGTAATGTATTTAATACCAATTGCCCAACGGTGAGTATCAATTGCTTTGATTTTGATTCGGATAATATGCGCTACTCAGTGGGTATTGGCGTCAGTTGGTTGAGTGGCATGGGACCGTTGAGCTTTAGTTTCGCAAAACCGTTCCAGACTCAACCCTATGATGAAAAAGAAATGTTTCAATTTGAACTCGGGCGCACATTCTAGCCGAGCTGGTATAGAATGCGCCGCTCGTTGGCTGACAATGTGTAATTAGGAGAGATCAATGATCAAGAATTTAATGGCAATGCTGGTTTTGGCAAGCATGGCAATGGCCCCAGCTGCCGTCGCGGAAATGAAGATCGTGGTATTGGATCCCGTTCGCGCGATTCTTGAAAGCGACGAGGGTAAGGTCCTCGTAGACGCTGCCAATAAAGAGATGGAGTCTGAGCAAAACGAATTGCGTGGCATGGCGGAACAGATCCAAGAGCAGCAAACTAAGCTGCAAAAAGATGGCGAAATATTGAGCGATAGCGACAAGCGCAAAATCGTCAAAGATATCGAGAGCATGCAGGCAGATCTGCAGTTTGGGTCGCAAAAGCTGCAAAAGACGGCTCAAGATAAGCGTCAAGAAATCCTGCAAACTTTGGCGCCAAAGTACGATCGTGTACTGAAAGATCTAATCCAGATCGACCAGATCGATATGATTTTGGCACCAAATTCGCTGCAATACGCCAATGATAAGCACGATATCACGCGCCGAGTTGTAGAAAAGCTTAACGAAGCCCGCGACTAAGCTGGGCGCGACTCGCCCGGGATTGAGTCGCCGTTGATGGCAACATCACTCGAACTAGGGGAAATAGCTGAGCATCTGGGCGCGCAAATAGCCGTTGCAGATGCGTTAGCACAGAAGGTCGATATTGCGGCGCTGGCAGCGACGCCCATTAGCGGTTTGGCGTCGCTGGGCAATGCCCAAGCTGGACAACTCAGTCACCTATCCAGTGCCGCCTACCGATCGCTACTCCCGGATACCAAGGCCAGTGCGGTTATTGTTTCGGCGCAAGATCTGCAGCAATGCCCAAGTGTTGCCCTAGTCGTAGAGCAGCCGTACTTGGCCTTTGCTCGGGTAACGTCATTATTCGCAACGCCGTTGGCAATAGATCCAGGCATCCACCCAACGGCGGTTGTACACCCTACAGCATCAATAGCCCCTTCAGCATGCCTCGGCCCACACGTTGTCATTGGCGCTAATTCGGTAATCGGCGCTGGGGTAACGGTGCACGGCAATGTCAGCATCAGTGATGGTGTCAGCGTTGGCGATGATGTCGTGATTATGAGCAATGTCAGCGTCTATGCGAACGTCAGCATTGGTCCCCGCTCGGTCATTCATAGTGGTGCAGTTGTTGGATCGTCAGGTTTCGGCTATACCCCCGACCAGAATGGTCATCTGCAGCCGATAGAACAATTAGGTGGCGTGGTAATAGGCGCCAACGTGCGCATCGGCGCTGGCACCACGATAGACCGCGGCGCGATAGACGATACGGTGATCGAAGACGGTGTAAAGATGGACGACCAAGTGCATATTGGGCACAACTGTCGGGTTGGAGCGCACAGCATCATTTGCGGTTGTGCGGGCATGGCGGGCAGTACGGTTATTGGTAAGCACTGTGTGATTGCCGGGGGTGTCGGGATTGGCGGTAAAAACCCCATTACCCTATGCGATGGCGTTACCATTAGTGTGATGACCACAATTACTCAATCCATTGATAAGCCCGGCGTGTACTCGAGCGGGGTAGTGGCCAGCGAGCATGGTCATTGGTTACGTAACGCCGCGCGTTTCGGCAAGTTGAGTGACTTATTCAAGCGAGTAAAAGCGTTAGAGCAGCGGGAGCAAGGGCAATGAGCGACGTCAAAACAATTACGGATCTGTTCGAGTATTTGCCCCATCGATACCCATTCTTGCTGCTGGATCGGGTGACTGAAGTTGTAAAAGGCGAATTCATTCGTGGCTATAAGAACATTACTTTCAACGAGCCTATGTTCACAGGACACTTCCCAGAGCAGCCCATTATGCCTGGTGTTCTAATACTTGAGGCTATGGCACAGATTTCCGGGGTTTTGGCGTTTGAAACCATGGGTACACGTCCGGCTGATGGCCGTAATTATCTATTTGGCGGGGTCGATAAAGCCCGTTTTCGTCGGCCGGTTGTACCGGGTGATCAGTTAGAACTGCATAGTCGTCTAGTCGCGCGTAGAGCGATGATGGTTAAATTTGAGTGTGAGGCCCATGTCGATGGGGACCTTGCCTGCTCCGCCAGTTTGTCGGTGGTGGAGCAAATCACTGACGGAGCTGCTGCGTCATGATCCACGCCAGCGCGATAGTCGATCCGAGTGCCAAACTCGGCGCGGGTGTGCGCATCGGGCCTTGGTCGATTATCGGTCCCGGGGTCGAATTGGCGGATAACGTGGATGTGGCTTCACACGTCATTATCAAGGGGCCGTGCAGAATTGGTGAAGGGGTGAAAATCTATCAATTTGCCAGTGTTGGTGAAGATACGCCTGCCTTAGCCTATGCCGGAGAAGCGTCCACTCTTGAGATTGGTGCCCATACGATCATTCGGGAAGGGGTCACCATTCATCGCGGTATGGATAAGGGCGGTATCGGTCGTACCGAGGTGGGCAGTCATTGCCTGCTTATGGCTTACGTTCACGTTGGCCACGACTGTATTGTCGGAGATCACGTCATTATGGCGAATAACGCCTCATTGGCAGGTCATGTGGAGGTCGGCGATTATGCGAACTTTGGCGGCTATGTTGGGGTGCCGCAGTTTCGCAAGATTGGCGCCTTCACCCACATTGCGGCGATGAGTATGGTAACCAAGGATGTGCCGGCCTATATGACAGTGTCTGGAAATCCGGCCTTTGCGGTGGGTATGAATACCGAGGGTATGAAGCGCAGAGGCTACAGTAGCGAAACCATTGATCTGCTGAAGCAGGCCCATAGAACAGTCTATAGAAAGGGTTTGCGTGTCAGCGAAGCCATAGATGAACTCGCACTGCCACGCCAGCAATCTGCGGAAGTAGAGCGCTTTGTGGCATCCGTGGAGGCTTCGGCGAAGGGTATTATTCGGGGCCGGAGTAACCACTAAGTAGGCTGATCTCAGTCATGACCATCAAAATAGGCCTGCTGGCCGGTGAACCCTCAGGCGACAACTTAGCGGCTGGTCTTATGTCGGCTTTGCGCCAGCAGCTTGGATCTGCAGGGCCGGTTGAATTTGTCGGTGTTGGCGGTCCTGCAATGATTGCTCAGGGCTTACATTCCCTAGCGGCTTTTGACGCGTTAGCTGTCAATGGATTCAAAGAACCCCTGTTGCGATTGCCCGAACTGTGGCGGCTCTACCGGCGGCTTGCGCAGACGTTCAAAGATGAAGGCGTAGACGCCTTTATCGGTATCGACTTCAATGTGTTCAATTTTCTGTTGGAAAAGCGCCTGCGTAAAATGGGTATCGCCACAGCGCACTATGTAAGCCCTTCGGTTTACGCTTGGCGCAAGGGACGCACCAAGAAAGTCGCTCAGTGTGCGGATTTACTGTTTTGTTTGTACCCCTTCGAGCCGAAATTCTATGCCGGTCTGCCGCTGCGTGCGGTTTTTGTTGGTCACCCCTTAGCTGAAGCGATTGAACCGGATGCAGGCAGTGCCGTCGCGCGCCAGCGTTGTCGGCAACAGTTACAAATTGATTCTCAAGATTTGGTCATTGCGGTACTCCCAGGCAGCCGTAGTAGCGAAGTTGCCTTGATGCTTGAACCCTTTTTGATGGCTATGCGGATGCTGTGCGAAGAACTCCCCCAGCGCCAGATCAGTGCGGTGATTCCGTGTGTGAATGCAGCACGTCGCAGTCAGGTAGAGGCGCTGTTGCCCCAGTTTGCTGACCTGTCGATAAAGTTGATCGACAGCGATGCGCGTGCGGCACTAATCGCGGCAGATGCCGCACTAATTAAGTCTGGAACCAGCACCCTAGAGGCGATGTTACTGGGGCGTCCAATGGTGGTGAGCTACAAGCTGGGGGCTCTTAGCTATGCGATTGCCAGTCGTCTTGTCAGTACGCCCTACATTGCGTTACCAAATATTTTGGCGGGCACAGAACTTGTGCCAGAACTGATACAAGATGCAGCGACGCCCGCAGCCCTTGCGCAAGCGCTGTTGTCACAGCTCGACGAAACAACGATCGCGAGCGATCGCGCAGGTGTCTTCGCGGAAATGCATCAGCAGTTGCGCGGCGGTGCCTCAGGCCGCGGTGCAAGTACTACCGCGGCCCAAGAAATTTTGCAGCTGTTAGAGGCACGCAAGGGTTAAATTACCCTACAAATGAAACCGCGGTGTGCGCTAAGCTTGGCCGCGTAAACCCACGTAGTAGCGGAGGAGCGTTGTCCCAGCGCCAGCA
This sequence comes from uncultured Gammaproteobacteria bacterium, assembly GCA_913050035.1. Taxonomy (GTDB): domain Bacteria; phylum Pseudomonadota; class Gammaproteobacteria; order Pseudomonadales; family Azotimanducaceae; genus UBA4421. The sequence goes on along the minus strand of CAJXAC010000037.1, from coordinate 13,377 downwards.
AAAATTGGAGCCGATTGATGTATCACCCTATGGGGTGGTCGCCGGTGTCGATGAGGTGGGGATTGGACCGCTGGCGGGAGATGTTGTGGCCTGCGCGGTAATTCTGGATCCCAATACTCCGATCAATGGTTTGCGAGACTCGAAGCGTCTATCGGACAAAGCCCGGGAACGATTGGCAGAAAGCATTTGCGCTCATGCGCTCAGTTGGTCATTGGGCAGCGCCAGTGTGGCAGAAGTCGACAGTCTAAATGTGCTGGTGGCTAGTCATCTGGCTATGCAGCGTGCGGTGGCGGCTTTGTCTGTAGTGCCGGATACCGTACTGGTCGATGGCAATAAAACCCCTGACTTCGGTTTGCCGACCCAAGCAATCGTCAAAGGCGATCAACGTGTTGCGGCAATAAGTGCTGCCTCAATAGTTGCGAAGGTGACGCGAGATCGCCAGCTTGTGGAACTTGCTGCGCGGTTTCCCGGCTATGGCTTTGAACAACACAAAGGCTATCCAACTAAATTTCATTTGCAGGCGCTCGCCGAACTTGGTCCTTGCGCGGTCCATAGACGTAGTTTTGCGCCAGTGCAAAGGGCATTTGCGGCAGGCGGCGGGGAATGAGTTTAGCGCCAACTGAATTCGTGCATCTGCATGTGCATAGCGAGTACTCCCTCGCGGACGGTCTATTTAAAGTAAAAGATTTGGTTAATCGGGCGGCGGCGGGCGGGATGCCAGCGGTGGCTCTGACCGACCGCAATAATTTGTTTGCCTTGGTTAAGTTCTTTGAAGCCTGCATGGGTCAGGGCGTGAAGCCTATTATGGGCGCTGAGGTTTTGGTTCAGGAGACGCCACAAGAGGGTGCTGAGCGGGTGCTGCTGCTGGCACGAGACCTCGAGGGCTATCGTAACTTGTTGGCGCTGATCTCAGCCAGCTATACCACCACCGCCCAGCGTGGCGTGTTACAAGAACAAGAAATTTTTGCAGCCAAATCGGGTCTAATTGTCCTATCTGGTGGGGTTCGTGGACATCTGTGGTCCTTGCTCAATAACGGCGATTTAGCACAAGCCAAGGAGCGTGCGCAGCGCTGGCAAGGTGAGTTCGGCGATGCGTATTATATTGAAATTACGCGCTGCGGCCGGGCGGACGAAGAGCAAAATTTGCGGCACTTGCTGACTATTGCCGCGTCCACTGGCATCGGCGTTGTTGCTACAAATGACGTCTGTTTCGCCGAGGCGGACGACTTCGAAGCCCACGAGACCCGAGTGTGTATTCACGAGGGTCGGACCCTCAACGATGGGCGTCGCGAACGGCGCTACAGCGAGCGTCAGTACTTGCGTTCGCCGCAAGAAATGGCGGAATTATTCCACGATATTCCTTCGGCTCTGGCGAATGCCGTAGAAATCGCCAAACGCTGTAACGTAGAGGTTGCCCTAGGCACTTATTATCTTCCCGATTACCCGATCCCAGATCAGCAAACCCCCGAACAATACCTTTTGCAGGTATCTTCTGAGGGGCTGAGCAAGCGTTTAGCCGCAGGCGGCCCAGCAGATCAGTGGACTGCAGCCGACTATCAAGAGCGCCTGCAGTTTGAACTCGATGTCATCAATCAAATGGGTTTTGCTGGATACTTTCTGATTGTGATGGAGTTCATTGCCTGGGCGAAACAAAACAATATTCCTGTGGGGCCTGGCCGTGGCTCAGGTGGAGGTTCTCTGGTTGCTTATGCGTTGGGAATTACTGACCTAGATCCTTTGCAATATGACCTGCTTTTTGAGCGCTTCCTAAACCCCGAACGGGTGTCGATGCCAGACTTTGATGTGGACTTCTGCATGGAGGGGCGAGATCGCGTGATTCAGCATGTCAGTGACATGTACGGTGTTGAAGCGGTGAGTCAGATTATTACCTTCGGCACCATGGCGGCGAAAGCCGTGGTGCGTGATGTTGCGCGTGTTCAGGGTAAGCCATATAGCCTGGCGGACAAATTATCTAAGCTGATTCCTTTCGAGGTGGGGATGACCCTCGCTAAAGCCATGGAAGAAAGTCAGGAGATGGCCGACTTCGTTGCTGCTAATGAGGAGGTCAGTGAAATTATGGACATGGCCTATAAGCTCGAGGGCATTGTCCGCAATGTTGGCCGGCATGCAGGGGGTGTGGTTATCGCACCCTCGGCCCTAACAGACTTTGTACCGCTCTACACGGAAGATTCGGGCAGCGGTTTAGTTTCGCAGTACGATAAAGACGATGTTGAGCGCGCCGGTCTGGTGAAGTTTGACTTCCTTGGTTTGAAGACCCTGACAATCGTAGATTGGACCTTAGAGTTAGTGAACCAGCATCGACAGCTGCAGGGCGAGTCAGCACTCGAAGTTGAAGACATTCCGATAGATGATCCCGCCGCGTTCAAGTTGTTGCGTGCTGCGGAAACCACTGGGGTATTCCAGCTGGAATCCAGAGGCATGAAAGATCTCATTCGGCGTTTGCTGCCTGATGGCATCAACGATGTTATTGCCCTGGTGGCGCTATTTCGCCCCGGTCCACTGCAGTCAGGCGCTGTAGACGACTACATTGACCGCAAGCACGGTAAAGCGGCTGTGGCATATCCCCATCCAAGTTTGCAACCGGTGCTGGAATCCACTTATGGCGTGGTCCTGTATCAGGAACAGGTGATGCAGATTGCCCAGGTGTTGGCTGGCTTTTCATTGGGACAAGCGGACTTGTTGCGTCGAGCGATGGGCAAGAAGAAAGCCGAGGAAATGGCCAAAGTGCGTGAGCAATTTCTGCACGGTACGGGTGAGCATGACATCGCGCCGAAATTGGCGAACGAAATTTTCGACCTCATGGAGAAATTTGCGGGCTATGCCTTCAACAAGTCCCACTCGGCGACTTATGCCTTGGTCAGTGTGCATACGGCGTGGCTCAAGGCGCGCTATCCTGCGCAATTCATGGCGGCTAACCTGTCTGCTGATATGCAGAATATTGACCGCGTCGTCGTGCTTATTGAGGAAGTGCGCCGTATGCAGTTGCCACTGCGCCCACCGAGCGTCAACGACAGCGATCATCGCTTTACGGTTAAAGAAGACGCGGTAGTTTATGGACTAGGGGCCGTTCGAGGCGTTGGCGAGGGACCAGTGGCTGCAATTATGGAGGCTCGTAAAGAGCGACCGTTTCAAGATTTAGATGACTTTTGTCATCGTGTCGACAGTAAAAAGGCCAATAAACGAGTTCTCGAGGCTTTGGTTTGCGCAGGTGCCATGGATGATTTTGCGCTGGCCGGCGAGGATCTTAACCAGACCCGAGCACGGTTATTGGAACAGGTGCCGAGGTCTGTTCAGGGTGCGGAGCAAACAGCGCGTGATCAAGCGGCAGGTATTGTGGATTTGTTTGGAGGTATGCAGCAAGGCGGGTCGCAAAATTGTGCGCCTGTCGAGAATGCCGCGACTATGGCCTCCCTTGAGCGTCTAAATGGCGAGAAAGAAACCCTTGGATTATTTCTTACCGGCCATCCGATACAAGAATATGAGCAGGAGTTACGACAATTTTGCCGCCGCCGGCTTAACGATTTAAAGGCAGCTAAAGATTCGCAATGGATTGCCGGGATGGTGGTAAATGTACGCATGACGAAAAGTCGTCGGGGTGTGCCAATGTGCTTCGTGCAATTAGATGATCGCAGTGCGCGCATTGAGGTGTCGCTGATGGGCGAGACCTTTGACAATTACGCCGCCAAGGTCAACAAAGACAAGTTGCTGGTGATCGAAGGAGAAGTACAGTTTAACGAGTTCAGCGGGGGGCTCGCTGTACGCGGCAGCCGTGTACTTAATATTGATGAGGCGCGGCAGCGTTTTAGTAAAGGACTAGAGATCGATTTCAGTGATGTTGAAACTCCGGCGGATTTGCCAACGCGGTTGAAAACTTTGCTCGGTCCCTACCGCCAAAATGGTGAGGCTTGTCCGGTGCATGTGCTGTATCAGGGCCATAGTGCGGTAGGTCGGATTAGTCTCGGCGCCGATTGGCGGGTTTCGGTTAGTGACGAACTGCTGCAATCCTTACGCTCGGCCTTCGGCGACAGTTACGTGCGAGTGCAATATGCTGGCGGAGCGGACGGCTCGTCATGATCTTGGATGGTACGCAGCTGCATTCTTTCGAGCAGCAGCTACAAAGCCAGCTACAAGAATTAATACTCGCCCACCGGCCGGATCAAAAATTCTGTGTAGGGTTGAGTGGTGGGGCCGACTCAACCGCATTGCTGGTGGCCGCGTGCCGAGTTCTTGGTGCGGCGAACGTGCGGGCATTGCATGGCAATCATAGACTTCACCCCCAAGCCCCGGAATGGGTAGAGCACTGCGAGCGCCTGTGTGAGCAATTGAGAATTGAGCTGGTCGTAGGCTGCTTGGATTTAGTGCCGGGCAATGTTGAAGCCGCGGCGCGCCAGGCAAGGTATGACTTTTTTGCTAGCCAGTTACAGGCTGATGAGACGTTATTGCTGGGTCATCACAGTCAAGATCAGCTCGAGACCGTCTTTATGCGCTTGTTTCAAGGCCGTAGTTTGTTACCCATGCGCGGTAGTGGTCGTCTCGGTGAAGCCGATTTTTTGCGACCCTTATTAGCCTTTACACGGCAGCAGGTGCTTGATTATTTGCATCAGCAAGGGATTACCTGGATCGAGGATCCGAGTAATCGCGATGAGGCGCTGACACGTAATTTTTTGCGGCACCGCATTATGCCGTTGCTGATGCAGCGTTGGCCGTCCCTCGACCAAGCCGTGCAGAGAGTGACGTCATGGCAGCAGGGGCAAAATGCCCTGTTGCATGAGTTGCTGCAAGAATATGGCGATCAGGTGAGCTTTGCCGAACTGCCTAAGTCTGAGGTTGGCCAGCGGGCCTGGTTGCGCATTTTTCTTGAATTGCGTGGCCATTTTAAAATTACCGATAAAGCTCTTGATGAGTTTTGTCGTCAAAGTCAGCAAGGCGCAGTCAGCCGGCTGGACTTAGCAGCTAACTGTGCGCTGATGGGCTGGCGTAACCATTTCTATTACGAAGCCGATACATCGGTCTATACACGGGCAGCAGAGGCGCTGCCGGTGCCTTTAGAAGCCGGCGAGACCATCGAGTTCGGGGATCAGCATTGGACCCTGAAAAAAGTTGCTCCGGGTCATGAGGGCGGTTTCTATAGCCTAGGCAAGTTATACCTTAGTACTCGTCGCAAGGGTCTGACTATGCGCTGGCGCGGGCGCCAGGCCGATATTAAAGAGGTATTCCGCGACCTCGATGTGCCGCCCTGGCGTCGCCAAGCGTTACCACTGCTGATTTGGCAAAACGAAGTCGTTGCAGTATCGACAGACGTAATCAGTGAACGCTTTCGTGATTATCCAACTAACGCTGTAGCTGCAGATTACTACCGATTGCTAACTGTTAAATGAGCGCGATCGGGCGCTTTGTTTTAGCACCGCCATGCTCAGATAAAATAGTGCCGAGAATCATGGTAATGATTGTGGTTAAGGGGCGCTTTTGCTATCTTGCAACTCCATCTTCCCAAGCACCTTTGTGATCGATACTCGACCATATTTGTGATGCTTGGAGTCCGGATGGAGTCCTATGACACGTTTTATTTTTGTGACCGGTGGTGTGGTTTCCTCGCTGGGGAAAGGAATATTGACTTCCTCGCTCGCAGCGCAGCTTGAAGCCCGAGACCTACGTGTCAATGTTTTGAAAATGGATCCGTATATCAACGTTGATCCAGGAACCATGAGCCCAGTGCAGCACGGCGAGGTTTTCGTTACCACAGATGGTGCCGAGACCGACCTCGATCTTGGCCACTACGAGCGCTTTTCCCGGGCGCGCATGACCCGTAATAACAACATTACCACCGGCAGCATATACGCTGAGGTGATTCGTCGTGAGCGCCGTGGTGATTACTTGGGTGGCACGGTACAGGTCATTCCCCATATCACCGATGAGATCAAGCGGCGCATTATGCTGGTCACCGAAGATGTGGATGTTTTGATTGTTGAAACCGGTGGTACCGTGGGTGATATCGAATCGCAACCGTTTCTTGAAGCGATTCGTCAGCTGCGTATGGAAGTCGGCCGCAGCCGTGCGCTATTGATTCATCTGACTCTGGTCCCGTACCTGCGCACTGCTGGTGAAATAAAAACTAAACCAACCCAGCATTCGGTCAAAGAGCTCCGCTCCATCGGCCTGCAGCCAGATATTTTGGTCTGTCGCTCGGAGGCGCGAATTCCGCAGTCCCAGCGCAATAAGATAGGCCTGTTCACAAATGTTGAAGAACGCGCTGTTATTCCCCTGGTGGACATTGACACCATTTATCAGGGCCCTCTAGAGCTGCACAAGCAGGGATTAGATGACTACGTTGTTGAGCAATTGCAGATCGACTGTCCGCCAGCGGATCTGAGCAGTTGGGAGCTTGTTGTGGATGCGCAGCTAAATCCTGAGAGAAACTTGCAGATCACCTTTGTTGGGAAATATTTAGAGCTCCTCGATGCCTATAAATCCTTGATCGAGGCTTTAACCCATGCAGGGATTCAAACTCGAACTAAAATAGATATCCGCTATTTGGACGCGGAAACCCTAGAGCGCGAAGGCGTTGGCTTGCTTGAGGACGCTGATGCGATTCTGGTACCCGGCGGTTTCGGTGAGCGCGGTTTTGAAGGCAAGATCCTTGCAGCCGGCTATGCACGAGCGCAAAAAATTCCGTATTTGGGTATTTGTTATGGCATGCATGCAGCAGTGATCGATATTGCACGCAATTGCGCCGATCTGAATGGTGCGCATAGTACCGAAATCAATATAGATACAGATCATCCGGTTATTGGTTTGATTACCGAGTGGACTGATGAAAGTGGCCAGGTTGAACAGCGCAGTGAAGACAGCGATCTGGGCGGCACGATGCGTTTGGGTGAACAAGTGTGTGTGCTAAACCAGGGCTGTTTAGCAGAGCAGGTTTATGGTGACCGCATCATTCGCGAAAGGCACCGGCATCGCTATGAAGTCAATAATCGCTATCTGGACCAACTGACTGCTAATGGCCTAGTCGTTGCTGGCAAGTCTGAGGACGGAGAATTGGTGGAGATGATCGAACTGCAGGACCATCCATGGTTTCTTGCATGCCAGTTCCACCCCGAATTTACTTCGTCGCCGCGAGATGGGCATCCGTTATTTACAGGCTTTGTAGAAGCAGGCTTGGCCCATGCAGATACGGCAAAGTAACGCATTAAACCTGGAGGTTTAGCCATGCAATTATGCGATTTTACGGTTGGAGATGAGGCGCCGCTGTTTTTTATAGCCGGGCCTTGTGTCATTGAAACCGAAACGCTGATTTTGGATACCGCCAGCGAGCTGAAGAAAATCGGTGACGAACTCGGCGTGCCAGTAATTTTTAAAAGCTCCTTTGATAAAGCTAATCGCTCATCAATCGACAGTTATCGCGGGCCTGGGATTGAAGAGGGCCTGCGCATATTACAGCGTGTTAAGGATGAGCTTGGGATGCCGGTGCTAACCGATGTTCACGAAGATACGCCATTAAATGAGGTCGCCAGCGTTGTTGACGTCTTGCAGACCCCGGCATTTCTGTCCCGGCAGACTAATTTTATTGTCAATGTTTGCTCTCAGGGTGTGCCAGTCAATATCAAGAAAGGCCAGTTTTTGGCGCCATTAGATATGTTGCAGGTTGCGAATAAGGCGAAGTCGACGGGTAACCAGCAGATTATGGTTTGCGAACGCGGAGCCAGTTTTGGCTACAACAATCTGGTATCGGATATGCGCTCCTTATCGCTGATGCGGCAAACGGGTTGTCCGGTGGTATACGACGCTACCCATTCGGTACAAATGCCTGGGGGTCTGGGTAATGCTTCGGGTGGGCAGCGAGAAATGGTGCCAGTGCTGGCGCGTGCTGCTGTGGCTGCCGGCGTTGCTGGGGTATTTATGGAATGCCATCCCGATCCGACTAAGGCGCTGTCTGATGGCCCTAATTCTTGGCCGCTGACTAGGGTCAAAGCACTCATGCAGCAACTTATGGATATCGACAATGTAGTGAAAAGTCAGCCCCGCCTTGAAGATCAAGTGGCTGATCTGACGAACTAAATTCAACCTCGGCTTCTGGAGGAGCGCGATGAGCAAGATAGTTTCGGTTACGGCACGGGAAATCCTTGATTCCCGAGGTAATCCGACAGTAGAGGCAGACGTTGTGACGGACAGTGGCCATATTGGGCGTGCAGCCGCGCCCTCCGGAGCTTCTACTGGTAGTCGTGAAGCTCTTGAGTTACGCGATGGTGATGCTGGGCGCTATATGGGCAAGGGCGTTAGTCAGGCGGTCGCTTTCGTTAATGGCGAGATAAACACGCGACTTGCAGGACATGATAGCCATGACCAACAAGCGCTAGATGAGGCATTAGTCGCGCTGGATGGCACTGACAACAAAGGACGACTTGGCGCTAATGCGACCTTGGCGGTGTCGTTGGCCGCCTGTAAGGCCGCTGCATCAGCGTCCCAGCAACAGTTGTTTCAACACATCAATGTTCTGGCAGGTAAGCCGACCATGCGCATGCCGGTACCAATGATGAATATCCTCAATGGCGGCGAGCATGCGGACAACAATGTCGACATTCAGGAGTTCATGGTTCAACCCGTAGGTTTGGATACTTTTTCCGAGGCACTGCGCTGTGGTACGGAAATATTCCACCATCTGAAAAAACATTTGCAAAAATTAGAGTTGTCCACGGCGGTTGGTGACGAAGGTGGTTTTGCGCCCAACCTGGAATCTAATGCCCAGGCGTTAGAAGTCATTACCCAAGCGGTTACCGCAGCGGGTTATGAGATTGGCCGCGACGTTACTTTGGCCTTGGATTGCGCAGCGTCTGAGTTCTATACCGCAGGTGAATATCGTCTTAGTGGTGAGAACAAAGTCTTTGATGCCAAGGGCTTCGTTGAGTACTTAGCGGCGCTCTGCAGCGAGCATGCCATAGTGTCAATTGAAGATGGTATGGATGAGAGCGATTGGGCGGGCTGGAAAGCATTGACTGAGAAATTGGGGACAAGTACCCAACTCGTTGGCGATGATCTATTCGTAACCAACACACGAATCCTCAAGCGCGGTATCGAGGAAGGTGTTGCGAACTCAATCCTCATTAAATTTAATCAAATTGGTACGCTCACCGAGACGCTGCAGGCGATTGATATGGCCAATGCCGCTGGATTTACCAGTGTTATCTCTCATCGTTCTGGAGAAACTGAGGACACCACGATCGCCGACTTGGCAGTTGCAACGGGCGCAGGGCAGATCAAAACCGGGTCGTTATGCCGGTCTGACCGAGTCGCAAAATATAACCAGTTGTTGCGGATAGAGGCTTATCTGGGAGACCAAGCGCTATATCCTGGCCGCGGAGCGATTTACGGCCAAACCAACTAAGGCTACTGAGAGGACTGGGGATGAAAATTTTATCCGCTGGGTTGCTGATACTTTTGGCTGGGTTGCAATATCAAATCTGGTTTGGTCAGTCCGGCGCTATGGCTCAGCAAAGACTCGCCGGCCAGGTGGCTGAGCAAAAAGCACGCATGGAGCAACTGCAGCAGCGCAACCGCAAAATGATTGCCGAAGTCGTGGCCCTGCAGTCCGGAAAGGCTGCGTTCGAAGCGCGTGCGCGCAGTGAATTGGGTTTGGTGAAAAAAGGCGAAGTGTTCTACCTAATACCTGATGAAGCCAACCCCTAGGAGTATGGTGGCGGACCCAGGCGCCGAATTTCCGCGTGCAACGATCAAAGCGCGGCCGGAGGACTGGCGGGTAAATGAAAGTTTAGGTTGGACCTTTACCGACTCTGGGGAACACCGCTATCTCTACATAGAAAAGCGCAACATGAATACGGCTGCGGTAGCCGCTGAGCTAGCTCGGCGTTACTCGGTGCGGTTGCAAGACGTGGGCTATGCTGGCCTCAAGGATAAATGTGCGATCACCCGCCAGTGGTTCAGTATTGTCACACCCGACGATGCCATCGAAGAAGAGTTCGAGCAATCGCAAATAACTGCAAATGATCAATACTTCCGTTGCCTCGAAAGCGGGCGTCATATACGCAAACTGCGACGTGGTGAACACCATCATAATGATTTCATAATTCGTTTGGGCTGCGATTTGAACCATGCGCTGCCGCTAATGCCAAAGTTGGCACAACCGTTTGCCAATTACTTTGGTCCTCAGCGCTTCGGTAACGATAACCTAGCTGCGGCAAAGCGTTGGTTGGTGGATCGACAACCGCGACGGGTAAACAAAGCACGCAGGGGGCTGTATTTATCGGTGGCCCGGAGTCATTTATTCAATCTTATTCTGGCAGCGCGCGAACATCAGGGACGCCTGACTGCCCCGATAGCCGGCGATCTACAGGAGCAATTAAAGGGATCGCTGTGGGGGCGGGGCCGTTCGCCTTTTACCGATCAAGCCCTGGCAATAGAGAGCGCTGCAGTGCATGGGGAGCAGGCGCTCTGTCATGGCTTAGAGATGGCTGGGGTCAATCGTGGATTGCGTTCGCTGCTGGCAGCGCCGTCCAACTTTAGCTTTGCACAATATCCAGCCGAGGCTATTCTTGAGCTTAGTTTTGGCCTGCCGCCTGGCGCATATGCAACAGTGATGTTGCAACACTGTTTTGAACTCAAGGATCAAAGTCGGTGACAGAATTCGACCTGCAGGGTATTGGTATGACCTCTCAAAGAACCCGGGACCGATTGGTTGCACGGCTGCGTGAGCAGGGGATCGACAATACTGAAGTGTTAGCTTGCATGGGCAGTGTGCCTCGGCACATTTTTGTCGATGAAGCTATGGCGCATCGTGCGTATGAAGATACCGCTCTGCCGATTGGCCATAATCAAACGATTTCGCAACCATTTATCGTTGCGCTGATGAGCCAGCTGCTGAGCGAGGTAAAGCCTCAGCAAGTACTCGAGGTGGGCACCGGTTCTGGCTATCAAACAGCGGTTTTAGCGCAACTGTGTAAACGCCTTTACAGCATAGAACGAATTTCCGCCCTTACCACCAGAGCGAAGCGTAGGCTTGCTGCAATGTCGATTAAGAACGTCTCGCTTAAACATGGTGATGGCTATGGCGGATGGCAGGCGCATGCGCCGTTCGATGGAATTATGGTAACCGCTGCACCGCCAGCGGTGCCCGATGCGCTGTTGGACCAGCTTGCAGTTGGCGGACGACTGATCGTGCCGGTTGGCGATGATACGATTCAAGAATTAATTGTTATCGACCGAACCCTAGAGGGTTTTGAAGAGCGCGTGCATGATCGGGTCAAATTTGTGCCGCTGCTGTCAGGCACCTCAGCACGCTGAGCGACCATGCAAGATTCCGATATTTCCACATCAACATCCCGGGCGACACAAACGACGCCTATTGGAGTCGCGCTGCGCGGTGTTTGTATGGGCTTGGCTGAACTGGTGCCTGGCATATCTGGCGGTACCATTGCCTTTGTTACCGGCATCTACACTGAACTCGTCTCGGCGCTGGCAAGCTTTGGTCCGCGTTCCATCGGCTTACTGCGTCGTCCTCAAGCATTTTGGCAACATCATAATCTTGGCTTTCTTCTTAGTCTGGCTGCAGGTATGGGTGCAGGGATCATCTCTTTGGCGCCGGTGGTCAGGTTACTGCTGGCCCAAGCAGCACCGTTATTGTGGTCGTTCTTTTTTGGATTGATCTTGGCCTCGGCAGTGTTTATCGGGCGTGCCCGCGCACCATTGACTTTACTGCGCTACGGAACACTGGGTGCAATTCTTGGGGTGGCGTTTTTATCCTTGCCTATAGGCCAGATGCAGGGCTCGTGGCTTGCCTTGTTCATTGGTGGTGCCATTGCAGTATGTGCTTGGATATTGCCGGCAGTATCGGGCAGCTTTGTGTTGTTACTGCTTGGCTTGTATGACGATGTCATCGTTGCAATCGCCGATCTGGATATTTTGAAGCTCTCAGCAGTCGCCCTGGGGTGCGCGGTCGGTCTCGCATCTTTTGTACGCATGCTGTCATGGCTGATTACGCATCATGAAGACCGTCTGTTGTCCTTGCTGACCGGTTTTATGGCCGTGGCACTGGTGAAGTTGTGGCCATGGCAAAATAGCGACGCGGGAACTCTTCTCGAGGGCCTGCTTTGGCCTGCTCAATATGTTTCTCTGACTGGGCAATCGGCATATCTGATGGGTGTATTGCCTGCAGTTGCCTTGGGTGTAATCGCATTGTGGTTAATGCAGCGCGTCACGCAACCGGCCTAGGCTGGATCTTACTGCTGGTGTGTTTAGCGGGCTGTGTACCGCTGGGCACACCGGTAGTGAGCGAAGTCTCTCCAGCGCAGGCTGAAGCCATTACTGGCGATGTCTTTATCGTTCGTAAGGGCGATACGCTTTACTCTATTGCTTGGCGTGCCGGTAAAGATCACAAAACACTGGCCCAGATCAACGATATTGAGCCCCCCTTCGTAATCTATCCAGGTCAACGGTTGCGGCTCGAGGCTGCGCCGGTGATAAAAGCCGCGCAAAAACCGGCACTGACTCAGCCCGCTACCAGGCAAAGTGGGAACGCCAAAAGCACTGAAATTCGGACCACAACTGTAGCCCCTGCCGCGCAAGTAAAAACCAAGCCCAAACCTAAGTCCCAAGTGAGTGCTGCGGCCGTCACTGCGAAAAAGCCGCCTCGACAACCAGCGAAATCCAGCAAGCGCACGCCCCTAGTTTGGGTGCGACCGATAAAACAGAACCCCAACGTTGGCTTTGGCAACGGTAGCAAGGGTTGGGATTATCAGGTGCGTGGCAAGATACGCATGCGCAGTGCGTCAGCCGGGCAGGTCGTGTATGCGGGAAATGGCATTGCCGGTTATGAACGCCTAGTTATCGTTAAACATTCAGGTAACTTACTCAGCGCCTACAGTTTTAACGGTCGTATTTTAGTTAACGAGCAGCAATCAGTTCGCACTGGGCAGTCCCTGGCAGAGTTAACGTCGCGCAACAGCAACAATCAAAAAGTGCATTTCGAGCTGCGCCGCGACGGCAAGCCGATTAATCCTAAGAGTCTAATAAAGCCTGGGTAGTCGGCGGCCTAGCGATTGTGAAGTGACTACAAACCCAGCTCGGGCGGCTATTAGCGTTCCAGAAGAGCAAGCTTGCCGGGCTTGCCGTCCCACTCTTCGGCGTCCGTAGGCGCGTCTTTTATTTCAGTGATATTTGGCCAGATCTCGGCCAGCTCAGCATTCAATTCGAAGAACTGTTGCTGATCCTCGGGAACTTCGTCTTCTGAAAAAATCGCGTCAACAGGGCATTCTGGTTCGCATAGCGCACAGTCGATGCATTCATCAGGGTGAATGACGAGCATGTTGGGGCCTTCGTAAAAGCAGTCGACAGGACATACCTCAA
>CAJXAC010000036.1 GCA_913050035.1 uncultured Gammaproteobacteria bacterium | reverse complement strand
TTTCTTAGCCCTGAAAGGGTCATTTGCTGGCCGACATTGGTTTACGGGTTCGGCGAGCTTGGGGTATGTATCCGATACCGCGCACCCATCTATGCCTGCTTATGGGCTTCACCATAGTCGAACGGCTAATTTAAATCTGCCAGTTGCTGCATTTGCTCAGCGAGAGTGGCCAGAGTGGTTTGCAACTCCTGCGCCCGCTGTCGTTCTTTTTCGACCACTTCGGCAGGCGCTTTGCTGACAAAATTGTCATTGCTCAGTTTGCCGGTTATGCGTCCAAGGTCGGCCTCGCAGCGGCTCAGCTCTTTAGTCAGTCGGGTCCGCTCGGCATCGACATCGATCAGTCCAGCCAGCGGCACCATAACCCGCAGGTCACCAACCAGAGCCAATGCATTCGGTGGTGGGTCGTTGCCAGGTTCTAGCCACTCGATAGATGTGACATTTGCCAATCGTTTCAGTATCTCGGCGGCATTAGTGGCCTGTGCGCGGTCTTGTTGATCGCCGTCTTGCAGCAGTATCGGTATGCCCAGACTCGGCTTTATCGATGCTTCCCCGCGAATGTTGCGTAAAGCCGTGATTACTGACTTTAGCCACTCGATTTGCTGCTGTGCGTCGTCGTCAGTGGGCAACTGTGACGATTCTGGATAGTTCTGCACCATCACACTAGCGCCACTGATGCCGAGTTTTGGCGCAACCTGCAACCAAAGAGTGTCGGTAATGAAGGGCATAATGGGATGACTGATGCGCAGTAATAGTTCCAGTACTTCGAGCAACGTTCTGCGTGTTGCGGCTTTATGCTGATCGCTCAGATCGTCGTTCCAGAGAATGGATTTGCTCAGTTCCAAGTACCAATCGCAGTATTCGTGCCAGACAAATTCGTATATCGCGTTAGCGCACAAGTCGAATCGGTATGTATCTAGAGCGAGACGGCAATCTTCAATAAGCTTGCTCGCCTTACTCAAAATCCATCGGTCGATGACGTTCGGTGATGGCGATATCGCTTGGCTCAGATCCTCATCTGCCGTATTCATAAGTACGAATTTGCTAGCATTCCAAAGCTTGTTGCAGAAATTTCGATAACCATCAACTCTACTGACGTCGAAGCGTACGTCGCGGCCAGTAGTGGCCAGCGCACAAAACGTAAAGCGCAATGCATCAGTGCCGTAGGCTGCAACGCCCTCAGGGAAGTCTTTACGGGTCAGCTTTTCGATGCGCTTGGCCATCTTTGGTTGGGTCAGATTAGCTGTGCGCTTTTGCACCAGCGATTCGATGTCGATACCGTCGATGAAATCCAGCGGGTCTAAGCCGTTGCCTTTGGTTTTAGACATTTTTTGGCCTTCGCCATCGCGCACTAGGCCGTGAATGTAGACGGTCTCAAAGGGAATCTTCCCGGTCAGGCGCAATGTCATCATGATCATGCGCGCTACCCAAAAGAAAATAATATCGTGGCCGGTAATCAGGGTATTGCTGGGCAAGAATTTGGCGAGGGATTCTGTCTCTTCGGGCCAGCCAAGGGTAGCGAACGGCCATAGTGACGAAGAAAACCATGTTTCTAGAACGTCTTGATCTTGATGCAGTTCGACGTCGTCTCCAAGCTGATATTTGGCTCGGGCACTGGATTCGTCGGCTGCAACGTAGATGTTGTTGTCACTGTCATAGAACGCCGGGATCCGATGCCCCCACCATTGTTGGCGGCTAATGCACCAATCTTGAATATCACGCATCCAAGCAAAATAGGTATTTTCGTATTGTTTGGGCACGAAAGTTATGGCGCCCTTTTCCACGGCGTCGATAGCCGGTTTGGCGAGTGGTGCAATCTCTACAAACCATTGATCCGTCAATAACGGTTCAATTATGGCGCCGGATCGGTCACCCCGTGGCACCATTAATTTGTGGTCTTCGATGGCGCTGACGAGGCCCAGAGCCTCAAAATCAGCGATTATTTGCTGGCGTGCAGCCTCGCGACTCAGGCCGCGATATTGCTCTGGTGCATTGTCATTGATGCATGCAGCGCCAGTGAGGATATTTATTTCCTCAAGCTTATGGCGTTTGCCCATGGCATTGTCATTGAAGTCATGGGCAGGGGTGATCTTCACGCAGCCGGTACCAAATTCCATGTCGACATAGCTGTCGGCGATAATAGGAATTCTGCGCCCGACCAAGGGTAGGTCAATAAACTGCCCGACCAGACTTTTGTAGCGTTCATCATCAGGATGCACAGCAACGGCTGTATCGCCCAGCATGGTTTCCGGCCTTGTGGTTGCGACGGTCAGAAAGCCGTCACCATCGGCAGTCGTGCCGCCGTCTGCAAGTGGATAACGGAAATGCCAAAGATGTCCCTGCTCTTCGTTGTTTTCGACTTCCAGATCCGAAATAGCAGTGCCGAGTTCGGGGTCCCAGTTCACCAGACGCTGGCCGCGATAGATCAGCCCGTCGTCGTAGAGTTTAATGAAGGCTGCTTGCACGGCTCCTGCATAGCCGTCGTCCATAGTGAAGCGGTCGCGGGACCAATCAAGACTTGAGCCCATGCGGCGAATTTGCTTGGAGATAGTATCGCCAGATTCGTGCTTCCAATCCCAAACACGTTCGATAAAAGCTTCTCTACCTAAATCATGACGGGTTTTACCTTCCGCTGCGAGCTGTCGCTCGACCAGCATCTGGGTTGCGATGCCCGCATGATCGGTACCCATTTGCCAGAGAGTGTGGCGGTCGTTCATACGCTGATAACGAATCAGCGCATCCATCAGAGTTTGATTGAATGCATGGCCCATATGTAGTGTGCCCGTGACATTGGGCGGTGGTATGAGAATGCAGTAAGGATCGCCGTTACCCGTGGGTGTGAAAAAGTCCGACGTCTCCCACTGGGCGTAGAGCTCACGCTCTATTTTTTCCGGGTTAAAGCTGTTTTCCATAGTAGCTCTGGCAGTTCTCTGTAACTTAGGCGAATTAAGGCATTTAAAGGTCAGAAACGGGCTAGTGTTCCCAATCGGTGAGCTCGTGGTGGTGCAGTGGAAAACCACGGTCTCTGTAGTATTTATAACGATCTCGCCCTTGTTCGCGGGTGTTGCCCACGACAATTTCAGCGACTCGATCAAAGCGTCCGAAAAAATTCGGGATATCGGCAGCCAGATTGATCAATAAGCCCGCTTGTAGCAGTGGTTGGCTGTACCCCACGTGAATTGGGCTGGTGCTAGTTGGATCATCCTCGCTAATGACCTGATGGGGCAAAAATCTATGCTGCGGATAGTCCCACATCAAGGCATCAATGGCGTCTGCAGCCGGCGCATCATCCACCTGCACGTGCACATCCAGCTGGTTTTGCAGCGCCTTTAAACTGAGGCGACAGGCGAAACGCATAGCCGCATCAGCGCCCATATCTGGCAGGATATAAAAGTCTACCCGTGTCACCTTACAGATCCGGCCATGGATCTTAGGTTTGGTTCTGCAAGTAATTGAACAGCATCGGTACCGGGCGGCCGCTAGCTCCCTTGCGCGCGCCACCGTGAAATGCGCTACCGGCCACGTCCAAATGGGCCCAGCTTGTGCCTTCAACAAAACGTGATAAGAAGCACGCAGCGGTGACGCTGCCAGCCTCGCGCCCGCCCACATTCGCCATATCTGCAAAGTTTGAATTTAGTGCGGTTTGGTAATCATCCCAAAGTGGCATCCGCCAGTTCCGATCGTTACTGTGCTCGCCAGCGGCCAGTAAGGCATCAGCAAGCGCATCATCATTAGAGTACAGGCCGCTGGCGTGAGAGCCGAGTGCGACGATGCAGGCACCCGTAAGTGTGGCAACGTCAACAATAGCCTTGGGCTTAAATGTAAGCGCGTGGGTCAATGCATCGCACAGCACCAGACGCCCCTCAGCGTCGGTATTCAGTATTTCAACCGTTTGACCGGATCTAGTCTTGACGATATCGCCAGGCCGGGTGGCGCGGCCGCTTGGCATATTCTCCGCAGCAGCAACAATGGTCAGTAGATTAATCGGCAGGCCTGCTTCAATAACCGCCTTGGTGGCGCCAAGTACGCTTGCAGCACCACACATATCGAATTTCATTTCGTCCATGCCTGGTGGTGGTTTTAAGGAAATGCCACCCGTATCGAAGGTGATGCCCTTGCCAATCAAGGCAATGGGAGCGTCACTCTTTTTGCCGCCCGAGTATTGAATGATGATCATGCGTCCAGGCTGATCACTGCCCTGAGACACTGCCATAAATGCGCCCATGCCAAGTTCGGTCATTTTCTTTTCGTCCAACTGGGACACTTTGACCTTGGCAGCGCGGCCTAGTTTGCGCGCTTGGGCTAACAAATAGTTTGGGTGGCATACATTGGGCGGCTCGTTGCCGAGGTCTTTTGCCAGTTGCAGTCCTGCATCCAGTGCATTGCCCATTTTTACCGACGCGCGTACAGCTTTGCTGTCAGCATCGCTAGTGTGAATTTTGATCCGTGTTAGTTGGTGCAGAGGCTTGGGCTTTGATTTGTGATGACGAAACTGATACCCCGCGTGGCTGAGCGCCTGCATCAAAGTGCTGGCTTTCCACTCCGCATTTTTACCTTTCACTTTGCTGTCAACGAAGGCAGCAACGGCTTGTCCGATGGGTAGTTTCACTGCTTCTTGTGCTGCCAGGTTAGCAATTTTAGTAAAAACCGCCGCGCTCGGATTATCGAGTCCCCCCAGCACCAATATTCGTGCAACAGCACCGTCCAAATGCACGCACAGACTTTTGCCCGGTGCATCATCGAAATCTTTGGTACTGCGACTGAACTGTTTTTGCTCGCCCAATGCGCGCGCAAGGCGTTTCGCAGTTTTGAAACCGGAGATCAAACAAGGCGTTCTTAATTGCTGGAGAGCGCCAGTGGCAGTGGAGTATTTCATTACTTAATAGAGCCTATGTAGACAGCGCGATATGTCGCTAAAGGCCCAACAGTTTAGTCGATTTTGGAACGCGTCACAGCCCCTAGAGCTCCCGGAAAGCAAGTTCAACGAGGAATATGCACAACATAGGTATCGCTGACGAAGTCGTGCCAGGTTTGACGGGTCTTGCCGAGATAGAGCCACAAGTAGCCGAAGCCAAAGCAGCCTAATGAGATACAGCCGCTCAACAAGCGCAGACCAATTTGTCTCCAAGAGGCGGGCTGTCCGGAACCGGCTACCAAACGAATGTGCCAGGCACGCATGCCTAATGTCTCGCCATGGCGATGCCAGCAATAAGCGTAGAACGCGAAAGTTTCGAGCGTCAGCACCGTGGTCAGTAACGGGCCGGAAACAGCGGCGCCATTGATAGGAAACCAGATCAGCCCCGTAACAATCCAAATTGCCAGCAACAACAGGCCGTCGTAGAGCATAGCTGCTAACCGCCGACCCAATCCTGCGGGCTCATGTGAGTTAGCCTTGGACATAATTTAAGCGCGTTCCTAAGGGATTAAAAATGCGCAACATGATCCGCGAGTTTGACTGTGCGGCCGCAGAACTCCTCCTTGGTCATGCTCATTAAAACATCGGGGTCATGACACACGCCCCAGGCGCGTCGATCATCTGGCAGCCGGGTTGCGACAAAAGCTTTTTCCATACCTTGCGGACCGTAGACAACCGAATAGCCCTCAACGACGCCATTGCCGTCGTGACCGATCGCGACGTCACGCTTGAGCGTTTGATCGACTTGGCTCTGTAAATTAGCGTGTTGAAAAGGTTGGCTCGGGGGTTCGGAGGAATAAACGCCGAATGCATGTTTGGTAATGTAGCCGCCGTTAGCCGTGACCAGCCCCTTTTGCCCCTGCCGATCTCTCAGCAGCTGCGCCATTCGCACGATAGAGTGCATTACGTAGTTATTAAGAGGGCCGCCGGCCCAAGTGAGTCCACCGGTCACCGTCAGTGGTTTAGTAGTGTCGAGCTTAAGTTCGCGGCTAGCGATCTGTACAGCGACCGGAAAGCAACTGTAGACGTCCACCATATCGAGATCGTGGGCGTTAACCCCTGCCATTTCTAAACATCGGTTGCCTGCGAGCCTAATAGCGGGCGAGGAATAAAAATTATCTCGGTTAGAGAGATAGTAGTGATCGTGAGCATCGCTGCCGGCCCAAGGGTAAATCCACTTTTCGCGGGGTATGCCCAGTGCTTTTGCTTTCTCCTCAGAACACATAATCAATGCTGCGGCTTGGTCCACATTGTCATTAGAGTTCATGAATTTAGGGTAAGGGAACGACACCGGCCGATTAATCGCTGACGGTGTGCGGATTTCCGCTGCTGATTTAGCGTCGCGAATCCAGGCATTTGGGTTATCCGCAGCGACACGGCTAAAGCTCGCCCACAGCTCCGAAATTTTGTCTAGGTGCTCTGCAACGCCAAGCCTCAGTTGGTTGCGCAGGGCTATCTCCATAATCGGGTAGACGGCGATCGGTCGGCCTAGTCGAATGGCGCGCTCGGCCTCATGGCGCATGTCTTTGTCTTCACCGATGCGCTGATCAGGTTCACCGGGCAGGTCCGCCCAGTTAAGATCGATTTTAGCCTTAGCTGCTTTCGCTGCGGTGCTACCGCACTCAGCTCCGGTGATAACGATGATGTCATGGTCGCCATTTTGAATGTCCAAGGCGCTCTGGTTGACCGTGGTTTGGACAAAGTTACCGCCGAATGCCGAAACAGCGGTCTCGGCGCCTGAGCAACCAATTGCTTCGGCCACTGCCTTAGCTGGATTTTGATAAGGCCAGATGCCTCTGATCACCCGCACCGAACCGGCGTTTAGCAGCGCCTTGTTGCCTGCGTCTTGGGCCGCCGAGGTGACAGCATCGATCATCAACTCGATGGGTTCTCGTGCAACAGAGGGATCTGTCTCGCGTTGCTCGAGATGATGAATTCCAACCAATATCGGAGTGGCCTTGCTCATAGATTACCCCTAAACCCCAAAAATGAATCGCGAGGTCGATTGTACCTCAAGCAAAACTCGACTAGCAGTGGACACCGCTGCTATCGCGCGCAAATCTTCAGGTTTAACGGCGATATAGTTGGTGTAATCGTGATTTTTTGTTACGATTCTACACAGTCAAAAGGCGCAATTTTTTGGTTATGCACCAAAAGCAATCGTTTGCTGACGCGTTCGTCTGCTTTGCAATAATTGGAGTAGAGCGCTTGATAAGGAGGCGTCGCGAAAGCGGCACAGACTCGCTCTCAAGGCGCACTTCGGTGTTGCAGACAGATCCAAGCAACCGCTTTAACTAACAAAGGTAAAATGAAACTCATATCCCCCCGCTCTTCGAGCAAATTCCTCAAAAATTACGCAAAAAGCCACGATACAGAAGCATTAAAGGCGTCCTTGATGTTCGCCACGCTAGCCCGCACCGCGGCTGCCGACAGCAACGTTAAAGAAGTCGAAGTCAAGAAAGTGCAGGAAATCATGCGTCGCGTCGACAGCATTGATTACTCGGCCGCGGCGGTTAATGTGGCTGCAAAGTCGCAACTTTTCGAGCAAATGCCTTTGCAACAATTTGTCAGCCGTGCATCAAAGCACCTATCTTTGGACGATCGACGGGAAGTCGCGCAAGCCATTGCTGAAGTCTGCAAAGCAGACGGCCGAGTCAGTGAAATGGAAGCGCAATACTTCAATGGCATGGTATCTTCACTGCGATTGTCGGCGGCAGAACTGATGTTCGATGCGGCCTAGCGTCGACCCAAGATAATTACTGCTTCGATAAAGCGGGCTTCGGCCCGCTTTGTTCGTGGACATTTGTTTGAGTAAAACCACACTGGCTAACTTAGCACTACTGCCGCAAATACTGACTTCCTTCTTCCTCCAAACTTGTTCCTTTCTCCGGGCCTGGGATTAAATCTGGCTGAGTTCCTAACTGTCTTTCCAAGTTGGTCGGAAATTGCATCAAAAACGACCACGCTAGTGTGAAAATAGTGTCAATTTGAAACAAATTGTTAACTTTTGGTTTACAAATTTTCAGTTCGCACCAAAATAGGCGCTCCCGGTTGCAACGTTGCACCAAAACGTAGCATAAGGGTTCATTTTTTTTAATTGGAGAATAGAGTTGAAGACTATCCAACATGCAATCGCGTTGGCCGCAGCGCTGATGCTGATGCTTCTGTCGACTGGTACTCAGGTGCACGCCGAAATGGCCCAAGCCGACGAGGACATGATCGAAGAAGTGGTCACCATTGGTACGCGTGCCAAGCCTCGTTCGACCACCGATTCAACAGCGCCTGTGGACGTTGTGACCGGTGACGACTTTATGAACCAAGGTGGTATCGATACCAGCAACCTGCTGCGTAATCTTGTACCGTCCTTCAACGTAAACGACCAACCCATCAGTGACGCTGCGACACTAGTGCGCCCAGCCAATCTGCGCGGTTTGGCACCTGACCACACTCTGGTCATGGTCAATGGTCGACGCCGTCATCGCGCCGCGGTTATTACTTGGCTTGGTAATGGCTTGGCTGATGGCTCTCAGGGTGCTGATATTGCAGCCATCCCGGCGCTTGCTCTGCGCAGTGTTGAAGTGTTGCGCGACGGTGCCGCTGCTCAATACGGCTCTGACGCGATCGCTGGCGTGATTAACTTCAACCTCAAAGATTCGCCTACTGACGGCGCGTTTGAAGTGAAGTATGGCCAGTACAGTGAAGGCGATGGCACCACTATGGTCTTCGCAGCTAACAAAGGCTTCGGTATCGGTGACAGTGGCTTTGTTAACCTTACTGCAGAGTGGGGCGGCGCAGATGCGACTGACCGTTCTGTACAACGCGCGGACGCTGCAGGTCTGATCGCCGCGGGTTACCAGAACGTTAATAACCCTGCTCAGGTTTGGGGCACCCCAGAAGTCGAAGATGACTACAAGCTTTGGGCAAACTTCGGCGCTGATCTTGCGGACAATATGGAGTTCTTTGGTAATGCCAACTACAACAGCAAGACCATAACGGGTGGCTTCTACTACAGAAATCCAACCAACCGTGGCGGTGTTTACAGTGGCGACGGTGGCGCAACTTTGCTGATCGGTGACCTGACCCCAGGTCCAGTAGGTCAAAGCAACAGCGGTTTTCCAGCATTGTCTGCTGGTGACGGAGTCAGTTGCCCTACGGTAACGATGACAGGCGTCACACCGGATCCTACTGCAATGGCTGCAGTGCAAGCGGATGCAAACTGCTTTAGCTTCCAAGAATTGATCACTGGCGGCTTCACTCCGAACTTTGGTGGTGAAGTGACTGACTCGGCGATCCTGTTGGGTCTTCGTGGCGAGTTGGACTCCGGTCTGATGTGGAGCATCAGCACTTATACTGGCAACAACAAGGCTGACTTCTTCATTAACAACACCGTGAACGCCAGCCTTGGTCCCATCACACCCCGGGACTTTGATCCTGGCTACTATGAGCAAAGCGATACTAGCTTTAATGCTGATTTCTCTATGCCGTTGTCGGATAACTTGAACCTCGCCTTTGGTGGTGAAGTACGTACCGAGGAGTTTTCTATCGGTGCCGGCCAAGAAGAGTCCTACATCGACGGTGGCTTGGGTACCCAAGGTTTCAGCACGTCGACTAATGGTTTCCCTGGCTTTTCGCCGAAAATTGCGGGCAGCTGGGAACGTCAGAATACGGCTTTCTACGCAGACCTAGAGTACATTGCGTCAGAGCAATTGCTGTTGGCAGCGGCGCTGCGGTATGAGGATTTCGATGATTTTGGTACCACCACGAATTATCGTCTTGGCTTCAACTATGAGATCAATGAGAACTTGGGTGTGCGTGCAACGGTAAGTTCAGGCTTTAAGGCGCCTACGCCGGGTCAATCCAATGCCGCAAACATTTCTACTCAGATCATCAATGGTGTGTTGACCAATCAGGGCGTTATTCCGTCAACTAGCCCAGCGGCTGTGCTGCGGGGTGGTGCGGGTCTTGGTCCTGAAAACTCTAATAACTACACTCTTGGTGCGTACGCGACCATGGGCCCATTCGACATCACCATCGATTACTTCGATATTGATGTAGAGGATCGCCTCAGCTTGTCCAGTGACTTCACTCTCACGGCCGACGATTTGGCTACTCTTGCGGGCCAGGGGATTGATGCTTCGGATATATCACAGTTCCGTTTTTTCACTGACGCGTTTAGTACCAGTACATCTGGTTTTGATATTGTCGTGAGCACAGAAACAGAGTGGCTAAACGGTGTAACCAACTGGTCGTTGGCTTTCAATACCACCGATACGGAAGTCACCCGCCGCGATGCAAACTTGCTGGGTGATAAGCGAGTGCGCCTGATTGAGGACGGTGTTCCTGGAACCCGTTGGAATTTCACGGGTAAGCACGACATGGGTCAACTGCGCTTGTTGGCGCGAGTTAGCTACTTTGGCGAGTACTACGACAACGAGGCGGGCGGTGAGTTCGATAGCGCGACGTTATTGGACCTTGAAGCTGGTTATGACTTTAGCGCAGATCTGTCTGGTACTTTCGGAATGCGCAATGTTTCGGATGAGCGTGGTTGTTCTACCAACACCTGTGGTGGCACGCCTGCAAACATCCTAGGATTGCCATACAGTCAGTTCACGCCATTTGGTTTTAATGGCAGCTTCTACTACGGTCGCTTGAGCTATAACTTCTAGTTCGTGTGAGTACCTAGTAATTAAAGCGGGCTTCGGCCCGCTTTTTTTGTGCCTACTCGAGGCAATGGCATGCTCTGACTGTCATTTAATCTTGCTGCAGTAAATGCGGCTCTGGGTTCTTTGCTGCGGACTTGTTCCAGCCAAAATACACCGTCTAACTGGCCGCTGTTGCCGCGTGTACTGACGAAGTCCATATCCCCATCTGCGTCCATATCCCGGGCAATGAATTTGTCGAACATGCCTCGTTTGCGTCGCGAAATATCGTGGCGCATCCAGTTTTCGTTTTTCGCGCCGGGATTTTCAAACCAGCCCAGTCGGCCCAGTGGCTCGTCAACTTGGGCGTCCTGTTCCGCTGTGCGGGTGCCGCGACTATAGCTGCCCGCCATAATATCTAGATGGCCATCATCATTGATGTCCGCTGCGACCAAGCCAGTGATGCTGTCAGGTATAAACGTGCCGATTTTGTGCGCAAGCCAACCGTCATCGATGACTGCTGGCTGCTCTAACCAATACAGCGCTTGAGTTGATGCGCCAATGATGTCCAGCCGTTGATCTCTATTGATGTCAGCATAGGTGAGGTTGAAGCCGGAAATTTGGGCGCCGATGATGCCAATGGCATGCTCTTTGAACTGCAGATTTCCGGCTTTGCTGACGTTTTCAAACCAAGCGATGCGCTGCTCGCCGCGACTGCCAATAACGATGTCCATGTCACCGTCTTGATCTAAGTCCACCGGCTCTGCGTTCTGGGGAATACTGTAGTGGCCTAACAGAGTTTGTGCCCAGCCGTCGGAGGCTAAGGGGTCACCGTTCACCTGGAGAAGTGAAACAGGGGTTGAGCGTGCGTAATCCTTTGGTCCTGGACGCTGCGCGCCTTTATTAGCGGTGGTTGCCTCGAGCTGTCCATCGTTATTGAAGTCAGCAAAAAATACTCGCAGGTAAGATCCTTGATTTTGGGTCATGGGCAAAATCCGGCGAGGCCATGGCTCGGAACGCGCTTCGCTGCCGGGGTTTTGTAGATATATAAGGTGACCGAGTTCAGCCGCGACCAGCACGTCCGGATAGGTGTCGCCGTTAACATCACCGATTGCCACATCCTCAGGTGCTGCAACTGCAGATCCTTCGGCGAGGGTTATGTTAGTCCAAATTTTTGGGTCGGCTGTAGCGAATGCGATGCGTACGTGCCCCTCTAGGGGTACTTTAAGGTCGGCGTCATGGATTGCTGAGTCATAACCTGAGTCGGATTCGTGGACGGAGACAATGTCGATAAGTCCATCCAGATCAAGATCTGCCATGGCCAATCCGTCGCTGCCATTGAAGGGAACTTGGGCGCTGACAGGGTCGTCGATAATGTGTTCGTGCCAGCTGATGTATTGCTGGTCGCTGCTACGGGCCTTTGCCAAAGTGTCGTCAACGCTGAGTTGCGCAGCGTTGCCGGTGGCTGAGCACAATGCCAAGGTCGCGCCAATAATGTGGTGAACGCCTATATTCATAAAGCCAACTTAAAACCGCCGGTAGATGAGGTTGCACAAAGGTTAGCGTAAAGGCATCAGCAGCCGAAAGTACCTGGCCCGTTGTGGTAACTGCTAGGACTGTTGCTTATCGGTGCTGGATATCGGCTTGATGCGGCTCCTCGTCTCCGAGTTGGGCGGCACGATGGGTATACATGTCGTCGTGCAGAGTGTGCAACATGTCCGATGCCTTGCGAGTGAATAGGCACGGCACTAGGGCATGTACAAAGCATGCGCCGGCCATAAGCAGTAAGCGTATGCCAAAGCGCGACGCCGCGAACAAATGCTCGGTATAGCTTTCGTTAACTGCGGCTGGGTGGGCTAACAGGGCGTCGTAGAAGAACTTGTTCATGAATCTACACAGAGGTTTTGTTAGGCTTAGAATATGCTCATATTTGGGCAGAAAGATCTCAAATTTTGCAAGATATTGGTTATCGTATGCAGAAATATTCTGAATAAAGGCTATTGTATGCAGAAATATGATGCAAAAGATCTGCGCATTCTTAGAGCATTGCAGCGCGACAGTACTGCCGCAGTGGCTGATTTAGCCGCACAGATTGGGCTGTCGGTGAATGCTTGTTGGCGGCGCGTCAAGCGCTTGCAAGATGAAAGCATTGATCGCCAAGTGGCAATCTTGCAGCCAGAACAATTTGGTTTCGGGCTGACTGCTTTCGTGTCGGTGCGCACTAATGAGCACAATGACAAATGGCTGAAAACCTTTTCCGAAGGCATCAGCAAAATCGATGAAGTCGTAGAGTTTTATCGGCTTAGTGGTCAGTACGATTACTTACTGAAAATTTTGGTCAAAGACGTGGCGGACTATGACCTAGTGTATAAGCGCATCATTAAAATTGCGCCGCTCAGCGACGTATCGTCCTCTTTTGCCATGGAGCGCATTAAGTCCACGACCGCGCTGCCAATATGACAGTTACGAAGGCTCGTTATCGTAGGTAATGAACTGGGGCGGCGGCGTGAACTTGCCCCAAATCTCCATTTCCTCGCAGCTGTTCAATTCGAGTTCTTTGCGTTGAAAACCATCCACATGGGGCGCCGGATCCTGGCCGTTGAGAAACGCTCCGCAGGCCTTCTTTATGGCGCTGGCCGAAAGCAGCTCAGGAGACTGGTCTTTTGCTTCTTCTTTGGTTTTTTGGCTAAGCGTCTCGCTTATGAAATCAGCTTCGCGAAAAATTTCTAATATCAGTTCTTTGGCGTTCATGATTTTTTTATTGCTGGGAAAAACTCCTAAGCAGTAAACGCATTTCCCGATCTCGTGGCAAGTCCTTGGTAGTGCGATTTGCTCGACTCAATGTTTGCGAGTTTCAGCGGGCCATGCCACCAGCCCGGGCGATCATGTCCGAGCCTCTGCAGATAAGGCCTGGCTCAGAGCGAAAGGTCGCCTTTTTGCAGTCTTTGGGCGATAGTTTTCTTTAAGATTTCGTTAGTGCCATCTGCCACATTAACTACGCGTAGGGCCTGCCAAGCTTCGGTCAGGCCAAGTTCGTTAGTAAAGCCCATGGCGCCATGAGTCTGAATAGCCCGGTCCACGGCGGTTAGACCCTTTTGCACCGAAAAAGCCTTGGTCATCGACAACTCCTTAACGGCAGGCTCTCCAGCATCCAGTAACATGGCCGCATTGATGCCCATTAGGTGGGCCGCGTGAAGATCCATTGCCGAATCGGCAAGAGGGAACGTAATTCCTTGGTATTCGGCTATGGGTTGGCCGAATGCGTTGCGTATTTTGGAAAATTCCACCGCTGCTTCAAGGGCCCAGCGGCCATAGCCAACAGATCTTGCAGAGTTATAAATCCTACCCAGGGATACACCATAAAGTGCAGCACTGAAGCCTTTGCCAATCTCGCCCACTAACTGCCAGGGCTCGACGTAGACGTTATCCAGAGCAATTTCCGCCTCATCTCCGCCAATATGGCCGAATAGTTTGATAATTCGCTGTATCTGGAAGCCCTCGCTATCTGTGGGCACCATAAAGGCGCTAATGCCTTCCTCCATCTTCGCGAAGACGACACAGTAATCGGCGATTGGGGCGTTAGTGGTCCATATTTTTCTACCTGATATGCGCCATCCGTGGCCATCCGCCACAGCCTTGGTTTGCAGACGGCTGGCGTCGGAACCGGCGTCGGGCTCGGTCAGGCCGAAGCACATGGATTTCTTTCCAGAGATCAGATCCGGCAGAAATTCTGCCTTCGCGCGGTCACCGATTTGTTCTAACAATTTGCTCGGGCCAAATGCCCAATGCGCCAGTGCGTACAGCATGAGCCAGTTTTTGGGCCCACAGCGGTGAAACAGTGCCTCCCAGGCAACGTAGTATGCGAGGTGGCCTAGACCCGCGCCACCGAGAGCTTGGGGTACGCACATTGAGAAAAAGCCAGCCTGTGCCGATGCCATTCGGACTTCGGTGATAACGGCGATTAATTCGTTCGAGAATCGGCCTGCACTATCGTAAAGGCGGGTGGGGTCTTCGAATAGATCCGCCAATTTGGCATGCCGAGGCATTACCTCCTGTTCTGCGAAAGCGACGATCCCATCGCTAGCGACTTGTACCTCTTCCGGCAGCTCGATGGCTATTGCTGTCATCCCCCACTCCTTCGTTCAGTATTCTTAGTAGAAAACTCTTTGGTGACCAGATCCTAACCCACTGGGCGCTGATCTTCTCGGGTCGCAGTCCCATTAGTTTGGTCGAAGTTGAGTCTACAGGCTCGGAGTTATAGCTGACAATATTCTTCAGAGGTAGGCTGATGGCGCACTTAGATGCTATTCGCTAGGGATTTCTACTTATGATCTGGATAAGCATTGCGTTCATGGTGCCCGCGCTAGAAACTGTGGATATTATGTGTTGATAAAAAAGTGATAACCGGGCGCTACAGGATTATGCAAAAGCGCTGCTGAGTAATGTAATGTCCTTAGTCCATCTAGCAGCGGAGGTCGTTATGAAGTCGCCTATCATTTATGGAGTGCCTTTTTCCCAACCCGTTCGCGCTGTGCTATGGCTGTTATTAAACAAACGGCAGCCGTTCGAATTCAGAATGGTAAATCCTGGACATCCGGGCAAAAACGGCAGTCGGCATCCTGAATTTCTGGCAAAGAATCCCGGAGGCACCATACCCTGCCTCGAAGAGGCTGATTCAGGTTTCTCCATTGGCGAAGCCCACGCGATAATGATCTACCTATGCAGATCTCGGGGATGGAGCGATCTCTATCCCGACAATGCTCAAGATCAAGCGCGTATAGACGCCTACCTGCATTTTCATCATCGCAACGTCCGCGAAGCATCGATGATGGTCGCAGCGCGGGTGCGCAAGGATCTGAATTTCTCCCAAGAAATGCAGGCTAATTCGCAGCGACTGTTTCTACAGGCTGCAGCAATATTGGATTCACATTATCTAAAGTCATCTGAATTTTTACTTGGCGATACGCTGTCTGTTGCGGATTTCGCGGCGTGTGTCGAGGTGGGACAGCTGAGTAGCGAATATACAAATATTTTGGATCTCTCTGAGTTTCCGCGATTATCGCAGTGGTTGGAGCGAATGAAGCAGGTGCCGGGCTATGCGGAGGTGCACTTCCCTTTACAAGAGATCGGCGATATTCGAGACGAACCGCCGAGTATCGACACTCTGCGCAGCGCGAACGTCGGGGGGCTGGAGATGTTGACCAAGGCGGTTGCGCAGTTTTCCTAGGCTCCAGTAAATACCTTCGCCGGCAGCTTGTTACTATAGGTTGGGCGCTTGCATTGGCCCTATAGACACGACGCTGAGTTGATCAGATCTGCACAATAGATAGTTTTCAGGCACTATCCGCGCATTCAGATTTTCGAGGAAGAGCATGAACACAAACCGCCAATGGCTGTTAGCGCAACGCCCTCAGGGTATGGTCGGCAAAGATAACTTCACCTATGCCGAACAGGCGATCCCTGAGCCTGGCGACGGCCAGGTGTTGGTCAGAAACTTGTACTTGTCGTTTGATCCTACCCAGCGTGGCTGGATGGAGGATCGTGAGAGCTATCTACCGCCCGTGGGCATAGGAGAGCCGATGCGTGCGGGTTCTATCGGCCAAGTTGTCGAGTCGCGTCACGCAGATTTTGCCCAGGGGGATTTGGTGCAAACTACCGGCGGTTGGCAAGACTTTGTGGTGGCAGCGCCCGGGCTTGGACCGATGGGATTATCCAAGGTGCCTGATGGCGTCACTCCGGAAATGATGCTGTCGGTTTTGGGTATTACAGGCCTCACCGCATATTTTGGCTTATTGGACTTAGGTCAACCCAAGGTGGGCGAGACAGTTCTAGTATCGGGTGCAGCCGGCGCTACCGGATCAGTGGCTGGGCAGATTGCGCGGATTAAAGGTTGCCGCGTTGTTGGCATTGCGGGCGGACCTGAAAAATGCGCCTGGCTAAAAGACGAGGCTGGGTTCGATGAGGTTATTGATTACAAGAGCGAAGACGTCAACGCGCGTATCGCGGCGACTTGCCCAAACAAGCTCGACGTCTATTTTGACAATGTGGGCGGAGAGATTTTAGAAGCTGCTTTGAACCACCTTAATTTGAGAGCACGTATCGTAATGTGTGGTGGTATTTCAGGTTATAACGCAACCCAACCGATCCCAGGTCCTGCGAATTTGATGAATCTCGTGACCATGCGCGCACGTATGGAGGGCTTCATTATCTTGGATTATATGTCTCGTGCGCCTGAGGCGGTCAATGAATTGTTAGGTTGGATTGCAAGTGGAGAGCTGAAGTTTCAGGTTGATGTGCAGGAAGGCTTCGACAATATCCCAGATACCCTGCAGCGATTGTTCACTGGTAAGAATTTGGGCAAGCAACTTTTGAAAATTGCAGATCCTGTATAGCGCTGATAGACGTTGGGTTTTCACCAGTCAGGCGACTCTTTGATGTTCTCGTGGAGACATGTTGGGTTAGTTGTCGCCCTCACGGCCCTGCTTGGTTGTGCGACCCCAGAGATACCTAAGGCCCATAACGATCCGAATAAATATGCTGTGGCCGAAGACGTGCTCTGGGGGTCTCCTGATGGCTTTGATTTGACCATGGATATCTACACGCCGACCTCTGGGCAGGCCAGTTATCCGGTGTTGATGATTTTCCATGGTGGTGGCTGGCTGATAAACGATAAGTCGATTATGGACCAAATGGCTCAGTACATAGTCACCAATGGCGATTATGTTGTGTGCAATGTGGATTACCGGCTGCTGGGAGATCAAGACAACAGCGTAACCTTGGATCAGATAGTTAGTGATGTATTTGGTGCCGTGGTGTGGGCGAAGGAAAATATTGGCAAATACCAAGGCGACTCCGAGCGATTTGCTGTGACTGGTGACAGTGCTGGCGCGCATTTATCTGCAGCGGTGGTCAACCTTGGTAGGCGTCTCAGCTCTGCCGATTACGCGCCAGAGAATCTGGCTTTCAAACCGTCTTATCTGCCCCCAGGTGTGAGTGCGGAAGATGTTGCCCAGAACCACGGACTCGATGTGCAGGCAGCGATACTCAGCTATGGCGCTTTCGACATTTCTAGTCGGGGTGCCGGCAATTTTGAAACATGGAAGAATCCATTCTGGTACATGGGAGGGGCGTTGCCACGGGGTATTTTCGGTGACGCCTATACCGTACAAACCCATCCTGAGCTGTATCAGGGGGTTTCGCCGATCCACAATATCCCGTCAAGTGTGGTGCGCAACTTGCCGCCACAATTGCTCACTGTCGGCAGTGAAGATCCGTTAACTACGCCGCAATTGGTGCGGGAATATCTGCGCGAATTGCAGGGCGCGGGGCATGCCGCAGAGTACTGGGAGCACCAAGGTAGAAGTCATGCGTTTCTCGACTCTGGGGATAATTTTGCTGAGAACGCGCCGCCGGCTCTAGATGTGATGCTGACGTTTCTCGACCGCGTCTTTTATCCTGGGGATCAATAACAACTGTATTGCACTGCTCTAGTTTTCGTCTTTGAGACCATAACTGTGCCGCCAATGGTCGGCCGGCCGAGCCTCTGGATTTACCACGATACCGTCGGCGAGTACGTCCAACGGATCGCGACCATCAACGCCAAGTCCGAAGGTGTGGTAGCCGATCAGTCGCTGTAGTTTGTGCGGCAGATGGCGCGCTACTTCGGGTGGAATAGCTAACAACTGCATTTCCTGCGGGCGTAAATAGCTGACTTGGTGGCTTATGAACAACCCCATCCGTTCTTGGTCTGTAGTGACATTGGCGCCGCCAGCATGCCACATGCCGCCCTCCCAAAAGACGACACTGCCTGATCGCATTTCGATTTGAATCGATTCCACGCTCTGATCAACCGGCTGACTCCACGTATGACTGAAAGGCACGAGGTGAGTTGCGCCGTTCTCTTGGGTGAAATCATCAAAGGCAAATAGGGCATTGCACAAAAAAGGTGGATGCGGGCGCGGAATTGGCCACAAGCCGTCGTCCTGGTGCAGGAATTGCTTGGTCTCACCGGGCAGAGTATTAAACAGCGTCGTCACATTAATTTGGTTGTATCGACCTATAACGCCCTCGACGATCCCCCGCAGGCGTGGGTCTAGGAAAACGTCATCGGCAGCGCGGGTTTTTGCCAGCAGGTTGTGGGCCCGCCAGGTGCGCCCGGTCTCGGTGCCGATGGCGCGCATTTCAGTAATCGGAACCTCGCTATTAAATGCGCGGCGCATCCCGGTAATGGCGTCTTTCGGTAAAAAATTTTCCACCACGGCATAACCTTGTTCGCGAATGGTGTTGACTACCACGCCAATATCCAGATCGTTAATGACAACGCCGGTCTGATCCAGCGGTGCATAAGGGTTCTGCATGACTTTATCCCCTCCCGAGATATCCAGCGGGTCAGCATACTGATGCTTTGCCCGATGAGATAAGCCTACTGTGAAATACAAGAATTTTGTAATGCTGCAAGCGGTGGGAATTTCTTGGCGGTGTTGATGAGCAGGCCGGTTATTCTGCGGCGGTGGGAAACGTGGATGCGTGGTCGTATTAGAAACCTAATGTTCGTTTGATGTTAGGCCTGAGTCTGTTACAACAGTTTAACTAGCTGTGGTCTTTTGGCCGCGACTGTGGCCGGGCAAAACCAGAGGAGGGCTTACATTGAATGTAACAACGCTAATGCGTCGTGCTGCACAGCACTATAGTAACCACGAGGCAATCATCTACAACGATGTCCGGCTGACTTTTGCACAGGCCTGGATTCGTGGTGTAAGGCTGGCGAACGGCCTTCTGGCAATGGGTTTGCGCCCCGGTGATCGCGTAGGTGTGCTAGAAGACAACTCGGTAGAGGCTGCGGACTTCTTTCAAGCAGCGGCAATCGCCAACTTGGTGCGGGTGCCTCTGTATCCTCGTAATGGTAGAGCTGCGCACCTGCATATGCTCGGGCATACGAATTGCCGTGCACTCCTGGTAAGCGAATCACATGCTCATGAGACCGCTGGTCTGGAGGCCGAGCTGCCGGACCTTGAGCATATTTTTATCCGTGATGAAAAGTATGAACCCTGGCTCGCGCAACAATCAGATATCGATCCAGATATCGCGGTTGCGGCTACTGATTACTTCATCATCCGGCATACCGGCGGTACCACGGGTCCATCTAAGGGCGTTGCTTACACCCACAAGGCCTGGTTGGCGGCGGGGCGGGATTGGTTTTATACCTTTCCACCGGTGGAGCCCGCAGACAAATGTTTGCATTTGGGGCCAATTTCCCACGGTTCTGGTTATCAGTATCTGCCCGTGTGGTTGGCCGGTGGTTGTAATGTCATGGTGGACCATTTTGAAACTGCAGCAACGCTGGAGCTGATGGAGCGCGAAAAAATTAATTTCTGCTTTATGGTGCCAACAATGGTCAACGCCGTAGTTCATGATGAGGTGGCTCGCAGCCGAGACTTTTCTGCGCTCAAATGCCTGCTTATTGCTGCAGCACCGATCCAAGATGCGACGGCATTGGCGGCCAGAAGCATATTTGGTGACGCGCTGTACCAGGGTTATGGTCAGACCGAGGTGCTGCCGATTTCGATGATGAACTCTGCCCAGTGGTTTGCCACCATTGACGGCTCTAATCCCTTGCGTGCTTGCGGTTTAGCCCTGCCATTCGCGGAAGTGCAGATTTGGGATGAGGATGATAATCCGCTGCCGGCCAACGAGGTTGGAGAAATAGTCGCGCGCTCAGATGGTATGATGACAGAGTTCTGGAACAATCCCGAGGCCACCGCAGAACGTATGGTCAATGGTTGGATTAAGACTGGGGATCTGGGCAAGCTAGACGCTAACGGCTACCTCTATGTAGTGGATCGAGCTGACGACATGATTATATCCGGCGGCTTTAATATCTGGCCGGCGGAGCTGGAAAATGTGCTTGCTGGACATGCGGATGTGATTGAGGTGGCGGTGTTCGGTATCCCGCATGAGCGCTGGGGCGAAACTCCTCATGCGGTATGTGTCGTGAAGACAGACTCGACTGTAACAACGGATGAACTGATAGAGCTTGTCGCGGCAGACCTGGGCTCATACAAAAAACCAGGCAGTCTCACCCTGACTACAGAACCACTGCCAAAAAGCCCGGTGGGTAAAATTAAACGCAAAGATCTGCGCGAACCGTTTTGGGCCGGTAGGGATCGTCGAGTTTCCGGCAGTTAACCACGGTTTAGCATTCAGCCACGGTTTTCCCTTGAGCTAATTTATGCCTCTGTTGCTTAGGGGTTAGCGCTTGGCTTTTGCCTGTTTTCGACGATTCGCTGAACTTCGACTTTGAAATCTGGCGACATCGGTGTGCGAAATGCCAATAAGGCCGAGCCAAAATACTCCAGCCCGCGCACGGTAGTGCCTTGATAGAACTCTTGGCTAACAAATCCCCTTTGATGCTGCTCGTAGATGTTTTCAAACATACTTCTGAATACGTTGAGCACTTGGTTGGCGCGTTGTTGATCGGCAGGGTCAATATCTCTCCGGCTTGCCAGCTCCGGTCCTATATTAGAAATAACCTGAAGGTTTTGCTCGTTGGATAGCATGGCGGCGCTAACATTGATTAGAGTATCCGTGCGCGCCTGCATGATTTGAGCCGCTGAGAATTCATTTTGATGGCGTAGCGCATTAGCATTTTGCCGGACCTGCAAAGCCAAATATGCCAACGTGAAAAATACTGCGACCGCTCCTAACAGTTCTGCGATCGCGCCTAATGCATCCCAATTCATATGAACCCCCTGTTTAAATTAGAGTTTCAGTATAGAAAAATGAAAAATTAAAACAGCAGTTTGAGAATGCTTGCGGATGCCTCGAAGTTACTGGTCCCTGGCCTGAAGTGACTCGTTTAGAGATACAGAGCATGATGATTTAAATGTTTTGATAATCCACGGGATGTGCGGAAAGTTGGCGGATAGGCGCCTATGCTAGAGAAGGGGATGCCGCATAAACTGAAATATCTTTTACCGTAGATAGAATTATGAAATTTTCTGACTTGAGCGTAGCCGAGATCTTAGCCATCGTTGAGCCCATAATGGATAATTGTCTTGCAGGGTCTAACGAAAATGATCACGGGAAACATGTGCGACATTTCACTCGAAGAATGCAAAGTATTGTTACGCCAGAGGAGCTTTCTCGGCAATTATCCCGCAGCCCCCGAGGCTATTTCACTCAGAGAGAGTTTCTAAGCTTATTTCGGCGGCAGCAATCCATTGGTGTGGTTTGGAAGCAATATACGTCGCTGAATACGGACGAGCTAATTAATCAGGCAATCTTTAAAGAAGAGAGCGGCAAGGTCTTAATCGACCACTGCATGATCTGTTAAGGTGGTGCCCGCATTGGAAGTCGTTGATCGGTCGCCTACAACTCAAGGCTTTTTGTTAGGGCAAACGATGAGATATGTCCGTACGTGTCTACTGTTTTTGCTGTGTATTCCGGGCTGCTCAACCACCGATCAGAGAATGGAGGAGCAACCTCAAGCAGGCAAGGTTAAGAGTGACTGCACGCGGGTAATGACCCAAAGAGCTAAGTGCAAGTAATGGCACGGTCGTTAAGCAGTATGAGGCAATTTAGGATTTGCCGAATTTTCAAGATTATAAAGGGGAGATAGAAAGTGCAGTTTGATGAAGTGGTTTTAGGGCGTCGCAGCATTCGAGGGTACAAAAGCGAACCAGTGCCACGGGCTTTGATCGAAGAGGTATTAGCTCTGGCAATGCGTTCTCCCTCATCAATGAATACTCAGCCCTGGAATTTCACGGTTGTCTCCGGTGAACCATTAGATCTCATTCGCGCTGGTAATACCGAGCGAAATCTCGCTGGAGTACCTCACTCTAGAGAATTTCGTATTGGTCAGCCTTTTGCTGGGCAGCATCGTGATCGTCAAGTTGGAGTAGCGAAACAATTGTTCGCGGCGATGGACATCGCCCGGGAAGACACAGAGAAACGACAGGATTGGGTGCTTCGTGGCTTTCGCCAATTTGATGCCCCAGTTTGCGTAATCATTACCTATGATGCGGTGCTCTCGGACAGCGATGATACTGCCTTCGACTGTGGCGCAGTAACCACAGCGCTGGTAAACGCCGCTTGGTCACGTGGCCTAGGTGCGGTGATTAATAGCCAAGGCATCATGCAGTCCCCGGTAGTGCGCGAGCACGCGAAAATTGCAGATGATCAGGTAATTATGAAAGCGGTTGCGCTCGGCTGGCCGGATGACAGTTTTCCTGCCAATGCCGTGGTTTCCGAGCGTAAGAGCGTGGGTGAAGCAGCCTCATTTCTCGGCTTTGAAGACTAATTGCTGCGTGACCTAAGCGGACAATTATTAGGGGTGCTTCGGTGCTTTAGGAAAAGGGGCGTCTGTGATCAAAGCAATCACTGGCACCCCGGCTCTGGTCGGGCGCGGTAAATATGTTGAGATACCTGCGCTCCGATGACTGCCTTTAAGCTGAAAGAGGTTTCAGCTGCTGGCCCCGCGATTGTAGCGTTTGTTGAATCTGGCCACGCGACCATCGCTTTGCGCTGACTTCTGCTTCCCAGTGTAAAAGGGGTGCGATGCGCTCGATACATCAATAGTCATGTAGGGATAGGTCTCTCCCTCGTATTCCTTGGTCTGTGTCGTTTGTGCTGTCGAGCTTACAAGGAAAAAAGTGTCAGACGACGTATCGTGAAACAGTACTTTTCGGTACTCAGGGTGAATATCTGGTTTCATAAGATCTACTTGCAGCTATCAAGGTCCGAGAAGCTACATTACCGCGACCGTCTTGGCAATGAGAATGATTCCTGAATAGGCTTCTGTCATGCGCGAAAGTGCGCCATAGGTCTGAGCATTAATGAACAAGCACCGCATAAACTCCTAACAATAGAATTACGGGCCATAAGGGGGCCTGCTCCAGCCTCTCTTTTCGCGAATGAATGATCCAGCTCAAAAACGTACTGACGCCTTGTTCCTTCGTTATCAAATTGCACCATGTTGGAGTCAGCTTGGTCGGTTAGGAGCTTCGAGGGCGAAGGCGGTATAGGTAGGTTTGCTCAACGTCTTCGTTCTGCGGAGAATTACCGTATTTGGCTTCCCATGCTGCAGAAAACAATGCGAAAATTTTTGGATCGGTAACTCTATCGGCCTCAAGTTCAAAAATTTCATCGCCTGAACGGAGTCGAACGTTGCGATTTTGTTCGATGTGTTCAACCCATGTAGCTTTGTTATCTCCGGCAAATACGTGCAGATAACCCATAACCTCTACCACCCAAAGGTTGACCGAGTAAGCTTCGCTTGCGCTAGTTTCCAGCTGAATTATCTTGTCTTGAGTGATTCTATCGAGCGCAGCAGGCAGGGGTTGAACCCTGCCCTCTAGAGCGCCGCTAGAAATAGGCAGATATTCTGCGCAGCCCATAACGAGCAGCCCCATTAAAATAGCAGTATTGAATTTGCGCATCTGTCTATTGCTCTTTGGGTCTTTTTGCGGCGCATAGATGATAACAGGCCGCGTTGCAAAAGTTGCTAATCTACTCCGGTCACGATTAAAGGCCGCCACGCGGCCTTACCCCAACCAATTGGACCAGCGAGGACTTACAAGTGTCACTGGTGTGAGTTGTTTTACTCCGCCTCCCGAACTGCCAGCAAAAGTGGCATAGGTTTTTGGGGTGCATTGAAAACAAAGTGAAGTGCCTACTCACCGGTAAATTGTGCCGTACGCTTTTCGCGAAATGCGTTGATACCCTCTTTAAAGTCCGACGTTTGGCGGACGGTATTTTGCCCCCAGCTTTCCAATGCAGCACTGTCCCAGGGTTCGCGGTTCAGAGATTTCAGCACAGCCTGCTTAGTCAAGGCATATTGAACTGTCGGTCCTGCAGCTAGGGTATTGGCGAATGCCATCGCTGTCGGCATAAGATCGTCGTCGTTGACGACTGGCTCAATTAAGCCGGCGTGCTCTGCATCGGTCAGTGGAATATCGGTTCCCGCATATAGCCATTTTAGTGCTCGACTATAGCCGGCTAATTTCGGCAGGGTCCAAGTGATTAGATCGTCAGGATGAATGGCTCGTTTTGCCCAAATTGGCAGTAGTCGAGAAGATTGTGAACAAAAGCGAAAATCGCACAGGAGGGCAATGCCCAAACCGCCGCCCGCGGCAACGCCATTGACTACGGCAATGGTCGGCTTCGGCATCTGCAATAAATCTACGCACCACGAAAATTCCGGGTCTGCGGGGCCGCGAGGCCAGGGCCGGCTGTCCTTTGCCCTTAGGTCCGCGCCTGAGCAGAAAGCACTGCCCGCACCGGTTAACACCAGTACTCTAACCGAGGGATCAGCATTCACCTCGGTGATGAGCTGGCGTATCCCCAGGCGCATGGCGCCGTTCAGGGCATTGAGCACTTCTGGTCGGTTTAAGGTGGCGACGACAACGCCATTTTTTTGGTGTTCGACCTCTATCTCAGGAGGATAGTCAGACATAAGCTCTTCTGCTATTCGGGTGTTTTCACCGATCATCATAAAGCACTACAAAGACAAAGATAGCAGGAAGAGGTCGAGACCAAAGCGCATCGGCATAGAAGGCGCCGTTGATGATGTGCGGCAGCTCAGAAGACAGCTATCGGGGGCTAGTGAAAAACTATAGGCGTATTTGGGATGAGAAATGTCTACCGCCTGTGTGCATGTAAAGAAAAGTAGAGGCAATTTCAGGAGCTTAGGAATGTTTGAAATAGGAATCTGGTACCCGGGGTCACATTCACTTCCTACTTACGGCATATTCAACAGCTTTAGCCCTTGTGCCATATAGCTTTCCACGCCTTCTAAAGCCT
>CAJXAC010000035.1 GCA_913050035.1 uncultured Gammaproteobacteria bacterium | reverse complement strand
AGGATTTCTCCCTCTGGAGAAATAAGAACTACACCGGGGTAGGGAATACCGTAGCCGAATGTGCCCGGGCCGTATTCTTGATTGCGGATACCCCAGGCGTCGACATGCTGACGATCTACATCTTTTAGGACGGGAAAGTCGATGTCCCATTTTTCATCAAATGCTTCGATGATTTCCGGCTTGTCGTAGGTCATACCACCGACGCTAACGCCGAGTGCTGCGAATTGGTCTCTCATATCATTCAGTTTCACGAACTGACGAATGCAGAAGGGTCACCAATCAACCG
Source organism: uncultured Gammaproteobacteria bacterium (assembly GCA_913050035.1). Lineage (GTDB taxonomy): Bacteria > Pseudomonadota > Gammaproteobacteria > Pseudomonadales > Azotimanducaceae > UBA4421. Next base: position 26,570 of record CAJXAC010000035.1, on the reverse strand, counting down.
ATCGATTGAATACAAATAACAGGCCTTGAGAGCCACTAAGACTGGCTAAATTTTGTTGGTTACCGTCTTGGTCTCGGGCGGATAACATCGGTGCGGTTGAGCCGATACTCGGCCCCCATGAGGTTGCGTATTCCGAGTCCGCATAGGCGAGCTGGCTGAATATGACCAAAGCAAACGCCATTAACGAGCGACGCAAAGTGCACAGCCAGTGAGTTTGTCCTAGTTTCATTAGTGTCTCCTAAAATACTGGATGGACGAAAAACACATCAACGGTGCACTTTTATTACAGTTACATTTTTAGGTCAATTGCAGTCAGGTGCGGGTTATATCAATAACAGCATAATTGTGAGCAGCGTGGCGCCGAAAGCGATGTCTAATTGCCACGCATATTGCTGCAAACGAATTTGCACCATCGGCAGCGATACCAGTGTTGCTATGGCGCAATACCACAGTGCGTCGATGGCTCCGGCTAGGCTGGCCATGGCGGTGCGCGTGTACAGGCTGAGATCGGGGAGCAGAAACTGGCTAAAAATCGCGAAGAAAAATATCGCGATTTTCGGATTGAAAAAAACGATTAGGAATCCCTCGGTGGCCAAACTCGTGCGGCTCTTCGGAGTCAGGGAATGGGTATCCGTCGCCGCCTTCGCGCTGCGGTTGCGCCAGCCCCCCCAAAGCATAGTTAGGCCTAGGTAGCCGAGAAAGCCCAGACCAATGATTTGTAGCCCGCGAAAAATCTGCGGGAACTCGCTTTGTAGGGTAGTGGCACCCAGGGCTACTGCGCCGGCATAAAACAAGATGCCGATGCCGTGACTGATACCGACGATTAGTCCGGCCTGGCGCCCGAATTGCAAGGCGCGTTGCATCACCAAGGCAAGGCTAGCGCCGGGACTGGCGGCGCCAGCCAACAAGGTCAGTGACAGCAGCAGCCAGTCCGTAGCAGACATGGTAGCGGTTAGCTCCGCATGAATCGGCTTACGTAATCCGCCAAGTCGCCGACGTTTATACGCTCCTGTGCCATGGTGTCGCGATTGCGCACAGTAACGGTGTCGTCTTCTTCAATGGTCTGAAAATCCACGGTCACGCACAGTGGTGTGCCTACCTCGTCATGGCGGCGATAGCCTTTACCGATATTGCCGGTGTCCTCATAAAAGATGCGGCCTATGCCTAAGCTCATTAACTCGTTCTTTATGGCCTTGGCCTTGGCGACGATGCCCTCGTGGTTGCGTTTTAATGGCAAGATCGCCACCTTGATCGGTGCCAAGTGCGGTTTGAACGCCATGACCGTGCGTTCGGAGCCGTTTTCTAGAGTTTCAACGGTATATGCTTCGTTCATAATCGCCAGCACACCGCGGTCGACACCAGCAGATGGTTCGATCACGTAAGGCACTGTCCAGCCCTTACCCTGCAGATCTTGAATCGCCAGCTTGGCATTGGAGTCAGAATTTGGGGCCACCGTTGCGTTGATATCAAAGTCTCCCTGATTCTTGGTGTGGGAACCCAGATCAAAGTCCGTGCGGTTGGCAATACCTTCAAGTTCCTCCACGCCATGGGGGAAGCGGTACATCAAATCCACAGTGGCCTTACTGTAGTGGGCGAGTTCATCACCGGGTACGTGGTATAGCTCTATGGTGTCACGTGGCACGCCTTGTTGTGCCCACCACTGCAGGCGCGCTTCCACCCACTGTTCATGCCAGTCGTCGTCCTCGCCTGGACGCACGAAGAATTCGAGCTCCATTTGCTCGAACTCGCGCACTCGGAAGATAAAGTTGCGGGGGGTAATCTCGTTGCGAAAGGCCTTGCCGATCTGGGCGATACCAAATGGCAGCTTTGGTGAGGTGGAGTCCACTACATTTTTAAAGTTGGTGAAAATGGCCTGAGCTGTTTCTGGACGCAAATACGCGAAATTACCATTTTCGTCTTGCACCGGACCCACTTGGGTTTTAAACATAAGATTAAAGGGGCGTGGCTCGGTGAGATCGTTGGCTCCACAGCCCGGGCAAATGCCGTCGCTAATGTGGTCTGCGCGCCAGCGACTTTTGCAGCTGCGGCAGTCGACTAAGGGGTCGGTAAAGGTGTCCTCGTGGCCAGAATGTTTGAGCGTGGTCGGATTGGTAAGAATTGCCGCGTCCAGGCCCTCGACGTCATCGCGCTCATAGACCATGGCGCGCCACCATGCCGCCTTTAAATTATTTTTTAGCTCAACCCCTAGAGGCCCGTAGTCGTAGACGCCTTGGAGGCCGCCATAAATGTCACTGGATTGAAAAATAAATCCTCGACGTTTTGCCAGTGCAACCAATTCGTCCATGGATTGTGCTGTCACAGTAGTATTCCTTTAGGTCGGTAGTGATCACTCGCTGTGAGCGAGCCGCGGCATGATACCCGAAAACTAAGCCAAGGTTGATGCGCTAATCGACACTGCTAGTAATTGCGCGTGCTTTTTGTTTTGCTTGGCGCGCTAGAACAAGAACCAAAAGAGGCATTCAGTAAGGAGGGATTGTATGTCGAGCACGTTGTTTGATTTAACCGGCAAGGTAGCGTTAATCACTGGCTCAAGTAAGGGTATTGGTCGGGCCATTGCCGAGGAAATGGCTCGGCATGGTGCGCAAGTTGTGATCAGTAGTCGCAAGGCAGATGTTTGTCAGGAAGTGGCGGATGCCATCAATCAAGAGCTGGCTGACGAAGCCGGTGGTGCGACGGTTATTCCAGCGCATATCGGGCGTAAAGAAGATCTCCAAGAGTTGGTCGACCAGACTCGAGCTGCACTCGGTAAAATCGATATCCTGGTGTGTAATGCGGCAGTTAATCCGTATTACGGCTCTATGCGCGACTTGCCTGATGAAGCGTTTGATAAAATTCTCGGCATCAATATCAAGTCGAACCATTGGTTAGCGAACATGGTGCTGCCGGAAATGATCGAACGCAAAGACGGCTCGATTATCATCGTATCCAGTGTTGGTGGTATGAAGGGCAGTCCAGTACTCGGTGCTTACTGCATTTCCAAGGCCGCAGATGTACAAATGGTGCGCAACTTGGCGGTAGAGTATGGGCAGCATAATATTCGGGTGAACAGCATATCTCCTGGATTGGTGCGCACCGATTTCGCGCGGGCACTTTGGGAAAATCCGGAGATTCTGCAAGCGAGGACCGAAGGCGATCCATTGCAACGCATTGGTGAGCCGCGTGAAATCGCCGGAGCTGCGGTGTATTTGGCATCGGCTGCAGGTTCTTTTACTACTGGGCAAAATATCGTCGTAGACGGCGGTTCAACGATCACTTAGCCGATTCGGCAGGTTATAGGAAAAAAGATAAATGAATGAACAAACAGCAGCTAAGCGGTGGTGGGCGCAGGCGATACTTATAGGCGGCGTGATTGCCGCGGTCTGTCTGCCGCTGGGCGCCTTAGGCACCAAGGTCGGCTTATGGGCCTTCACTGGTGGATTTATGTTACTGGCCGCGGGTGCTGTGCTGGCGACTCTCGCGAGTTTCCTCGGCGTTATTGCCTACATTATCAGCTTGCGTAAGAACCTGGTGGCCGAGCGATCCACGGTGCTGATCGGTATTTTTCTTGGTGTTGTGGTGTTAGGGATCCTTGGTATGCAGTATTCGGCAGCAAGCTCGGTGCCGCCGATTCATAATATTTCTACCGATACGGTAAATCCTCCACAGTTCGACAAGATTGTTGCTCTTCGTACGGCGGCCAAAGCTAATCCACTGACGTATAACAGCGCAGAGTTAGCGCCTCAGCAAACTAAAGCCTACCCTTGGGTTAAACCACTGACGCTGCAGGCGTCTGCCGACGAAGTGGTAGACCGCGCTGAGGCAGTACTGCGCGATATGGGCTTGGAAATTGTGTCGGTGAATAAAAACGCCGGCTTAGTAGAGGCTACAGCAACTACGTTCTGGTTTGGCTTTAAAGATGATGTCGCAGTGCGGGTTCAACCCGCTGCTGATGGTGGTACCCAGGTTGATGTGCGCAGCATATCCAGGGTAGGTCAGTCGGATTTGGGTGCAAATGCGGCGCGTATTGGCGAAATCCTGAACGGCCTGAGCGGATAAAAACTGGTGCAAGTGATGCCGTCGGTTGTGGCTAAAAAGCCTCGGCGGCATCAGGCAGGCTGGTCATGACGCTGGTCGACAGCGACTACCGCATCGATGAAACCCAGACGATAAGAAATGTAAGCGTTAAAAGCGCAGCAACTCGGTGGAAAGATCCTTGGTGTCGAGTACGCCAATGGCATTCAAGCCCTTCATCATGCCGGCGCATTCACCCGGATTAAAAATCAGCTGTCCATTGGCCTGTTCACAGCGATAACGATGAGTGTGGCCGTGTAATGCGATGGTTTGGTTGCTCAGATGGCCGTCGAATTCCAATGGATCGTGTACAACAATAATATCCCGATCGTCCCAACAGAGCTGTAACGGCGGCTCATAGAATTCAAAGCCGTAACGCTCGATTGCCGCTTCAAGGCTTGTGCGTTCTTGGTCGTTGTTGCCAAAAACGCCACTCATGGGTGCGTCGAGTTGGCTAAATACCTCGATAGTTTTGGCTTGGGTGATATCGCCGGTATGAATCACCCGATCTACCGCAGCAGCGTTAAAAAGCTCAACGATGCGTCGAACGTTTTTTAGGTTGTTGTGCGTATCGCTGACAACACCTATGCGCATATAAAACTCCTGTGTACAGATTGCCCAATAGAAACAAAAACGCCGGCCTAGGCCGGCGTTGCAAGGGTTAGCTAAACGTTTAGCTGGCTTTTTCTAATACGTGAATGGCGCAGGCGCTGCCCAAACCAATCACATGAGTCAGGCCAATCTTTGCCCCTTCAACCTGACGGCTGCCAGCTTCACCGCGCAGATGGGTGCTGACTTCATAAATGTTCGCGATGCCAGTTGCACCCAGTGGATGGCCTTTCGACAACAGTCCGCCGGATACGTTGACTGGAATGCGCCCGCCCAAGGCAACTTCGCCTTCATCAATCAGCCGGCCGGCTTCGCCGTCCTTGCAAATGCCGAGATTCTCATAGTGCAAAATTTCTGCCGTAGCAAAGCAATCGTGCAACTCGATCAAATTGATATCGTCTGGTCCGACGCCAGCCATTTCGTAGGCTTCTGCTGCCGCTTTGCGGGTGCAGGAATTAACATCGGGCATAACTAGGTCGCGTTCCTGCCATGGATCAGAGGCCAACACTGAGGCGCGAACTTTGATTGCGCGATTCATCAGCCCTAGCTCTCTGGCTTTCTTTTCTGAGCAAATGACCGCTGCTGCAGAACCATCGACGTTGACCGAACACATTAGCTTGGTATTCGGATAGGAAATCATCTCGGCGTTCATAACCTCATCCAGAGGCGTTTCGATCTGATACATCGCCTTCGGATTCAAGGTTGAGTGATGATGGTTTTTTACCGACACCTTAGCGAACTGCTCGAAAGTCGTTCCGTATTTGCGCGCGTGCTCCATGCCGGCTTCGGCAAAAACTGCAGGCATGGTCCCGGAACCCAATAAGCCTTCTTTCGGAATGCCGACTTTGGCACCAGCACCGCCGAGTAAGCCTTTGCCCATCTGCTCAACGCCCACTGCCAACACGCAGTCGTAAAGGCCAGCTTTAACTGAAGCCCAGGCCTCGCGGAAGGCGGTAGCGCCGGTGGCGCAGGCATTGGAAACGTTAACGACCGGCATACCGGTCTGGCCAATTTCCTGCAGCATGCGTTGGCCAACCATGCCTGAGGCTTGGCCCAGATTGCCACAGTACAGAGCCTGCATGTCTTGAATGGTAAGGCCGCAGTCGTCGAGTGCCATCAGTGCAGCTTGAGCGCCGATTTGCGGTACGGTTTTGTCCGGGAAACGCCCGAACTTGATCATGTCTACACCAACAATATATGCGTCAGTCATTGTAATTCTCCCTAGGTGATAATTCGCGCTACTGTGCTAGGCCGAAGCAGCGGGTTGAAAAAAGTAAGATAAGTAAGCATTACCATCGGCGTCTTTACGCCCCAAGGCGTCGTCATAGACCACCTCTACAGGCATATCGAAGGCGATATTTTCAGGATCCGGTTCTACATTGATTAGGTTCCCTTTAATGGCCGTACCGTCGTCGAGATCAACAATGGCGCTGATGTAAGGAACTTCGATGCCCGGGAAGGATCGGTAAACGATGGAATATGAATAAAGTTTGCCGGTATTCGGCAACGTTACTGTAGACATTTGATCGCGCGCACCGCACTTGGAGCAAACATCGCGTTCGCCGAGAAAAGTGGCGCCGCAATTGCCGCACTTATGCCCTTCCAGATAGGGGTCTGCGCCCTCTGGAATTTTTAGATACGGTACTGCCGCTAGAGGCTTGTCGCTCATGGTTCCCTCCCAATCTACTAATGGTTAAAACCCGCTTATCGAGTTTTGATCATAGCCCAATAGTACTACGCGTTTCAGCGGCAAGGTAGGGCATGAAAAAATCCTACGGAACCATTTTTCCGCTGGGAAAGCGTGAATGGGCGATGGTTGCATTGCGCCGTTATTTAGGAATAGTCTAACGGTTACTCTTTGTTATCTCTGGAGTAAAAATGCGTTCACTGAAAGTAAAAGACTATATGACGAAGAAGCTGGTGACCTTCACCCCTGATATGAATGTCGTTGAGGCCATGGCCCAAATCCTCGCCCACAGCATCTCAGGTGCACCGGTAATAGACGACAACGGTAAGCTTGTGGGCATTTTGTCTGAGGTTGATTTAATGTCGGTAGTGATTCAGGACAGTTACTACAATGAACCCCTTGGCATTGTTGCCGACTATATGCAGGAACCTGTGGATACGGTGGACGGGAATCTAGACATTTATACCTTGGCTGAACGTTTCATCCACGAACACCGACGCCGCTATCCGGTTGTCCACGAAGGAGCATTGATCGGCCAAATATCCCGTCGCGATGTTTTGGTTGCTGCGGTGGGCTATCGCAACCAATAGCCAGCACCGTGGCGCCCTAGAGGCTTTTGCGAATTAATTCGTTGACCTGCTTCGGATTGGCCTTGCCGCCGGTGGCTTTCATGACTTGGCCGACCAAAAACCCCAGCACTTTGTCTTTGCCTGATCTTAATTCGGCCACTTGATCAGGATTGGCCTCCAGCACCCCAGATACGACGGCGCTAAGTTCGCCATCATCGTTCATCTGCTTCAGTCCTAACTGCTCGATAAGCGCGTCTACATTAGATTCAGCATTGGCTTGTGCCCAGAGCGCCTTGAACAATTGTTTTGCGGTCTTTGATGACAGCGTGTCGTCATCAATGCGTTGTATCAGTTGGCCTAATTGTTCTGCAGATACCGGACTGGCAGCGATCTCTACATCGGCGTTATTAAGATGTGCGCTGAGTTCACCGTTCAACCAGTTGGCGCTGAGCTTGGGGTTACCGCAAACACCCACGACGGCCTCGAAAAACTCGGCTCGGTCGAGGTCATTGCTTAGGCTTGCCGCGTCGTAGGCGGATAGCCCCATTGCTTGCTGGTAGCGCTGGCAACGCGCATCAGGTAACTCAGGCAGATTGTCGCGCACGGCTTGTACGAAGGCTGCGGTTATTTCTAATGGCAGTAGATCCGGATCCGGAAAGTAGCGGTAATCCTCGCTGAGTTCCTTACTGCGCATGGTCCTGGTTTCATCCGCATCGGCATCAAACAGCCGTGTTTCGCGGTGGATGGTGCCGCCAGTTTCCAAGACATCGATCTGACGTTCGATTTCTAGCTCTATGGCGCGCTCGACAAAGCGGAACGAATTGATGTTTTTGATTTCGGTGCGTTCGCCGAATGCTTCTTGGCCTTGCGGGCGAACAGAGACGTTTGCGTCGCAGCGCATGCTGCCTTCTGCTAGGTTGCCGTCACAAATGCCGAGATACTTCACTAAGCTGTGCATTTGGCGAAAGTATTCGGCTGCTTCGCTGGCGGAGCGTAAGTCCGGCTCAGATACGACCTCCAATAATGGGGTGCCGGTGCGATTCAAGTCGATGCCGGTTTGTCCTGGAAACAGGTCATGGACAGATTTCCCAGCATCTTCCTCGAGATGTGCACGAGTAATGCCGATGATCCGCTGACCGCCGTCCGTCAGATCTAATTTGATCTCGCCCTTGCCCACAATCGGCGTTGCAAATTGACTGATTTGGTAGCCTTTAGGAAGGTCAGGGTAAAAATAATTTTTTCGATCGAAAATTGAGTGCAGATTAATCTCTGCTCCAATGGCTAACCCGAATTTAACAGCCATCTCAACGGCGGCCTCATTGAGCACAGGTAAGACGCCTGGTAAGCCTAAATCCACCGCGCACGCTTGAGCGTTGGGCTCGGCGCCATAGGCGGTTGCAGCCCCAGAAAAAATTTTGCTCTGGGTGGCCAGTTGCACGTGGATTTCCAATCCGATGACTGCTTCCCAACTCATGTTGCCCACTCCTTGCTAACGCGTGACCCGTTGGGCCTTTGCAAGTGCCAATCGCTGTGTTTTTGGTACTGAGCGGCCAGTCCGAGTAGTACGTCTTCGCGGAAGGCTGGGGCGATTAGTTGTGCACCCACCGGTAGCCCATCGACGAAACCGCATGGCATTGAGAGCGCGGGTAGCCCTGCGAGGCTAGTAGGCACTGTGTATAAGTCTTGTTGGTACATGGCAATAGGGTCGTCGCTTAACTGGCCTTTGCTAAATGCTGGCGTTGGGCTGGTTGGTGTCAGCAACACATCGACGTCTGCAAAAACGTTGCTAAAGTCCTCGGAAATTAGACGCCGAATCTGTTGCGCTTTGATGTAATAGGCGTCGAAATAACCCACCGACAGCGTATACGTGCCCGTCAATATGCGGCGTTTGACCTCATCGCCGAATCCCTCGCTGCGAGATCGCTTATACAGGTCTTCGAGAGATTGCGGGTTTTCACAGCGATGGCCAAAGCGCACGCCGTCATAACGAGACAGATTAGTCGAGGCTTCGGCGCCGGCAATAACGTAGTACACCGGAATTGCTGCTTGGGTGTGCGGTAAGCTGACATCCACCAGTTCATGCCCTTGCTGGGCAAGGGTGTTCTGCACTGCCTCAATAATGCTGCCATTGCTTAGATCGGCGTAATACTCCTGCGGTAGACCGATCTTCAATGGTCGATCCAGGTCGGGAATGCCCTGTTCTGCAAAATCCGCGAGCCAAGCGTCTTGGCGCTGCGCACTGGTGGAGTCTTTGCTGTCAAAGCCTGCCATTGCGCTGAGCATAAGCGCGGCGTCTTCTGCGTCGCAGGTCATTGGCCCAGCCTGGTCCAGACTCGAGGCAAAGGCGATCATGCCGTAGCGAGAGATACGGCCATAAGTTGGCTTGAGTCCGGTAATGCCGCAAAGGGCGGCCGGTTGACGTATTGATCCGCCGGTGTCGGTTCCGGTTGCGCACGCGACCAGACCCGCCGCTACGGCAGCAGCGGACCCGCCAGATGAACCTCCGGGCACTTTATCCAGATTCCATGGATTGCTCACCGGGCCGAAGTGGCTGGATTCATTAGATGAACCCATCGCGAATTCATCCATGTTGGTTTTGCCCAGAGTGACCATGCCGGCCTGATTCAGCAGTGCGACTACATGGGCGTCGTATGGCGCCACGAAATTTTCTAACATGCGCGATCCGCAGGTAGTCGTGATGCCCTGAGTGCAAAAGATATCTTTGTGCGCAAGAGGGACGCCGGTCAACGGGTGGCTGCTTTCTTGCTCGCGCCGTTGCTGGGCCTGCTTGGCTTGTTCGAGCGCGTTGTCTTTAGCAACCGTTACAAAGCTGTTGGTTTTATCTGCAGCTATTTTTGCCAGATGTTCTTGGGTCAACTCGGTGCTGGAAATTTCTCGATTCTTTAAAGCGCTACTCATGGCGCGGAGGGTTTTGATACCTGGCATTAATCAACCACTCTTGGAACTAGGTAATAGCCTTCGGATGTAGATGGCGCGGTGCTTTGAAAGTTGTCCCGTTGTTCGGTCTCGGTAACAAGATCTTGGCGCAGTCGTTGGGCGCCGTCTAAGGGGTGAGATAAGGGCGCTACGTCTTCGGTATTGACCGCTTGCATGGCATCGATCATTGCAATGATCTTCTCTAGGTCTGCCCGGGCTGATTCAGAGCTGTTGGGGTCAAAGTTCAAGCGTGCGAGATTGGCCAGATGTGCAAGATCTATGGTGGGTTTGGCTTCGCTCATAGTTGTCTTTTTTGGTTAGTAAGGCGTTAGAAGTGGTCAGTGTAAATGTACGCTAGAAAAATTGCAGGGAAGATTAGCCTTTGAGCCCCTGCTGCCCCCGCATAGGGCTCTCAGTGCAACAAAATGTAACGTAATCATGGCGATATTCCTGCAGTATCGTCGTGCTTTTAGTGCCAAGAATGCCTATGATTCACTCGTCTTACGCCGGAGCACAGGCATGTTCAAGTATTTCCGCGGTTTGTTCTCGCGAGATTTATCTATTGACCTTGGAACAGCGAATACGCTGATCTACGTTCGCGAATCGGGAATCGTTTTGAACGAGCCCTCTGTAGTTGCAATCCGCATGCAAGGGAGTCAAAAAAGCGTCGCTGCGGTTGGTCTTGATGCAAAGCGTATGTTAGGGCGGACACCAGGCAACATTACTGCAATTCGCCCTCTTAAAGACGGCGTTATCGCCGACTTTATTGTTACCGAAAAAATGCTTAAATATTTCATTGCCAAGGTTCACGAAAACAGCATTATCCGTCCAAGTCCGAGGGTACTAGTTTGTGTGCCTTGTAAGTCGACTGAAGTGGAGCGAAGAGCAATCAGAGAAAGTGCTCTTTCCGCAGGGGCAAGAGATGTGAGGTTAGTAGAGGAACCTATGGCTGCTGCTCTTGGGTCTGGGCTTCCTGTTCACGAAGCAGTAGGCACCATGGTCGTAGACATTGGCGGCGGCACGACGGAAATCGCGATCATAAGCTTAAACGGCGTGGTAATTTCAGACAGTGTTCGCGTCGGTGGCGATCGTTTTGACGAATCAATTGTCGCCTATGTCCGTCGCACTCAAGGCAGCTTGATTGGCGAGGCTACGGCGGAACGGATCAAGCAGGAAGTGGGTGCTGCCTATCCGCAGAAAGAGATTCGCCAGATCGATGTGCGCGGCCGTAATTTGGCGGAGGGAATTCCGCGCAGTTTTACTTTGGACAGTAATGAGATACTCGAGGCTCTGCAGGAGCCGCTATCTATGATTGTCCAGGCGGTTAAAAGTGCGCTCGAGCAGTGTCCCCCAGAGTTGGCTTCCGACATCGCCGACACCGGTATGGTGCTTACTGGCGGTGGAGCATTATTGCGGGATCTGGATATCCTGCTCGCCGAAGAAACAGGTTTGCCGGTAATTATTGCCGAGGATCCGCTTACTTGTGTCGCCCGAGGTGGAGGTAGAGCCCTAGAGTTAATGGATGAAGCAGGTAATGCTCATCTTCTTGACCTTTAGGTTATCGATATGATCGAGCGGTTTTTTTCACCAACATTCGAATCTACTCAAATCATCTAGAGGGTTATCATCAGAACGCTTTTCGTCAAAAGCAGCGGGGCAGGATATTTGCTGCTGGGTCTGGCTTTGGCGTCGATCGGGCTGGCCGCATTAGATTCTTATTCACAGCATCTTCGACCGACTCGGGCGCTGTTATTGCAGATTGTGAGCCCTCTTTATTTTATTGCTGAAGCTCCTTATGCATTAGGCAATAGACTTAACGAGAGTCTTACCAGTAGGGAAAATCTATTGGTGCAGTTACAGCGCCAGCGCCAACAGTTGTTAACGCTCTCTCATACAGCGCAACGCTATCAGACCCTTAAAGCCGATAACGATCGTATGCGCGCACTGTTGGGGTCCAAGGAAAAATTGCCAGGGTCAGTGCTGATTGCGGAAATTGTCAGTGTTCGATCTACGCCCAGTGCGCATCAGGTAATCATCGACAAGGGTGCCGCAGATGGCTTAGAAGTGGGTCAAGCGGTGCTTGACGCTGAGGGTTTGTTTGGGCAACTGGTAGAAGTTGGTCGCTCTACGAGTCGTGTGCTCCTGCTGATTGATAAAGATCATGCTGTTCCGGTTCAGGTTACGCGGAATGGGGCGCGCAGTATCGCTGGCGGTACCGGTTCCCGAGACAGTTTGGTGCTGGAGAATGTGCCGGTATCCATGGACATTCGCGTTGGCGATCTGTTGGAGACTTCTGGCTTAGGTGGACGATTTCCGGTTGGCTATCCCGTGGGGGAAGTGATTTCCGTAGTATTGGATGCGACTTCCGTTTTTGCTGAAGTTGACGTGCGGCCGCTGGCTCGAACCAATCAGTCGCGATTTTTGTTGGTAGTTTTTACTGCAGAGCAGGCGCGTGCTGCGCGTCTGGTAGGTGAATCTTGAATCCCTTGGTCTTTATGTTTTTGGTCTTTGCCGCCGCGGTCTTAAGCATTGCGCGTCTGCCCGCTGATTCTTACGAGTGGATTGCTCTTTGGCAGCCGCAGTGGTTGTTGCTTTTACTAACATATTGGGCTTTGCGTGTTGGTTCGCGCTTGGGCGTGTTATGGGCTTGGTTTGCCGGGTGCATTGTTGATGTTCTATTAGGCGAACCCTTGGGTCTGAACGGTCTGATATTTGCCACCATAACGTATCTGTTATTGCGGTTTCGCGAGCGTTTCGCAATGTATGGTGCGATTCAGCAAGTATTGATTGTCTTTACTGTAATAATGCTTGCTCAACTACTAAGAAGTTTTAGTCTTAACTTTTTCGCGAATCAAGATTGGAATTGGCTACCGCTGACGACGGCAGTTAGCACAGCGCTCCTATGGCCGTACGCCTTTAAATTTTTCCAAGCTCTGGAATCGCACAGAGGCTTGCGGTGAACGATATTTGCCCCCGGTCTATTTTGTTAGCATCTTCGTCACCGCGGCGGGTCAGTTTGTTGCAGCAAATCGGTTTGATGTTTGAAACGATGTCGCCGGATGTGGACGAAAGTTTAGCGGCTGATGAACTGCCAGTGGCCTATGTCGAGCGGCTGTCTAAGTCGAAAGCGGCCGCTGGACTGACTCATAGGCCGACCTATGTCGTAATAGCCGCGGATACGGTTGTCACCCTCGGTGATGAGGTTATAGGGAAACCGAGTGATCGGGCGGATGGTATTGAGATGCTGATGCGTCTATCCGGTACTACGCACCGAGTTTTAACAGGTGTAACGGTTGCTTCGGCTGCGGATTCTAGGACCCAGGTAGTAGCCAGTGACGTCAGCTTTCGTGCAGTATCCGAGGGCGAGGCGTATGCCTATTGGCGTACAAAGGAGCCAGCGGATAAAGCTGGTGGATATGGGTTACAAGGTATTGGCAGTATTTTCGTTGAAAAGATTCACGGCAGCCCCAGTGCTGTGATTGGGCTGCCAATGCTGGAAACAGAAATAATGCTGAAACACTTTGGCATAGATACATGGAGTGGTCGCGTTGACCGAACAACCTGAGCAGGGCGGTGAGACCGCCGAGCAGTTGGTAATTAACGTTGGCTCTGCGGAGACGCGAGCGGCATTGATTGTGGATCAGAAGTTGCGTGACCTGCAAATTGACCGAGCGCAGCACAGAAGCCTAACCGGTAATGTTTATCGCGGCAAAGTGGTTCGGGTGATTGGCGGCATTCAAGCGGCTTTTGTTGATATTGGTCAACAGCGCCATGGTTTTCTGCACGCCGCTGATGTTACTGCGAAACCGCTTATGGTGGCCGAGCCGGATAACGACGGGCGTCGCGTAGACATCCGCAAGCTTCTGCATGAAGGACAAGAGATTGTCGTGCAGGTAGTTAAGGATGCTATCGAGGATAAGGGCGCGAAACTTACGATGTCACTTTCCGTTGCCACCAATGCACTCGTATTGACCCAGCGCCCGGGTCAATTGGGCATTTCGCGCCGTATCGACAGCACTACGGAACGCCAACGGCTGAAAAATATTTTATCGAGACAATTGGCGGATACAGACTTTGGCTTGATTGTCCGTACAGCGACGGAAGGTGCCAGCGAGAGCGCTTTAACCGAGGCCTTTGCGCGACTCTGCGACAGCTGGAATGAGCTTTTACAAAATATTGAATCGAGCAAACAGCAAAAAACGCCCTGCTTAGTTTATGCCGAGCTGCCATTTGCCTGCCGTATTCTGCGCGATTTGGCTGGGCCAAATGTGCAAAGCGTCACTGTAGACGATGAAACTACGTACACTCAGATGCATAATTTCGCGCAAGAGCATTTGCCCCAATGGACTGGACGCGAGGTACTGCGCTACAGCGATGAGGATCTGTTCGCGAGGCTTGGACTGGAAGAACAAATTCAACAGGCATTGGAGCCGAGCTATTCGTTGCCCTCTGGCGCAGGGCTAGTTTTCGAACAAACTCAGGCTCTTGTCAGTATTGACGTCAACAGTGGCAGTTTTCTCGGCACCAGTGCTGGTTCGGCCGAAGATACGGCTCTACAGGTTAATCTGGAGGCTGCTAAAACTATTCCGACCCAATTACGACTGCGCAACTTAGGGGGTTTGGTCGTGATTGACTTTATTGATATGCAACAGAAGGCTCATGAACAACAGGTGTTAACCGCATTAAAGGAGGCCTTTGCAGCTGATCCGTCTCAGGTGCGGGTAGAGGATTTTTCAGACCACGGCACTGTACAGTTAAGTCGCAAGCGCGTGCGGCAGAGTTTAGGCCAGCTCATGCAGGCAACTTCCGAAGATGCTGTTGATGCCTCAGTTGAAGCGGCCTGTCAGGCCATTATCCGTGATTTGATAAAGCGCTCGAAATCGAGCAAGGGCGGGGCGGATCTTGAGTTTTTGGTCCGTGCCGATCAATCGGTTGTGGATCGATTGTTGTCGGACGAAGGCGCTTACCTCGATGGGGTTCGAGCCAAAATTCGGGCGGCTGTTGGCGTGCAAGCGGAGCCTGATTTCGCCGTTGGCCAATTTGATATCTCAATCGTTCAGGGGTCAGTGGGCTAATTAAGCCTTGCTGCCAGCTATGTCGGTTGCAACGCGTTTGTCATATCAGGATAGACTGCGGCGCTTTGTTGTCGCCCCGCTAATACTCTTTTTGTCCGGGCTTGTTGTCGTCACGGCACTGGCACTTGGTAGCGGCCGCGCGCTACTTTTTTTTGCCAGTGAGTTCACACCACAGCTGAACAGCATGCTGGCTTCGAAGAGAATCAGCCTTGAGGGGGTGCAAGCCCAGTGGCGCGGAATTAATCCGGTCATTCAAGTGCAAAAGGTGACCTTTGGTGCGGGTCAATTCCAGAATCTTGAGATGGAACTAGATTCGCTGGAGAGTCTAATTCGCAACGCCTGGGTGCCGCGACATTTGTATTGGCAACAGGCTGAAGTGCATTTTGAAAAAGAACCCTCAGGTTGGCGGTTGCGTAATCAACAACGAATCGTGCTGCCGTTCGATGTAGTTAAAAGCCTCCGCCACGGGGACCGGTTGTTTGGGGCGATAGAGCTGATATTTCATCCGCAAAAGGGTAAGCGCATGCACTTTAGTGCTGATGTTCGAGCGCAGAATATTAGTAACGAACATATGCTTGACGTGGTGTTAGCCGCGAACAGAGAGGAAACCACCAAACTTGGGGTGTCTTGGGTAGAGCGGGTGTCATGGTCTGACGAGCAAGTTTCGGCCCGAGACGTCAGCGTCTCAGGGCAGCTAGCATTGCCTGCTGGGCTTGTCAGCAGTGCTGATATAGTGATTGAAACCGGTGATTCAGTTTGGCGTCAACGACAAGGTTTCGGTCAGGGACGAATGACCGCGCTGGCATTGATGTCTGCTGTGGATGTGACTGCATCAACGCCGACATTGCGCGCGGAGATTGATACGGATTGGATTGCTAGGGGCGACGCCATTCATGGCATCACCCGTAAGCTAGGGCTGCAATCTGGAGCTGATCGCTCTAATTCCATGGCGCTCGACCCTTTACACTTCCGGATCAAGTTTGTTGCAGATGAACTGTGGCCTGAGCTTATGGCTTGGAGTCAGGGTATAGACCTCGCCGCCATGCGGTCGGTACTGCAACCAAGCGCTGGCATTTGGCCGGTTTTTGACGAGTGGTTATCGGCATTGACGCCAAGTGGAAAAGTTCATGGGCTGTATGGCTACGTCAGCAATCAAGGCGCAATAGGTTACTCAGCTTCTCTGTCCGATGTGTCCGCTCAGGGATATCGGGGTTCCCCGAGCTTACGCAACGCTCAAGGTCGATTGTGGGGTGATGGTGCGAACATTGCGATGCAGTTAAATGCTGACGATATCAATTTGCAGTTTCCTACTCTATTCGCCCGAGCATGGGACTTTGAGTACGTTCAAGGACTCATTAAATTTCATTTGCAACCTGAGTATATGGGCTTGCGTGGACAGAATATTAAAGCGCGCCGGCATGGTAGTGCTCTCGCCGTGCAGTTTGCGGTTACCCGGCCGAAAAACCTATACGAGCAACGCCTAAGCATACAAGTTGGCATGGATGGCGCAGATACATCAGATCTACCTGACTATATTTCTTTCAAGATGGCTGAGGGTTTGCAAAGCTGGCTTCATCAAGCACCTCAGGCAGGACGCTTGAATGGACTGTTGGGGGCATACCATGGCCAGTTGCGACAACGCCCTGGCGAATTAGCACGTCGTTTAGAAATACGCAGCGACTTGGAGCAGGGTCGTGTTATCTACGAATCCACCTGGCCGGAGTTGCAGAATATATCCGCCAGTATTCACGTTGCAGGCCCTTATACCCGGGTGCAAGTATCATCAGCAGAGATGGCCGGTGCACTTTTTTCTGATAGTCAAATAGCTCTCGGTGTTGGTGCGCGTGTCGCTGATGTGCAATTTGATGCTGCGACCGGAGCGGCACAATTGCTTGATTTTTTACGCGATACGCCGCTCAGATCGTCCTTTGGTTTTGTCGGAAATGATTGGTCGGCGGAAGGTAATGTGCGTCTACAGGGCAGCATGAGTTTACCGTTGACGGCGGATGCTGAGACGCCGCTTGCGCTGGACCTGAATTTCCGACCGGAGCAGATGTCTCTGTCGATGCCCGACTACCGGCTCGTTGTAGAAGACGCTGTAGGGCAAGGCACATTTACACTGCCTCATCAGTTAGAGGGTAGTTTTGACGGCAGCATCTTTGGTCGGCAAGCCTCAATTGCAGTGACAAACGACACCCAACAAATCAATTTTGCGGTAAGCGGTGCCTTTACTCCCGATGATATCTATACCTTAGCCGGCCTCTCTGATCTTGGCGTGTTGGGCGGCGAAAGCCAATTCAGTGCAGATCTTTCTATCGACATGAGGGGCGGTATTTCTGCTTTGGCGGTGGATACGGACCTTCTCGGTATGGCTGTGAACTTACCCGGAGAACTGGGTAAGACCGACAATTTATTGTCGCCCAGCCGCTTTGATCTGCAATTTTTAGACGGTTATCAAAGTTTGCAATGGCGCTATCAGAATACTCAGGGCTGGGTGCATTTGGATGACCGGGTGTTGCGTGGGTCTATCGGTTTGAGTGCTGCTCCGGCAGTGATCCAAGCGGATCAAGATTGGGTCAGTATTGGCGGTAATATGGCTGAGATCGATGTTGCAGCTTGGTCTCAGCTGGCCGTGGGAAGTGGCCAATATGCGGTGGATTGGCAGATCGATAACTTGCGAGTAGGCGCACTCGTCGTCGGCGATTTGATATTTGATGATCTGGTGTTGGCAGGTCGTCGACACGTTGGTGAATTTATTTTCTCTGTCCAAGCTGACGACCTTGTTGGCAGAGTGGACTTAACAGATGCTGCGCGTCTTGGCATAGATCTAGATTTTCTGCGGTTGCCCGCCCCGGACTCTGTAGCGGCTAACTCGGAAGCGGCGCTACCTAACAACATTTCTGCGTTACCGGTTTCTGATCCCCTAACTGTAGAACTGGGTAGATCCTTGCCTGCGGCCTGGGTGGCGATAGAGGCGCTGCGCATAGGCGATGAAGATTATGGCAATTGGCAGTTCGAAATTATGCCTGAACAGGACGGCATCAATTTTGCCTCACTTAATGCCGATGTGAGAGGCGTGCATCTGCGCAATGCCCGGTTTGTTTGGGACTTGTCCGACAACACTACGGCTTACTCCGGCCGGGTAGCGTTAGACGACCTTGCGCTTACTCTGCCAATGTGGGACTTCGCGCCGACGATGGAGACCGGGAGTGCGTCGCTGCAGGTGGATCTGCAATGGCCGGGCTCGCCGCCAAATATAGAGCTGCTGGGGTTGCATGGCAGCATGAACTTCAAGGCCAAGAACGGTCGATTTTTGGATGCGGATACATCAGCTAACGGCTTGCGATTGATCAGCTTGTTCACCCCCTCTGCACTTGCCAAAAGAATCAATAAATTCGATTTTTCAGACATCGTTGATGATGGTATGAGCTTTGATCGACTCAGCGCCACGGTAAGTGTGGGTCAAGAGGAAATGGTATTTACTGACCGCATGATCGTTGAGAGCCCATCGTCTTCTTTCGAATTTGGTGGCCGTGTAAATCTGCGTTCAGAAATGCTCGACAACGAGATGATTGTTACCCTGCCCGTCAGTAGTTCATTGCCCTGGTATGGAGCCTATCTCGCACTTGCAAATCCTGTGGCAGGCTTGAGCGTCATGCTGGGTGAGCAGATATTGCGCAAGCCTATTCAACAATTCAGCAGCGCTAAATTCGCCATTACCGGCACGCTTGAAGACCCTCAAGTGAAGTTTGTAAGTTTGTGGGATAAAAGCATGAAAGCAGCACCACAACCGGGTAGCCTTGCCCCCTTAGTTATGCCAGCACCAGAGACCGAGGCGCCACCGCTTGAACCTGTTGCGACGGATAATCGCGGAGATCAGGCCACTGCTGAGCCGCCAGCAGAAACTGTTGATTCTTTAGATGCGTCGACGGCAGCGGAAATGCCAGCGATCATCACTGTTGCTAAGAAAGACGAAGACGAATCATAGGCGTCTTGATGGTCGGAAAAATACATCAATAAGTAGTAGTAAATGAGTGAACTGATACAACGGGTGGAAGCGGAGCTATTGACGCCGAAGGGCATTGAGTCCGCAGATGTGCAAAGCGCGATAGAGCATATGCTGGGTCGCAACGTGGATTACGGCGAGGTCTTTATTCAGAGTGCTCGCTCCGAGTCCTTTGGTATTGAAGATGGTATTGTCAAAGATGGTGCTTTTTCGGTTGACGCGGGAATAGGGGTGCGGGCTTTAGCGGGTGAAAAAACTGGTTTTGCCTATTGTGAAGACATTCGCGCTGATGGATTACACAAGGCCGCAGTTGCTGCGAAGTCGGTGGCCGGTGCGGGTTCGCGCGGGCCTGCACCGGGTCTTCGTGTGGTCAATGCAGACCCGCTGTACAACACCCAAGATCCCATCAGTAGTTTGTCCCAAGAACAGAAAGTTGCTTTGTTGCAACAAGTAGACCAAGCCGCTCGAGCTGTTGACTCAAGAGTCCAAGAAGTTAACGTGCGAATCGCAGCCAGTCACTCCAGCATGTTGGTTATGGCCAGTGACGGCACGCTTAGCGCTGACATCCGCCCCTTAGTGCGGCTGGATGTATCGGTTATTGCCGCTGACAAAGGCCGGCGCGAGCGTGGTAGCGCCGGCGGCGGTGGGCGCAGAGATCTTGCGTCATTGTACGCCGGTGATTGGGCTGATGATTTGGCGCGTGAGGCGGTGCGCATGGCGCTGATAAATTTGGATGCGGTGGAAGCGCCGGCAGGCCCAATGCCTGTAGTACTCGGCCCAGGTTGGCCGGGAGTTTTATTGCATGAAGCTGTAGGGCATGGATTAGAGGGTGACTTCAATCGTAAGGGTAGTTCTGCATTTTCTGGCCGGGTAGGTGAGCAAGTTGCTTCCAGTCTCTGCTCGGTGGTCGACGACGGCACTCTAGCTGAGCGTCGTGGGTCCTTGAGTGTTGATGATGAGGGAACACCTACCCAAAACACTATGCTGATCGAAAACGGCATCCTGCGTGGCTACATGCAAGATAAGCTGAATGCTCGACTTATGAATGTTGCGGCAACCGGTAATGGTCGCCGTCAGTCTTATGCCCATGTGCCCATGCCGCGGATGACGAATACCTATATGTTGCCGGGGCAAGATGCGCCAGAGGACATTATTCGCTCAGTGGCGCGGGGTGTGTACGCTGTGAATTTTGGTGGTGGTTCCGTAGATATCACCTCAGGGCGTTTTGTCTTTTCCGCCACCGAGGCTTACCTGATTGAAGATGGCAAGGTCACGGCGCCGATACGTGGAGCAACCCTGATAGGCAATGGTCCTGATGTTATGAATAAGGTGTCTATGGTAGGTAATGACCTTGGTCTGGATGCCGGAGTAGGTGTTTGTGGCAAAGATGGTCAGTCGGTGCCGGTAGGGGTAGGTCAACCCACTCTTAAGGTCGATGAAATTGTCGTTGGTGGAACACAGGCCTAAAATGTGTCGGATGTTTCTAGCTGCTCGCGGAGAAAACGGAATAGGGCCCGTGCAGCCTTTTTTTGCGCAGGAGATGGCAATTCATTTGCAGTTGCTGAGTCGGCACTGGTGACGCGTTTGAGTAATTGGCGTAGCTTTTGACGATCCACATGAGGGTGCTCGCGGAGCAGTTGAGTCAGATTCTGCGGATCCTCGAGCAAGCGGTCTCGCCATTGCTCAACGATGTGTAAGGCATGCCGCGCGGAATTAGATTCGCCTCGCAAGTGTTGCAGTTGTCTTTCGATGGCTTCGGTGTCGAGTTTGCGCATAAGGCGGCCGATGTATTGCAGCTGGCGGCGACTGCCCTCGCGACTTTTGATGCGATTATGTTCCTCAATTGCGAGGTTAAGGGAAGGAGGCAGATCGAAAGTGGCTAAGTCTTGGGCCTTAAGTTGGGTCAATGCGCGTCCAACATCTTGTAATCGAAGGGCTTCGCGTTTGCGTGCACTTTTTGATGGTTCTTCAGTCATTCTTTTGGGAAGAAAATAGTGGAATTTATAAAGCAACAAGCTGAGTTAGAACAGCTGGTACACGATATTCTCAAAGAAGCGCGCCAGCAAGGAGCGGATCAGGCCGAGGTGTCTGTCAGTGCTGAAGAAGGCCTTGGGGTAAGTGTGCGCAAGGGCGAACTTGAAACGCTGGAGTTCAATCAAGATCGTGGGTTTGGCATCACGGTCCAATTTGGGCAGCGCCGTGGTACTGCAAGCACTACAGACAGCAGCGTAGGTGCGATCAAAGAAACCGTAACCGCGGCCAAGAATATAGCTCGATTTACTGAAGACGATCCTTTCTGTGGCTTAGCTGATGCGGACTTAATGCCGCAACAGCCGGTCGAACTGGACATGTATCATCCATGGCTTTTGGATCCTGAGGCGGCTCAGCAGGTGGCTGCCGAATGTGAATCGGCGGGGTTGGATGTCGATGCGCGTATCGTTAACTCAGATGGTGCGCAGATTGGCACGCAACAGGGTATTCGTGTGTATGGGAATAGCCATGGTTTTGTTGGCAGCTATGCCAGCACGCGACATAGCTTGAGCTGCGTGTTGATTGGCGAGGATGCAAACGGCATGCAACGTGACTATTGGTACACCGTCGCGCGCAGTGCTGATGAACTCGAGTCGGCGGTGCATGTTGGCCAAAAGGCTGGTGCAAGAACGGTTGCGCGCCTCGCGCCCAAGAAAGCGCCAACAGGAACCTTCCCCATTATGTTAGCTCCGCAATTGGCCTCTGGTTTGATTGGTCACTTATTAGGCGCGATTAGCGGCGGCGCTCAGTACCGTAAGGCGAGCTTTTTGCTAGATAGCGTTGGACAGCAGGTTCTACCGACATGGCTGTCGCTCCAAGAATCACCGTTGTTGTCGCGTAGCCTGGGTGGCGCGTATTTCGACGCGGATGGCGTTGCCACCCGGCCGAATCGCTTTGTCGACGCGGGGGTTCTGAATAGCTACGTCCTATCTGCTTATTCCGCACGCAAACTAGATCTAGCAACCACGGCCAATGCCGGCGGTGTACACAACTTGGCATTATTGGGGCCATCGGTTAGCCGAGAAGAACTGCTTAAGGAACTCGGTACCGGATTGTATATCTGTGAACTAATGGGCCAGGGGGTGAATGGAGTAACCGGCGACTATTCTCGAGGTGCGGCTGGTTTTTGGGTGGAGGATGGTGAAATTGGGCATCCGGTCGATGAATTTACCATTGCGGGCAATTTACGGGATATGCTGAAAAACATAGTGCGTATGGGCGATGACGTAGATATGCGCGGTAATGTGCGCGCGCCAAGCCTGTTATTGGCGCCAATGACCGTGGCGGGCGAATCCTAGGCTAGGCATAAACCAGGCTCGCCAAGCCGAGAAAAACAAAAAAGCCCACGACGTCGGTGATTGTGGTCAGGACCACGCCTCCGGCTATGGCAGGGTCGATACCCAGGCTACGCAGTAGACCGGGCAGCAGACTGCCGGCAATAGCCGCAACCAGAATAGTGATCATCATGGCCGTGGCAATCACCCAGCCAAGCAGACGGTCATCAAATAATATGGCCGCAGTGATCGCGACCAGAGTTGCCCAAAGTAGTCCATTCAGCGCGGCAATTAAGAATTCGCGATTTAACATCCACAAGATATTTCTTCGATTAAGCTGGCCCAGCGCTTGACCTCTTATAACTAACGTCAGGGTTTGGGTGCCGGCGATGCCGCCCATGCTCGCGACAATTGGCATCAGCACTGCAAGTGCCACGACTTTAACGATCGTCTCCTCAAACACATTAATTACTGCGGCTGCGGCAAATGCGGTCAGCAAATTGATGCCCAGCCAAGTGGCGCGGCGCCCCACGGTTCGACGCACTGGAGCAAAGGTGTCCTCGTCGACATCGAGTCCGGCTGGGCCAAGGACTGCCTCTTCCGCGTCTTCTATGATGACGTCTACGACATCGTCAATTGTGATGCGCCCCAGTAAGTGGCCCCCATCGTCCACTACAGCTGCGCTGATTAGATCTCGATCGGAGAACATGCGCGCAATCTCTGTATCGGGCTGGTCGACGTGCATGGCAGGGACATCGCTGTCCATGATTTCGCGAACGGTAACCGACGGGTCTGAAGTAAGCACTTTTGCCAGCGGCAACATACCCAGATATTGGTCTTCGCTATTGACCACAATTAGGGCGTCGGTGCCTGGTGGCAGTTCCTTGCGCAATCGCAGGTAACGTAATACCAACACCAGCGTATGGCGAGGTCGCACAGTAATGGTATCCGTATCCATTAGGCCGCCCGCGCTATCTTCAGGAAAGGATAGAACGGCCTCGACACGAGCCCGGTCTCTGCTGTCTAGACTCGCCAGCACCTGTTCGCTGATGGTTTTCGGCAGCTGCTGCAAGATGTCTGCGAAGTCATCGGTATTCAACTCGTCGGCAGCGGCAACAAGTTGTGCGGTATCCATCGCCTCAAGAAACTCTGCCCGCACTTCGTCGCTCATGTATTGCAGGGTTTGATTGCGATCTTCTTCGTCGAGCAATTGCCAGATAACCCGTCGCGTAGTGGGCCGGGTGCTTTCAAGGGCGTGAGCAATTTCGCTGGGCCGCAGTGAGGCTAAAAGGAATTTGCTCTCGACGGCATCTTCGAGGGGTATATTCTCAATTAATTCTTCAAGTCGCAGAGGGCTACTCATAGATTCAATCGTCTAATTCGTGGAATCCAGCTTCGATTAAGGCGCTCAGGGCGTCGCAGGCTTCATTCTCATCAACGCCATTCAGAGTCAAAGTAACTTTGCTGCCCACGGGTGCTCCGAGCATTAATAGGTCCATGATGCTTTTGCCGTCGGCTTTCTTGGTGTCCACCTCAATCGACACTTCGCTGCTAAAAGCCTTGGCGACACCAACAAACTTGGCTGCCGCCCGGGCATGCAAGCCAAGTGGGTTGATGAGTGTCAGGCTGGCGTCGCGCATAATTGAGCAAAGGTTAGAAATCAGGGGGATATTAACCACATCCAAGCACCGCGTCAGGCGCCAAGTGTGATGCCTAACGACGGTTTAGCTCTCGATGTCTGACCAGCACATTATCGTAATCGTCAGTCAGATGCTCGGCCAATCGTTGTGCCATATAGACACTGCGATGTTGGCCACCAGTGCAGCCAATGGCTACCGTCATGTAGACCCTAGAGTTCGCCTCAAATCGCGGCACCCAACGAGCGAGGATATTAGTGATGTCCTCGAACATCTCATTAACCATGGGCTGATTTTGTAAATACTCTTGTACTGGGCGATCCAGGCCCGATAGGCTGCGTAATGCCTGATCCCAGTGAGGATTCGGTAAACAGCGCAGGTCAAAGACAAAATCTGCATCGACGGGGACGCCATATTTGAATCCAAACGACCGAAACAGCAGATTGATGTTGTGCGAGCCGTGATCCAGTACGCGGTCCACGAAATGCGCAGCCAACTGTTGAGTGGTCAATTGAGTTGTGTCGAGGGTGAGATCGGCCAGATCGGCTATGGTCGCCAGCACCTGGGCTTCCATATCAATCGCCTGTCGCAGGTCTATTTTATTTGAAGTCAGCGGGTGTCTGCGCCGAGTTTCACTAAAGCGTTTAACTAAGGTTGGACTCTTGGCATCAAGATATACGACGCGTCGATCTTTTTTCGCAAGCGGCAAGCTCTGCAAAATCTCCGGAAAGGTCTGTATTGCCTGACTGCGGGCATCGATACAAACGGCCAGTTGTGTGGGTGCGGCGCCTGCCCTATTGAGATTTTCCTCCACCAGACTGTGCAATAAGGTGACCGGCAAGTTGTCGATGCATTGGTAAGCATTATCTTCTAGGGCTCGTAGCACCGTTGATTTTCCCGAGCCTGATCTGCCACTGATAATGAAAAGTTTCATGCGCGTTTGGCGTCAGGTGCTGCCGCGTCGATACGTTTAAGGCAGCTTAGGATTGCGTCAGGGTTGTCGCATTGCCGCAGAGCCGAGCGATGTTCGGCAGAACTAAAAACCGTAGCGAGTTCAGCGAGCACATCCAAGTGTGCGTGTGTTTCATTTTTTGGCACCACTAGTACAAACAGCAGATCCACGCCTTCGTTGTCCAGTGCCTCGTAGTCCACTGATTCCTCTAGGGACATGAAGGTGGCATGAATAGATTGGCAGGCCATTCGGCAGTGGGGTATCGCGACCCCGAAACCTAAGCCGGTAGAACCAAGTCGCTCGCGCTCCACTAAGCCGGCAAAAACCTCGTCTGCTACCAAGCCGTCGCGATCAGGGTCATTTTCCGCAATAGACTGTGCCGCCAGTTGCAGAGCGCGCTTGCGGCTCTGGCATTGAACATGACAAAGAATATTCTCTGGATTTAATAGAGTGCTTATTGGCATGGGCGTGTGTCGTTGAGATTATTCGAACTTGGTGTGCGCATGTTTACGCTCTCTGCTGCCGTGATTGTGATCCACAGCTTTTTCTTTGTGTTTGATCACCTGACGGTCTAGCTTGGCAGACAGTTGATCTATGGCTGCGTACATATCCGCCGCCTCGGCATTAGCGAAAAGCTCGGATCCAGCCACGTGTACGGTGGCCTCTGCTTGATGTTTGAGTTTTTCAATATTTAGAACCACATGCACTTGTGTGATGTGATCATAGTGCCGTTCCAATCGCCGTAGTTTCTCATGAACGTAATCTTGTAATGAAGTAGTCAGGTCAATTTGATGACCGGTTACGTTGATCTGCATGCTCGCCTCCTTGCTAGCATCTAGACATGCGTATTATCGCAAATAGCGAGCAATCAAACTAACTGTTTACGCTCGTTAGAAGGGGGTATGGATAATGACTCCCGATACTTCGCAACGGTCCGGCGGGCGACGTTAATGTTTTGCTCCTTGAGCAGTGCGGCGATTTTATTGTCGCTTAAAGGTTTTCTAGGGTTTTCATCAGCCGTGAGTTTTTGAATGAGCGCCCGTATTGCGGTACTTGAGATTTCTCCACCAGACTGCGTGCCCACATGGGATGAGAAAAAATATTTCAACTCAAATAAACCGCGTGGAGATACCAAATACTTTCGGTTGGTTACACGCGAAATCGTTGACTCATGTAGATCTACTTGTTGCGCGATATCGGCGAGAATCAGGGGCTTCATGGCCTCCGGACCATCCTCAAAAAAGTCTTGTTGTACTTCGACGATCTGCGAGGCTACTCGTAAAAGGGTGTCGTGGCGCGTTTGTAAACTTTTGATAAACCACCGAGCCTCCTGCAGGTTGTTGCGCATGAACTCTCGATCCGAAGACTGAGCTGCTTTATTAATCCATCCGGCATAGACGCTATTGATACGCACTTTTGGCAATGTGGCCGGATTCAGTTCGGTTTGCCACCGCCCCGCATGTTTTCGCACCACCACATCAGGTATTACGAAATCAGATTGGCTTTCGGAAATGGCCGCTCCGGGCCGTGGCTGCAGAGTTCGAATCAGAGCCACGACTTGGCTGAGCTCCGATTCAGATAACCGAGACTGGCGCACTAAGGTGGTGAAGTCCTTTTGCGCCAACAGATCTAGATGCTCGCTAACCAGGGCCGTGGCTTCATCTAGCCAGGGCGTTTCGGTGTCGAGTTGGGCCAGCTGCAGCAGCAAGCACTCCCGCAGGT
>CAJXAC010000034.1 GCA_913050035.1 uncultured Gammaproteobacteria bacterium | reverse complement strand
ATTCAGGGCATGGGCAGCTTCTTTCATGTCCGTTACCACCGGGGTTAGCAGGTGCGGTACGCCCTCATAGACAGATAGTTCTAACATCTTCGGATCAACTAGAATCATGCGGACCTGATCCGGCGTGCTCTTAAGCAACAAGCTCAAGAGCATGGCGTTCACCCCAACCGATTTACCGGATCCTGTTGTACCAGCCACTAAAAGATGCGGCATTTTTGCCAAGTCGGCCACAATCGATGCACCGGAAATGTCCTTACCCAGCGCCAATGTCAACACAGAGGAGGCATCTTGGAACGCCGCAGAACGGATGACCTCCTGCAGCTGCACCATTTCCCGATGCTCGTTGGGTATTTCGATGCCGACAAAAGACTTACCTGGAATAACCTCAACAATGCGCACGCTGATAACCGCTAAGGAACGCGCCAAGTCCTTCGCCAACGCACTAATCTTTTGCACCTTAACGCCCGCAGCTGGTTGCACTTCAAAACGGGTAACTACAGGACCCGGGAGTACCGATACCACCTCGGCTTCAACACCAAAATCTGCAAGTTTCAACTCAAGCTGCTTGGACATGGCCGCAAGGACATCTGCTGAAAAGCCCAAACCTAGGTCTTTTGCTTGGGCATCAAGCAGATCAATGTCAGGCAGTTCGCCTACCCCCTTACTATCAAAGAGGCGTTTTTGACTGACCTTAGTGACCGGCTGCTGCTCCTTGGCCTTCGGTATAATTTCGATCTCAGGCTTGGTTTCTTGTTGCTGATTAACCTTTTTCAAAGCAGCTTGACGATGTTCGATGCGCAATTTTGTCTCTTTGCGCGCAGCGACCCGCTGCGCCCGACGGGCCTTATAGCGGTCGTACTGACCGTCAAAAAATATTAGGCTCTGACGCCACAGCGCAGCGATTAATCTAACGATAAAGCGTGCCACATCGAGCCAGGAAAAGCCCACTGCTGCCTGTAATCCGATCAACACCCCGGCACTGGCCAACACCGTCAGGCCTACCCGCCCAAATAAAGCAACGCCGGCCTGGCCAAGCCATATACCCAAAAATCCGCCGCTACCTGAGGGTAATTCTGGCGCCTGAGAACTGTGCAAGTTGAACAAAATACACGAACACACCACTAGCCCAAGCCATCCGCTGGCACGCACACACCAGAGTATTAGCGACCATGGAGATCGATCTCGCTGCAGTAAACGTATACCGAACAGGGTCAATAACAGTGGTATCGAGTACGCGGCCCAACCGAATATGAGTAAGGCCAAATCAGCGAAAAATGCACCGCTGGCACCAACCAAATTGCGTACTTCGTCTCCCGTACCCGTGAAGTTAAAGGATGGGTCATCTGGCGAATAAGAGGCGATAGCCAAGAACAAAAACAGCGCACTCGTGCCCAGCACGACCAGTGCCATTTCCTTGAACGGAATCGATCGATTAGGTACAGAATCTGGCAACAAAGGGCTCCGCTAGCGTATGGGCGCCAGTGTACGCATTCACCGAAATGCGCACAAATCATCAACTCGGCCAGATTTATCGAAAACCGGGACAGAACAAGGCTTGCCGCCGTACAATGAGCAGCGACAAGTTACTCGGAAAATTGATGCGCGCAGACAAAGCTAAAGTTACCGACGAGATTTGGGACGAACAACGTATCCAAAGCTTTCTCAATAAACCGGCCATGGGGCAAGAGCCCAAGCACTACAGCCAACTGCTGTTTGCTTATCGCAGTATGCGACCAGAAGATTTTGAACGCTTCATCAAGGCGTTCGTTGCAGGCGGTGGCGACGTTAATGCGAAGAGCAAGGACGGATTAACCCTCGCCCAGGTGATAAAAAGCCATCAAAAGTCAGCCGTATTCACGAGTATTCTGCAACAGCACAACTAAGTGTTACGTGGCTGGAATCCCTTTCCTCAACAAATCCACAGTGCAGTTTCCAGATCCAAACCAGGCTTTGGACGAACCCGATGGGCTGCTTGCGGCTGGCGGCGATCTTACCGTCGAATGGTTACTGACGGCGTATAGCTTTGGCATATTCCCCTGGTTTAACAGCGACGACGAACCCATTTACTGGTGGAGTCCTAAAACCCGCGGTGTCTTAGAGCCAGGCCAGATGCGCATAACCCGCAGTCTACGCAAGCGCATTCGCAATGCTCCGTTTCGGATAACCGCAGATGAAAACTTCGATAAAGTAATTGAGTGCTGCGCTAATGCCCCGCGAAATGATCAGAGTGGAACCTGGATAACCCAGCGCATGCAGTCAGCATATCTTGAGCTGTTCCAACAAGGTGTGGCGCACAGCATTGAGGTCTGGCTGGACGATAAACTCGTCGGCGGCTTATATGGCATCGCCCTTGGCCGCATGTTTTTCGGCGAATCCATGTTCAGCCACTCGCCGGATGCGTCTAAAGTTGCGTTCTACCACCTTCAGCAGCATCTGCTGGCAGAGCACTACAGCCTTATCGATTGCCAAATGATGAACCCGCATCTTGAGACTTTAGGCGTACACCCAATGGCACGAACGGAATTTTTAGCGCGACTGCGGACTAACCGCGACAAACCGACTAAAATTGGGCACTGGACGTGGCGGCCAGCAGCAACAGCAAGCGCTGATAACGAGCGATAAAGGTCAATAATGCAAGACGATCATCGGGAGCAGATTCAATTTTTCCTCACGCCGCCGCACCCCTGCTCGTATCTGCCGCGCAATGATGCCCAAACATTATTCGTTGATCCGCGGCGTATTATCAGTTCGGACCTCTATCAAACTCTGACCGATCGTGGCTTTCGTCGCAGCGGCAGCCATCTGTATCAACCCCGCTGCAATCATTGTAATGCCTGTGTAGCAACAAGAATCCCGGTCGACGCGTTTCAACCGCGACGCACCCAGCGTCGGGTAATAAAAAATAACCAAGATCTGCGTCTAGAGATTGAGGATGCCCGCTTTAGCCGCAGACACTACAACCTATATGCGCGCTATATCAGCCTGCGCCACGCGGATGGCGACATGTATCCTGCTAGCGAAGACCAATTTCGCTCGTTTCTTCTAAGTCCTTGGTCAGCGAGCTTTTTCGTCTGTCTATATCAGGGACAAAGGCTTCTGAGCGTGGCAGTAACAGACCAGCAACCCAACGGCTTATCCGCGATTTATACCTTTTTCGAGCCTGACGAGGAGCGCCGAAGCTTGGGCGTACTGAGCATACTGCAGCAGATCGAGGTCTGCCGATCACTGGGCCTGCCCTATCTTTATCTTGGCTATTGGGTTCAGGACTGCGCGAAGATGGCCTACAAGACTAATTTTCGCCCCGCAGAGTTATTCCAAAACAATCAATGGACCCGTTTGGATTAACGATAGTCACACTTCTATTTGCGTATCCGATACGGCACAATGCGCCCCTTCAAAAATACAGCTTAACTTTGAATGCCAAAAGAAGAACAAATTGAGATGGACGGCACTGTCGTCGACACCTTACCTAATACAATGTTTCGGGTTGAACTTGAGAACGGTCACACCGTAACCGCTCACATCTCCGGAAAAATGCGCAAGAACTACATTCGTATTCTTACTGGTGACCAGGTCAAGGTTGAACTCACGCCCTACGATCTCTCAAAGGGACGTATCACCTTTAGAAACTAAACTCCTCCAGTAAAGCTTAGCGCGTCATCGACGCCCTAGGCTTCCACTGGCGAATCGACCTCTACTGATAGCTCTCCGTCGGCTACGCTAACGCGCACGATGCCGCCGCCACTGGATAGGTCACCGAACAAAAGATCCTCAGCCAATTGGCGTTTAATCTTTTCTTGTATCAAGCGCTGCATCGGGCGAGCGCCCATTTTTTCATCATAACCCTCACGCGCCAACCACTCCCGGGCAGCATCGTCGACTTCTAAGGTTACGCGTTTCTCGTCCAACTGCGCCTGCAGTTCGGTAAGGAACTTATCCACGACGGTCTTAACTACCTCTATGCTCAGCGCACTGAATTGCACAATCGCATCTAGGCGGTTGCGGAATTCAGGCGTAAACATACGCTTGATGACTTCCATGCCATCCGTTGAATTATCTTGCTCAGCGAACCCAATCGACGCGCGATTCATTTCTTGCGCCCCGGCGTTCGTGGTCATCACCAATACGACGTTACGAAAATCGGCTTTGCGACCGTTGTTATCGGTAAGCGTGCCATGATCCATTACCTGCAGGAGCAAATTGAACACCTCAGGGTGGGCCTTTTCGATCTCATCTAACAACACAATACTGTGCGGATGCTTAGTTACCGCCTCGGTTAACAAACCTCCCTGATCAAAACCCACATACCCTGGTGGTGCTCCGATAAGTCGCGATACCGTATGCCGCTCCATATATTCCGACATGTCGTAACGCAGCAACTCAACGCCCATGGTATGCGCAAGTTGCTTGCACACTTCCGTCTTACCAACCCCTGTGGGGCCAGCAAATAGAAACGAACCAATGGGTTTTTCGCCGCTTTTTAAGCCCGCTCTGGACAGTTTAATGGCTGTAGCGAGCTGCTCGATCGCTTCATTTTGACCGAACACCGCCATCTTCAAGTTAGTGTCCAGATCGCGCAGGGAAGCTTTATCAGATGCTGTGACTTGACTGGACGGAATCCGCGCGATCTTCGCGACTACTTGCTCCACATCCGTAACCCCAATGCTCTTCTTGCGTCGACTTGGCGGTTGCAACTGCTGTGCAGCTCCCGCCTCGTCAATTACATCAATGGCTTTATCCGGCATAAACCGGTCATTAATGTATCGGGCCGCCAATTCCGACGCGGTGCGCAAAGCCTTGTCCGTATAACGAAGGTTGTAGTGATCCTCGAAGCGACTTTTCAGGCCCTTGAGAATTCGATAAGTGTCGTCGACGTCTGGTTCGATGACATCGATCTTTTGAAAGCGCCGGGACAAGGCACGGTCCTTATCGAAGATGCCGCGGAACTCTTGATAGGTTGTGGAACCCATACAACGTAACTGCCCTGAAGTCAGCAGCGGCTTGAGTAAATTAGAGGCATCCATGACCCCACCAGACGCCGCGCCAGCACCGATAATGGTATGAATTTCGTCGATAAAGAGAATTGAACCCTCTTGCTTCTTCAGCTCGCCCAACACTGCTTTGAAACGCTTCTCAAAGTCTCCGCGATATTTGGTGCCGGCCACCAAGGCGCCTAAATCTAGGGCATAAATCGTGCTGTCAGCGACAACTTCCGGCACCTGAGCATCAACGATACGCTTTGCCAGTCCCTCCGCTATTGCAGTTTTGCCGACCCCTGATTCACCAACAAGCAGTGGATTATTTTTGCGCCGTCGACAGAGAATTTGGATCGCTCGTTCAACCTCTTCGTCACGACCCACCAAAGGATCGATTCGACCAGCTTTTGCTTCTTCATTGAGATTCGTTGCAAAAGAATCCAGCGCACTTGAGCGCTGCTCCCCTTCGCCGTCTTCGGTGCCACTTACTTCGGCATCTTCTTCATCGTCACCGGAATCTTCGATCTTACTGATGCCATGGGAGATATAATTCACCACATCAATGCGCGATACCCCTTGGGATTTCAAGAGATATACAGCCTGACTCTCTTGCTCACTAAAGATCGCTACTAAGACATTCGCGCCTGTAACTTCTTTACGCCCAGATGATTGGACATGGAATAACGCTCGAGATACCACACGTTGAAAACCCAAAGTCGTCTGCGTACCACGTTCATCATCGCCGGTTTCCAGCGTTGGCGTCGTATCGTCGATGTATTTCTCAACTTCAGTACGCAGTGCATCGACATCCGCACCAACATTGACCAGTACATTTACGGCCTGATCATTGGCGAGCAGCGCTAGCAACAGGTGCTCCACAGTTACAAACTCATGACGCTTGATGCTTGCTTCCTGGGCGACGCCATTCAGTGATTTTTCTAGGTCTTTGCTCAGCATGTTTTACTCGTCGTTAATTGGGCTTTACCGCCCATTGTTTGAATAGTTTGATCTCTCCGATATCACGGTCAAGTCTGCACTATGGTTATTATTTGGCCCTACCATGACCTTTCAACATTACTCTAGCAGTGACTGTTTGCTCGAATGTTTAAACAATGTGTCCTGGACATGAATTTTCAATCTGTTATTTCAACAGTCGACATCAATGGATGATTATTCTCTTGCGCGTAATTGTTGACCTGTTCTGATTTAGTTTCCGCAATGTCCCGGGGGAAAATCCCAACGACCGCAGAGCCCTCAGAATGGACTACGAGCATTATTTGCGTGGCCTTTTCCCGGTTCATAGCGAAAAAACTCTCCAAGATATGCACAACGAACTCCATCGGCGTGTAGTCGTCGTTTAACAGAATCACCTTGTACATCGGCGGCCGTTTTAACTCCGGCTCGGCGACCTCGGCGATGGTTCCAAGGTCGCGTTCACCTTCTAAGTCATCATCGCCAGCGCTGGCTCGGCGAATCAACCCTGCTGACTTGTGATTTATGTCCACGTCTAATCTTCGTCCATTGTCTGCGCAAAGAGTAACAATCATAGCGTGTAATTTGTGTGCAGTACGCATTCTACTTAGGCAACATTTCCGGACGAAAAATACAGACAGCCACCTCAGCATTACGCCGGCAACAGCTGCTTGACTCCGCGCCACTTATGCAACACAGTTTGCATTCGTTTGGAGGATATACATGTCTAAGGGTTCAGTTAAGTGGTTTAATAGCGCGAAGGGCTACGGCTTCATTATCACAGAGGAAAATCCTCAGGAGTTATTTGCCCACTATTCTGCAATCAGCATGCCCGGATACAAAACCTTAGTAGATGGTGAAGCCGTAGAGTTCGACATTGAGCAAAGCGACAAAGGGCTGCAAGCGAAAAACATCCGCCGCTTGCAGGCCACTGAGGAAGCAACAGCCAACACGGCACCGATCGACACTACTGTATGCGAGCTGCCCTGCGCTGCTGTTGAAAACAAGTCTCTTTAGACCCTCTTAAAAGAATAAGAGCAATCCAGCCCTTTGCCAAACATACTCTAGCGATAATAGTTGGTCCTGGATCTACTAAAAATGTGTAGATAGCTTCTACAGAGACGACAGGATCTGATTGAAGGTTGCCGATGGCCGCATAGCCAGGCTCGCCCGCTCGCCATCCGGGGCATAATAACCACCCACATCTACTGCAGCTCCCTGCGCAGCGATTAGTTCATCACCAATAGCCGCATCGTTGTCTTGCAGCTGCGCATGCATACGGGCAAAGCGCTCGCTCAAATCTGGATCCTCTTGCTGCGCGGCCATGGCTTCAGCCCAGTACATCGCTAGGTAAAAATGGCTGCCTCGATTATCTATCTCATTCACTTTGCGTGACGGCGATTTATTGCTTTCTAAGAATTTAGCTATCGCTTCATCCAAAGTAGAAGCAAGAAGTTGCGCCGCCGAATTATTATAGGTGTGCGCCAGATGTTCGAGAGATGCTGCCAAAGCAAGAAATTCGCCCAGGCTATCCCAACGCAGATGGCCCTCTGCCTCAAATTGCTGCACATGCTTAGGTGCTGAGCCACCCGCGCCGGTTTCAAACAAACCCCCACCGTTTATAAGTGGTACTACCGACAGCATTTTGGCACTGGTCCCAAGCTCCATAATCGGGAAAAGATCCGTCAGATAATCGCGTAGCACATTGCCCGTAACCGATATCGTATCGTCACCTTGACGCATGCGTTGCAACGAGAATTTGGTTGCCTCGGTCGGCGCTAGAACACTGTAATCTACACCGGTTAGATCATGATCTGGTAAATACGCTTGCACTTTCTTGATCAACTCAGCGTCATGAGCGCGCTCCGCATCAAGCCAAAATACTATGGGTGCACCGGTAATCCGAGCACGGGTAACAGCGAGCTTCACCCAATCGCGAATTGGCTCATCTTTCACTCTGCACAAACGCCAGATGTCGCCTTCTGCAACCGTATGTTCCATAAGCACACTGCCATCGCTGTTAACCACCGCGATGGTTCCCGCGCCTGGGGCTTCAAAAGTCGTGTCATGAGAACCGTACTCTTCGGCTTTCTGCGCCATCAGCCCTACATTGGGCACCGACCCGAGCGTGGTCGGATCAAAAGCACCAAAGCGCTTGCAGTCATCTATCACAGCTGCATAAACGCCGGCATAGCAACGGTCTGGAATAACCGCCTTCATGTCATGCAGATCGCCATCAGGCCCCCACATCTTGCCGGACTCGCGAATCGCCGCGGGCATCGACGCATCGATGATAATGTCGCTAGGGATATGCAGATTTGTAATGCCCTTATCGGAATTCACCATGGCCATGTCTGGGCCGTCTGCTAAACAAGCATCTAGGTCGGCGCGAATACGCTCACACTGCTCAGCGGGCAGACTTTGAATCTTCTCATAGGCGTCGCCGATGCCATTATTTGCATCTACACCCAACTCAGAGAATAGGTCTTTATGTGCGGCAAATGCGGCTTGGTAATACGCCCTGACCGCATGCCCGAATATGATGGGATCCGAAACTTTCATCATCGTGGCTTTAAGATGCAGGGAAAACAGCACTCCGTCTTGGGTATCAGCAATCTGTTGTTGGAAAAATTCACACAGCTTTTGCTTGTTCAGTGTAGCCGCGTCAACCACCTCACCGGCGGTAACTGCGACACCAGCAGCCAAAGACTCGGTTGTACCATCCTCAGCCCGGAACACCACACTTAACGTGTCGTCAGCAGCCATTGTTGTCGATTGCTCTGAGCTGTAGAAGTCACCATCTTGCATATGCGAAACATGGGACTTTGAATCACTCGCCCAGGCGCCCATAGAGTGTGGATGCTTTTTCGCGAACATTTTCACCGATGTCGGCGCGCGACGATCGGAATTACCCTCGCGCAATACCGGGTTCACGGCGCTACCTTTTACGCTGTCGTAGCGCGCTTTGATATCTTGTTCAGCATCGTTGGCCGGTTCTTCTGGATAATCTGGCAGATCATATCCTTGACCCTGTAACTCCTTAATCGCTGCATGCATTTGCGGATTCGAGGCACTGATATTAGGCAGCTTAATGATATTGGCGCCCGGTTCTTGGGTCAGTCGACCCAGCTCTGCCAGATCATCAGGGATCCGTTGCGTGTCTGATAAGCGCTCTGGGAAGGTGGCCAAAATTCGCCCCGCCAAGGAAATATCACGGGTTTCTACCTGCACACCTGCCGCATCTGTGAATGCCTTGATAATGGGCAACAATGAAAAGGTTGCTAATCGAGGGGCTTCGTCTGTTTCCGTATAAATGATCTTTTGCTGATCGCTCATAAATAAGCTGTCCTTGTAGTGGAATTGCTTGGCAAATACGCCGCCCACTCGTTAACACGGTGGGTGTTTGCACTTTGAATCCGGCGAAAGCCCCCCTTCCGCAGAAGCCGTGAAATATAAAGCTCCCAACCCCGCTCTGCAACTTCCAACATCACCAGCGAAGTGCTACCGCACCACTCTACGAGCCTGGTTGCCGCCATTTCTCTGCTCGAACGGCATCTTGTGCTGTGGACTTCAGCCAGGTTTGTCCCAGGCCAGTGCGCTCGCGCTTCCACAGCACCGCATCGGTCTTAAGGTAATCCATAATAAACTCTGCAGCGGCAAACGCCGCCTCTCGGTGGGCTGAACCCACCATAACTAGGACTATTTGCTCGCTCGGTGTTAGTTCGCCAACGCGGTGCACAACCCGGATCCAAGGCACGGGCCAGCGACTTTGTGCCTGCTCTAAAATCACCGCAATACTGCGCTCTGTCATCCCTGGATAATGCTCTAATGTCAGCGTATCGACCGCTGCACCATCACCGGCGATTTCATTTCGGTCTCGCACCAGGCCAACAAAAGTAACAATGGCACCCGCCTGCCCTGCAGATTCTTCGCGCACTTCCTGGTAAATGCTGGCGACATCAAACTCTGCAACTTGAATCTGAACTCTCGAATCCATCTCAGCCTCCGGTAACCGGCGGCAACAATGCCACTTCATCACCCGCAACTAGGGCTGGATTACCGTTTACCAGTTCTTGGTTTATGGCAACGCGTACGTTGTCCCCACGCAGTTGCGCAATTACATCCTCCGGATACTGCTTGGCAAGCTCCACAAACACGCCATTGAGGTCCGCTGCATTGATTTGCAAACCCTCAGTTCCCGTCACTTCCCTTAGTTGGGCGAAAAATTTAACGCTCACCATGATTACGTTATCGTACCCCCAACAGTGTTTGAGTTTTGCTCATCGCGCAACCACGAACCACTCTTACCGCCGGTTTTCTCCAACAGCCGAATATTTTCAATGCTCATACCTTTGTCTATTGCTTTACACATGTCATAAACCGTAAGAGCTGCCACGCTGACCGCGCTCAACGCTTCCATCTCCACACCGGTTTGACCGGTAACCTTGCAAAGAGCACGCACTTCTAGCTCGGTATCGGATAATTCAGCGAACTCAATTTGCACCTTGGTTAACGCTAGCGGATGACATAGCGGAATCAAATCTGCGCAGCGTTTAGCCGCCTGTATGCCAGCAATGCGGGCCACTGCGAGCACCTCGCCTTTGGCCAACTGATTGCCCTTTATGGCGGCCATAGTAGCCTCTTGCATAACTAACACTCCCGCGGCAACAGCAACCCGCTGACTCAGGTCTTTATCGCCTACATCCACCATATTGGCTTCGCCAGCCGCATTAATGTGACTTAATTGTGTGGTCATGATTGTTTCCCAATTTGCTCCACTGTATCACGCGACCCAATCTTAGACTGACCCGCTCGACTGAGTGTTGTAAAATTCCACTCTTGTTATTGCCGGTTCAATATTGCCGAAATGCACAGCGCTGCAAATCATCAAAAAGACCTATCCAGTATCTCCGTCATCGTCGGCATGTCCGGCGGTGTTGACTCTTCTGTGGCCGCCTATCTGCTCAAACAGCAGGGCTATGCTGTTGCAGGCTTGTTCATGAAAAATTGGGACGAGGACGATGGCACCGAATATTGTACGGCAGTTGCCGACTTAGCCGATGCCCAAGCAACTTGCGACGCACTTAATATACCGTTGCATTGCGCCAATTTCGCCGCCGAATATTGGGATAATGTCTTTGAACATTTCCTTACCGAGTATCGCCGGCTTAGAACACCGAACCCCGACATTCTATGCAATCGCGAAATTAAGTTTCGCCAATTCGTCGACTACGCGCAGACCCTTGGCGCTGACTTCATAGCCACAGGCCACTATGTAAAACGCATTGATCAGCCGGAGCGCGTTATTATCGAAAAAGGTATTGATGCCAATAAGGATCAAACCTACTTTTTGCAGGCTGTGCCCAAACCACAGTTAGAGAAATGCTTGTTCCCGCTCGGTGACTGGCTCAAATCTGACGTGCGCAAACTTGCTACCGATCTGGGATTAAAAAATCACCGCAAGAAAGACAGTACCGGCATCTGTTTTATCGGTGAACGCCGCTTCGCCGACTTTTTACGCACCTATATAACGGATCAGCCCGGTCCGATTACCGATCCTGAGGGTCGGATTTTGGGCACTCACCGCGGCCTTCACTACTACACTATTGGCCAGCGTCAGGGCATCAATATCGGCGGCAAAGCCGGTAGACCTGAATCGCCCTGGTATGTCGCCGCCAAGCACCAAAGAGACAATCGCCTTGAGGTGACACAGGACGAACGCGCTTTACACAGCGGGTGGCTACATGCAGTTGATGTCAATTGGCTTGAAGATATTGCCCTGCCCTTACGTTGTCAGGCGAAAGTCCGTTACCGACAACAGGATCAGCACTGTCGGGTGGAACGCGCCTGTAATAATCGCCTGTTGGTGCATTTTGACGAACCGCAACGGGCGGTAGCAGAAGGACAGTACATAGCTTTCTACGACAATGAACAACTGCTGGGCGGAGGCTGTATTGACCTTTGCCCGCGCCCACAAACTACAACGCCTTTTTCGGAGCCTACGACCTATGTCTGAATCGAGTCACATTAACGCCATTTCTGCCATTGATGGTCGATATCACAGCAAGGTCGAACCACTTGCGCATATCTGCAGTGAACTGGGGCTAATGAAATTTCGCACCCAGGTCGAGTGTCGCTGGGTACAATTTCTCAGCGATCTTCCCGGGGTGCCGGAGCTTGCAACGCTTAACGCTGAAGATCGCGAATTCATCGATGCGGTCGCTACCCAATTTGACGAGGCGGCGGCATTGCGCATTAAACACTTCGAGGCAACGACCAATCATGATGTTAAAGCCGTGGAA
This sequence comes from uncultured Gammaproteobacteria bacterium, assembly GCA_913050035.1. Lineage (GTDB taxonomy): Bacteria > Pseudomonadota > Gammaproteobacteria > Pseudomonadales > Azotimanducaceae > UBA4421. Next base: position 14,725 of record CAJXAC010000034.1, on the reverse strand, counting down.
TATTATGTGAAGGAACGTTTCAGCGAGCGCCCAACGCTGCAGCCGATTAGCGAATGGATTCATTTCGCCTGCACGTCCGAAGACATCAACAATACGGCTTACGGTTTGATGATAAAAACAGCCGTCGGCTCCGTGCTGTTGCCACAAATGGACGCACTCATTGCCGCGATTGACAGCCTCGCTTTGAGTCAAGCAGAACGACCCATGCTGTCCCGCACACATGGGCAAACTGCGTCACCAACTACCCTCGGCAAGGAGATGAAGAACGTTGCGGTGCGCCTGCAACGCCAGCGTAATCAATTAGCCAAGATCGAAATCTTGGGTAAGTTCAATGGCGCTGTGGGCAACTTTAATGCCCACTTGAGTGCTTATCCGGATATTGATTGGCCAACTGTGTCGGCGGATTTCATCGCTTCGATCGGGCTTACAAACAATCCCTGGACCACCCAAATAGAACCCCACGACTACATCGCAGAGCTATTTCATTGTCTTATGCGCTTTAATCAGGTGCTGTTGGATTTTGACCGCGACATTTGGGCATATATCTCCAATGATTATTTCAAACAACGCAAAGTCGAAGGCGAAACCGGATCCTCGACAATGCCACATAAAATCAATCCGATAGACTTTGAAAACTCCGAGGGCAATGTGGGCATGGCCAATGCCATGCTTGCGCATATGGCTGACAAACTGCCCGTCTCACGCTGGCAGCGGGATCTTTCCGACTCTACCGTACTGCGAAATATTGGCGCTTGTTTAGGGCACTGCAGTATTGCCTATCAGGCAACCGTGAAGGGTCTGTCACGACTTGAGGTCAACGCCGAGGTGATTGCCGAAGATCTGGCACAAAGCTGGGAGGTTCTAGCAGAGCCAGTGCAAACAGTAATGCGCAAGCACGGAATCGCCGAGCCTTATGAAAAATTGAAGGCCGCGACTCGCGGCAGACGTCTTTCAGCAGAATTATTTTCGCAACTCCTGACGGAACTGGAGCTACCCGAATCTGCGGTGCAGGAACTATGCGATCTGACACCAGAGCTTTATATTGGTATGGCAACTGAGCTTACGCGCAAATCGTATCGCTAATAATGGGCGCAGAATATTCGGTAACCGAGGTCTCCTGGGCTACGCACCAGCAGCAACTCATGGCGCTACGGTTTGCGGTATTCGTAGGTGAACAAGGTATCGCAGCAGACGATGAACAGGACCCCAACGACCCGTACTGCCGACACTTTGTGGCGATGAACAGCGACAATGCCGTTATTGGGTGCGGCCGTTTAACCCCAGAGGGGCAGATTGGCCGCATGGCAGTGCAAGCAGCCTTGCGCCAGACTGGTATCGGGTCCGCGATACTGCAGCATATCCTGCAGTGCGCCCGACACAGCGGCAGCAAAGCCGTTTTTTTACATGCACAAACAGACGCTGCGGAGTTCTATGCGCGGCACGGATTCATCAGCAATGGTGAGACATTTATCGAGGCCGGCATACCCCATATTGGTATGCACTGCCATCTCGCTTAATCAGGGATCAGGACGGAATTATGAATACAGACTATCGCAAACCACTTGGCGACAGCGGTCTCGATTATTTCGACGCACAGGCAGCAGTTAACAGCCTAGAGGATGGCGCCTATGCGCGGCTTCCCTACACCTCGAAGGTCCTGGCGGAAAATCTAGTGCGGCGCTGTGAACCTGAGCAACTTAATGCCGCATTGCGGCAGCTCATTGAACGCAAACGCGATCTGGATTTTCCCTGGTATCCGGCACGTGTGGTCTGTCACGACATTCTCGGGCAGACCGCGCTGGTAGACCTCGCTGGGCTGCGCGACGCCATAGCAGCAAAAGGCGGTGATCCAGCCAAAGTAAATCCAGTGGTGCCCACCCAGTTGATCGTTGACCACTCATTAGCCGTAGAACACGCGGGCTTCGAGCAAGATGCATTCGAAAAAAACAGAGCCATTGAAGATCGCCGCAACGATGACCGCTTCCATTTTATCAACTGGACCAAAACTGCGTTCAAAAACGTCGATGTAATTCCGCCAGGGAACGGCATCATGCACCAGATCAATCTAGAACGTATGTCACCGGTTGTGCATGCCCAAGATGGTATTGCTTTCCCGGATACTCTAGTGGGCACCGACAGTCATACCCCCCATGTGGACGCACTGGGCGTCATCGCTATTGGTGTAGGTGGGCTAGAGGCCGAGAGCGTGATGCTCGGAAGAGCTTCCTATATGCGACTGCCCGACATCGTTGGTGTGGAACTCGTCGGTGAACGGCAACCGGGCATAACCGCCACCGATATCGTACTTGCCATAACTGAATTTCTGCGCGCGCAGCGGGTGGTCTCGACCTACTTAGAATTTTTTGGCCCAGGCGCGGCTGCCCTGACCCTTGGGGATCGCGCAACGATTTCCAATATGACCCCAGAATTTGGCGCTACCGCGGCCATGTTTTACATCGACCAGCATACTTTGGACTACTTGCGCTTGACTGGGCGCGAGGAGCAGCAAGTTCAGTTGGTCGAACACTACGCCAAGACCGCAGGCCTGTGGGCAGACGCTATGGCCGAAGCAGATTACGAACGAGTGTTGCAGTTTGATCTTTCAACAGTCTGTCGCAACATCGCGGGACCCTCGAATCCTCACCGCCGAGTGGCAACCAGCGACCTATCAGCTCAGGGTATCAGTGGCACCGTAGATACCAATGAGGGCGAAATGCCCGATGGCGCGGTAATCATTGCAGCAATCACCAGTTGCACAAATACCAGCAATCCACGCAACGTTATCGCAGCAGCACTGCTGGCACGCAATGCCAATGCCCGGGGCCTGACCCGCAAGCCCTGGGTCAAATCCTCCTTGGCGCCGGGCTCTAAAGCCGTACAACTGTATCTCGAAGAGGCGAACCTACTCGGCGAGTTAGAACAGCTTGGCTTTGGCATCGTCGCCTTCGCCTGCACCACCTGCAACGGCATGAGTGGCGCACTAGATCCAAAGATACAAGACGAGATAATCGCACGTGATCTCTACGCTACGGCAGTGCTTTCCGGCAATCGAAACTTCGACGGGCGAATCCACCCACACGCCAAGCAGGCCTTTCTAGCTTCGCCGCCTCTGGTTGTTGCCTATGCAATCGCCGGCACCATTCGCTTTGATATAGAGCAGGACATTCTTGGCTTGGATGCCGAGGGCCAACCGGTACGCCTAGCCGATATTTGGCCCAGCGACGCAGAGATAGATGCCATCGTCGAGCAAGCGGTAAAACCGGAGCAATTCAGCGCGGTCTACGACCCCATGTTTGTCTCGCTCAAAGATGTTACCGAGCACACAGATCCGCTGTATGAGTGGCGCGAGCAGAGCACCTATATTCGTCGCCCGCCCTATTGGGAGGGCGCGTTAGCCGGCGAGCGCAACCTGAGTGGCATGCGGCCGTTGGCAGTATTGGGCGACAACATCACTACCGACCATTTATCACCATCTAACGCGATCCTGCGCGACAGTGCGGCAGGCGAATACCTGCATAAAATGGGCTTGCCAGAGGAGGATTTTAACTCTTATGCAACTCATCGCGGGGATCATCTAACAGCCCAACGCGCGACGTTCGCGAATCCCAAATTGCTTAACGAGATGGTCCAGCAAAACGGTGAGGTCCAACAAGGCTCATTGGCCCGCATAGAGCCCGAAGGTGAGGTAGTACGCATGTGGGAGGCGATCGAGACCTATATGCAAAGAGCCCAACCACTGATCATTGTTGCTGGTAAAGACTATGGCCAAGGCTCCTCCCGCGATTGGGCAGCCAAGGGCGTTCGACTAGCCGGCGTGGAAGCTATCGTGGCCGAAGGTTTTGAACGCATACACAGAACTAATTTGGTTGGCATGGGCGTTCTACCACTGGAATTTATGCCGGGTAACGACCGTAAAACTTACGCTATTGATGGCAGTGAGCGCTTTGATGTTTTAGGTACTGTGAGTCCTGGAGCTGAACTTGAATTAATAATGACCCGAGCCGACGACAGCACCGTGACTATTCCTGTGCGCTGCCGCCTAGATACCGCAGAGGAGGTCTCTATTTACAGCGCTGGCGGTGTATTACAGCGCTTTGCTGAAGATTTCTTGCAAGCTAAATCTAGCTGAATAACACGCATAAGAGGATAAACCGCTGTCATGAGCAACACCGCATTTTTTGCCCCACAGATTTCTGTTCCTGCTACCTATATGCGAGGCGGCACAAGTAAGGGGTTATTTTTTAACCACGCCGACCTGCCAAATGCGGCAAAACAGCCGGGCGCGGCCAGGGATGCTCTGCTGCAACGGGTTATTGGTAGCCCTGATCCTTACGAAAAACAGATCGACGGTATGGGCGGCGCCACGTCTAGCACCAGTAAAACCGTTATCGTTCAAGCCAGCGAGAAGCCTGATCATGACGTTGACTATCTGTTTGGCCAGGTGGCAATAGACCAGGATTTTGTCGACTGGAGCGGCAACTGCGGCAATCTGTCGGCCGCGGTTGGCCCTTTCGCGATAGAGCAAGGGCTAGTGGATCCTGCACGTATCCCCACCAATGGCATTGCAGAAATTCGCATATGGCAGGCCAACATTCATAAAACCATTGTCGCCCATGTGCCAATCAGCGGCGGTCGGGTGCAGGAAACCGGCGATTTCGAATTGGACGGCGTGACCTTTCCGGCGGCAGAAGTACGCTTGGACTTTATGCAACCCGTCGACACCCAAAATGAAGCCCTCTTTCCCACTGGCAATGTAGTCGACACGTTGCATGTTCCTGGTATCGGCGAATTTGATGCAAGCATGATCAATGCCGGCATTCCAACCATTTTCATCAATGCCGACGCCCTAGACTACAACGGCACGGAATTGCAGGCGGATATCAACGCTGATAGTGAGGCACTGGCGCGGTTTGAAAAAATCAGAACCGCAGGGGCGCTGGCTATGGGCTTGATCGACACCGCTGAAGAAGCTGCAGCACGCCAACACACCCCCAAGGTAGCCTTTGTAAGTCGCGCCAAAAGCTATACCGCTTCCAGCGGCAAAGCAGTCCAAGAGCAAGATATTGATTTACTGGTGCGCGCCCTTTCCATGGGCAAGTTGCATCATGCAATGATGGGAACAGCAGCAGTGGCCATCGGCGCCGCTGCAGCTATTCCTGGTACCTTAGTCAATCTGGCGGCCGGCGGTGGCGATCGCGACCATGTTGTCTTCGGGCATCCATCCGGCACCCTTGGCGTAGGAGCAATCGCCGAGCAAACCAGCGACGGGTGGACCATCCGCCAGGCCAGCATGAGCCGCAGCGCCAGAATCCTTATGGAAGGCGCTGTTCGCGTACCCGCTATAGCCTAGCGTTCTGCGATCGGTTCAACCTTACGCGGCTCTGGACCTACATAGTCTGCGCTAGGACGAATAATCCGGTTATTTTCCCGTTGTTCCATCACGTGTGCAGTCCAACCAGCGACTCTTGAACAGACGAATATCGGCGTGAACAGCTTCGTAGGAATGCCCATGGAGTTGTAGGCCGAAGCATGGAAAAAGTCTGCATTCGCAAACAGTTCCTTTTCGTCCCACATCAACTTCTCAATGGCACAGGACACCGGATACAGAATCTTATCACCAACATCATCAGCAAGCTTTTCTGCCCACTGCTTAATGATCACATTACGCGGATCGCTGGTGCGATAGATGGCATGGCCAAAGCCCATTATCTTGTCTTTGCGCTCTAACATGCCGCGCACGCCTTCGGTGGCCGCATCCGGCGTGGCGAACTTCTCAATTAGCTCCATAGCTGCTTCGTTCGCACCGCCGTGCAGCGGCCCGCGCAGCGAACCAATGGCGCCCGTTACGCATGAATGCATATCTGAAAGGGTCGACGCGCATACGCGTGCAGTAAAGGTCGAAGCATTAAATTCGTGCTCAGCATAAAGAATCAGCGACGTATCCATTACCTGCTGATGCAACTCATTGGGTGACTCGCCACTCAGGGTGCGTAAAAAGTGCGCGGCTAAAGACGGTTCGTCAGTTGCGGTATCTATGCGCACACCGTCGTGACTAAAGCGATACCAATAATTGATGATACCCGGCAGCGCTCCTAACAATCGATCTGCAGTACGTTGCTGGTTCTCAAAATCACCCTCGGGCTCTAGGTTGCCCAACATGGAGCAGCCCGTGCGCATGACATCCATGGGGTGGGCGCTGGCAGGAATACGCTCGAGCACCTCCAACAGGGTCGACGGTAACTCTCTGTTTGCCATAAGCACATTGCGATAAGCATCCAACTCCTGCTGACTCGGCAAATGACCATGGAAAATCAAATACGCCACTTCCTCAAAACAGGTGTTTTCTGCCAAATCTGTAATGTCGTAGCCGCGATAGGTTAGGCCCGTACCGGATACTCCGACAGTACACAACGCTGTGCTGCCCGCGCTTTGCCCACGCAAACCTGCGCCACCAAGTTTTTTATCAACCATTAGTTTCCTCCCATTCGCTCAGCACAGCAGCCGAGCTTGCCTGTTTTCGTCAATGCGTAACCTAGCCTGCTTGTTCTGCAAACAACTGGTCGAGCTTTTTTTCGTATTCGTGGTAGCCAAGAAAATCATACAGTTCCATGCGCGTTTGCATCGTATCTACAACCGCAGCTTGGGTCCCTTGTTCACGAATTTCTTTATACACGTTGAGTGCCGCTTTATTCATGGCACGAAACGCCGATAAGGGGTAGAGCGCCATGGCAATATCCACTCCAGCCAGTTCTTCAGTGGTATAAAGGGGCGTTTGACCAAACTCAGTAAGATTGGCCAGCACTGGTATACCTGCTGCACTTACAATGGATCGATACATATCAATCTCGGTCATGGCCTCTGCAAAAATCGCATCAGCCCCCGCCTCAGCAAACGCGCCAGCGCGATCTACTGCGGCACTAAAACCATCTACTGATAGCGCGTCGGTGCGCGCCATAACCACAAAGTCCGCATCGGTCTTCGCATCCACGGCTGCTTTAATGCGATCGACCATTTCGGCAATCGATACAATTGCTTTATTAGGACGGTGGCCACAACGCTTTTGCGCAACCTGATCTTCAATATGCACAGCAGCCGCACCCGCAGCAGTCATATCCCGAATCGTCCGCGCAATATTGAACGCACCACCCCAGCCAGTATCAATGTCTACCAGCAATGGCACTTCAGTGGCAGCGGTAATGCGGCGCACGTCCTCCAATACGTCATTGAGCGAGGTCATTCCCAAATCCGGCAGCCCGTACGATGCATTGGCGACTCCGCCGCCCGACAAGTAAATCGCTTTATAGCCTACTTGCTCGGCCATAAGCGCCGTATATGCGTTGATGGTGCCTGGAATCTGTAACGGCGATTCGTTCGTATAAGCCGCACGAAATTTCGCTCCCTGACTCATAATTTGTTCCTGTATTTGGATTTCAGCAACGGTCATTCTACCTTGAACCAGCCGGTTGCGGAGATAACCAGTCGTCGAAATTAAATCAATGGATTAAGGCGCGGTGATCAACGCCTGTAATTCTGCGTAATCATTGGCCAGCGGGTACTGGGGATATATTTCTCGCACATTGTCCGGTGCCTGAAAAAAGATTCCCCGATCAGCTTCTTCCAACATTGATACATCATTGAATGAATCCCCCGCCGCAATGACACGAAGATCCAGTGATTTAAAAGCCTTTACCGAACATCGCTTCGGGTCCGTCTGGCGTAATCTAAATCCGACAATCCTATCCTGCTCGACCACCAGCTTGTGACAAAGCAAGAACGGTTGCTGCAATTGTGCCATCAACGGCGCGGCAAATTCGTAGAAGGTATCGGAGATAATTGCGACCTGATAATGCAGTCGTGCCCACTGTAAAAATTCGTAGGCACCCGGCAGGGGCTGCAGCTTGGCTATTTGCGCTTGGACATCCGACAAAGTGATGTTGTGCTCGTCAAGCAATTCCAAACGATAGTTCATTAGGTCTTCATAGACCGGAATATCTCGAGTTGTTTTCAACAATCCGTCGACCTCAGTCGCCCGTGCGACCGCCTGCCAAACTTCAGGCACCAATACCCCTTCGAGATCTAAACACAGTACGTCCACAATCGTCCTTAACCTTTGTCCAAGGTGTAAGCATATAGCAACAGATTCTTTTTTATTCACCAAAACCGTTGTTAACCTGCGCGCAAATCAACACAGAGGCACTTTCAAACAGTCATGACCACTCTCTCCCGGCACCAACAGCAACTCGTCAACAACAGTATTAAATTGATTCAGTCGGCGTTCGAGCGCCATCCGGCTCATAACATTGCTATCTCCTTTAGCGGTGCTGAGGACGTTATTCTGATCGACCTGATGAGCCAATTGGAGCAGCGCTGCGAGGTTTTCAGCCTCGACACCGGACGTTTGCACCCGCAAACCTACCGCTTTATCGAAACCGTAAGAAACCACTACGACTTACCGATCAAAATCGTTATGCCAGATTCGAACGACGTCGCGGAACTAGTACAGCAAAAAGGCCTCTTCAGTTTTCGCAATGATGGCCACGAGGAGTGTTGTGCCGTTCGCAAGATAAACCCGTTGCGCAGCAAACTGGCCCAGCTAGACGCCTGGATTACCGGTCAACGTATCGACCAAAGCGTGACCCGAACCGAGCTCGCCGAAGTACATATGGATGGCGTATTTGATGGCCGCAATGGCGATTTGGAAAAATTCAATCCTCTAGCCAATTGGCGCTCAGCCGATGTTTGGGATTACATTCATGCCCGCCAGGTGCCCTACAATCCTCTACACGAGCAAGGCTTTATCTCTATTGGCTGCGAGCCATGTACACGAGCTGTCGCCCCCCACGAGCACGAGCGCGCAGGACGCTGGTGGTGGGAAAGTGCTACCCACAAGGAGTGCGGGTTACATCGCCAGAATCTAATCGCCCACGGTTAGCTATTTTTGCGGTAGCGACATCTTTGCAAACAACTCTTCACGCTCTTTGCGGGTCTTACACGCCAACGCGTCTTGCACCATCCATTCATCTAAGTGTGGCGCAAACAATTTGATGAAACTAAGCATGTAGCGGCGCAAAAATGTGCCACGCCGAAAACCGATGTAGGCCACACTCGGTTCGAACAAATGGCTGGCATCTATGCGCACAAGATCTTGGTCTAGGACTTCGTCGAACGCCATGCTCGCGATAATACCCACCCCCAGACCAAGTCGAACGTAGGTTTTGATGACATCCGTATCGGTAGCAGTAAAGACCACGTTTGGCGTGATATTCGCCGAACCGAAGGCATCGTCCAACTTCGAACGCCCGGTAAAACCAAATACATAGGTCACGATCGGCAGATCCGCCAAATCCTCTAATGTCAGCTGCGAGACCAGCGCCAGTGGGTGATCCTTGGGCACCACCACACATCGATTCCAGCTATAGCAAGGCATCATCACAAGATCCTGGAACAATTCCATACCTTCCGTCGCGATCGCAAAGTCAGCAGTGCCCGCATCTGCAAGCTGGGCAATTTGCTCTGGCGAACCCTGATTCATATGCAAACTCACATCTGGGTATGCCTGGCGAAAAGACTGAATCACTGGCGGTAAGGCATAGCGAGCTTGGGTATGGGTGGTGGCGATACTCAAAGCCCCCTGAGTCTCATCCGAGCACTCTTGAGCCATTTGTTTGATGGTTTGCGTCTGGCGCAGAATATCCCCGGCCATAGCAATAATTTGCTGCCCTACCGTGGTAATTTCGGCAAGGTGTTTGCCATTACGGGCGAAGATCTCTACGCCTAATTCATGCTCTAAAAGTCGAATCTGCTTGCTGACGCCGGGCTGCGAGGTAAACAGAGATTCGGCGGCCGCAGAAACGTTTAAACCGTTATTAGCTACTTCCCAGATGTATCGCAGCTGCTGCAGTTTCATGGCGGTAACCTTTGATAAAAAGTGGCGAGCTAGAGATTTTAATATAATTTTTTAATATTAAAAATACTTTTTATATTATCAAAAGAATGATTTCTGCTCACCCACCTTAATCTTTACGATTAACAACGCCATGTGGGACATGGCCGGTAGCCAAATGACCCGCCGCGCGATTGCAATGCAGTTCGTGATCGTCAAAAAAGATATCTGCCGCGAAACCGCGCAAAAACTCGGTCTTATCCATCCCGCCTAAAAACAGCGATTCGTCCAGTCTTATATCCCACTCGCGCAGGGTGCGAATCACCCGCTCGTGGGCGGGCGCACCGCGTGCGGTGACCAGAGCCGTACGAATAGGACTTTGACCCTCTGGAAACTCCTGCTGCAGGCTCTGAAGGGCTGCCAGAAACGCTTTGAATGGACCACCGCCCAGCACATCTGCCGCTTTTGCCTCTTCATGTTGGCTAAATGCATCCAGCCCATGTCGCTGGTAGATCTGCTCAGCTTCATCGGAAAAAAGTACCGAGTCACCATCGAACGCTAGCCGCAGTACCGAGTCATCTGCATCTGCAGCGCCCCCGCCGCCGCCCAACAAGGTGGCCGCGGCGACGTTCTCCTCAAGGGCCAGCCGCACATCGTCGCCATGAGTCGAAAGAAATAAGTCACAGCCAAACCCATTGATATAGCGATAAGGTGACGCCCCAGAGCAGAATGCTGCACGGGTTATGCCCAGATCGTGTGCCCGTATAGAGTTGAAAACCCGTAAACCAGTGTCTGCAGAATTCCGCGATAGCAATATTACTTCTACTCGATGTTTATCAAGCAAATTATTGATATTTAGGATTTTTTTTACCAAATAAAAACCGTCGCCAGGCTCTAGAACCACATCTTCCTGATCGATCTGATAACGTCGATAGGCCTCCAGTCCCTGGCTTTCATAGATTTCGTTTGAAGTAGATAAGTCGAACAAGGCGGTAGACGAGATCGCCACCGTTAACGGCTTAGCTGGTGCGGTTTTAGGCATCTAGATCAGGGATCAGCTCGCTTTCTAAGCGATGGATCATATCTTTTATTTTAAGCTTGCGTCGTTTCAAACGCTGAATACGCATGGTGTCGTGATGACGTGCTTCAAGCAGATGGTTTATGACCACGTCTAAGTCATTGTGCTCGACCCGCAGCCCTTCTAACCACTCAAGTATCTTCTTTTGTTCATCTGCCTGGGTCAAAACTGGCCTCGTCGTAAGCGCTCATTGGTTTGCAAACCGAGCACGCTCACCTGTTTTTTGAATCAATCAAAGAAAGCTTGAGCCTCTTCTTCAAGTGCTGACAATCTGCGCACCCAGTTGTCGAGGAGCAAAAAGTCGTTGTCGGAAATGTCGAAGCTACGAGCAATCTCTTTCAGCAAACACTCTTCTTCAATTTCAAACGCGCCATCTACATAACTCAATTTAATTAAGTTAATGACCACCACGATACGCGAGCGCTTGTCTTGGAAAACGTCTTGAATCCCTTCTAGCTCGAGATATTCAAGTTCTTGTACTTCGCTGAGACCCATTTCCTGCTTGAGTTCAAGCAACATTCCTTCTTCGTTCGGGTCCAGTAGGCCATCAGACACAACAACATTGTGGGCAAGACCCAACATCGCATGACGTTGATCGGCGCTGAACAAGGATAGCCACATAGCCGTTTATACCTATGCTGAGGATTAAGAGAGGATCTGTTGACCAAGGCTAAAGATCATAATGATCACAGCCAACCAACCAACGCCTATCAATCCTTTCATTACCAAACCTTGGTCAAAGAAATCTTCGATCAAATGCCACATTGCAGGGCTCCGTTAAATTTCGCAGGCCTATTTTAGCTGTTCTCGTCACCCACTGGATAGCAAAACCGCAAAGTCTTTGTATTTTTTCGCCTTAGCCATCATGCGCCGCCCCTGGGATTAGTATTTACGGCTCTTACAAGATACCGCCGAATCGATAGACCTCTTTCCTATTGCGCTTGAGTTACACTCTCAAGGTGGTTAATGCGTTCGTAAAAATTTCTGATGCACTACTCGATGCGAGTCGCGATTTCACCATCGTCACGCCCAACGAGCGGCTTGCGCGTGAGCTGCGCCGCGGCCTCAATCAGGCGCACCAAGCGCGAGGAGTTGAGGCATGGCCAAGCCCCCAGTGTTTGAGTTTGAACCAATTGCTGCAGCAGCACTTTGCTCGCTGGCAGGACCACACCGACAACGCGATGCGCCTACTAACGAATAGCCAGCTATTGTCGCGATTTTATCAATGCGCCGATCCGAGCAACCGCCACCTGAGCCCAAGTGCTGCGCAGGCCCTGGACTTACTGTACCGGTACGATATCGAAATCGATGCTCTGGCCGACGGCAGCGAGGGCGGAGAATTGTTTGTGCCCTGGGCACGAGCGGTACTTGAGCTTTCTCAGCCCGACGAAATTTATATCGGCCAGTTGGCGAAAACATTGTTCCATCAGGCCAACCCACCGACCAAACCACTGCTTCTATTGGCCTTTGACCATCTGAGTGTGACCGAACAGCGCTACCTCGAGGCATATAATGACGCAAGCGGCGTAAAATGGCTGAAAGATTTAGAACACATTCTTGATTTTGCCACGATCGAGCTGGGCCAGTGCCCACCCCAACCGCGCACGCCACGCCAGCAACCGCGCCTTTTTGCTTTCGACTCTATCGCCACTGAGCTAGCGGCAGCGGCACAGTGGTCAGCGGATGTATGCCGCCAACAGCCGAACGCCAGAGTGGCGGTAGTGGTGCCTAAATTGGCGCAGCTGTACCACCGAGTACAGCGCCAGTTTTCGGTAACCTTTGACCCTGAGGCGGGCAGCGCTACGCGCTGTTTCGACTTATCTGGTGGCAGCCCATTGGCGGATCAACCAGCATGGCTGCACGCAAGCGTACTACTCAACTGGTGCCATACCCCGATTACGAAAGAAGCTCTGGAAAACTTGTCGTTTTCGCCCTTCGTTGTCGCTCCGTGGTGTATAACCTCATTGCACAGCTGGCCAACCGAGCAGCGTGTTATCGGTATAGATTCTGCTGTTCCCGATAGTGCCGCCAATACCCTGCTGCAACAACTAGAGCATGCGCCAGCAAGCGAACGCTTCACATATTGGCTGACCTTTATCGACGATTTATTGCAACAGGTAAACTGGCCTAACTTGAGCGAGCTTGAGTCCGCGCAGTTTCAAGCAGTTACGCAGATTCAACAATCCATGGCACAGCTTGGTCGAGAACAAATAGCAGATGATCAATGCATCTCTTTCGAGGCTGCCCTAGAACTCCTAACACTGCATCTGCAATCCCAGATGTTCGCACCCCAGAGACCCGCCTCTCAGGTTCAGGTGCTGGGTTTACTCGAAACCACCGGATTTGATTATTCGCATCTCTGGGTGTGCGGTATGGATGCTAACAGTTTCCCTCAGACCGCCTCACTCAATCCGTTTATTCCAAACGCAGTTGCACGACAGCATAAACTCCCGCGAGTGACCCCTGATCAAGAATTAGAATTTGCGCAACGCACGCTCAACCAATGGCTCAGCAGTCACGCCGAATTGAACTTCAGTTATGTCAGCCAACTCGACGGTTATGAGCTGCTGCCAAGTCAGGCCATTGCCGATGTTGCCGATGAAGCAACCTTAGCGATGCTGCCAAAACCCGAGATATACCACCCCTTCTATCGCCGCGACGGTGTGCAATTAGTCAGAACTGAGGATTTCAAAGGTATAGCTGTACAAGATCAGCGCATGCTTGGTGGCACTAGTGCACTGCAAGATCAGTTAGAGTGCCCGTTCCGCGCCTTTGCCCACCAGCGGCTAGGACTCAGGCAAGAACGAAATCCGTCCGAGTTTCCAGATGCACTAGAGCGTGGGTTAACCTTGCACGCTGTTATGCAGCATCTAGCCGAACGCTGCGAAACCAGCACTCACCTCACCGCGCTAACCGAAGCACAGATTTATCAGGCCTGCACCGAGGTACTGCAACAACGTCCGCCCCTGCCTGAGGCATTCTTCGACAATGAATGTGCAAGGCTCGCCAATTTGGTCAGACACTGGTTGGACATTGAGAGCCAACGACTGCCATTCACTATCGACGCCGTTGAACGCGAGTTTCAGCTAGAACTCGCGGGACTAACATTCGCGCTACGCGTAGATCGCATAGACAAGGTCAACAATCGTGCTGTGGTAATCGACTATAAATCATCCAGCAAATCCGCAAGCGGCGCGACAAAGTCACCGCCCACAGATTTGCAATTACCGATCTACAGCCTCCTTGATGAGCAGATTGCTAGCGTTGCTTATGCATGCATAAGCGATAAGGAAGTGAAAGCTGTAGGTATCGGCGAGCAAGCATTGTCCGAGGCCGCCTCAGGCTCCTTACAAATTAAGCCAACACCCGAGCCCTGGACTGAACAGCGCCAGCAATGGCAACTCGCACTCGTCGACCTAGCCCAAGCACTTCGCGACGGTGATGCCACCGTTACCCCACGCAAGGGCGCATGTCGTTATTGTCATCTCCAGGGGCTGTGTCGAATCAATACACCGAGCGACGAAGATTCAGGCCATGAATTCGACTGATCTATCGCCACCTGTCGATCAGTCTGCTCGTGCCAAAGCCGTGGACCCCAGACGTTCGTGTATCGTGCAGGCGCCTGCCGGTTCAGGTAAGACCACCCTGCTGGTGCAACGTTATTTGAACCTGCTAGAGCAAGTTAGTCGGCCAGAGGAAATCCTCGCGATTACCTTTACACGCAAGGCCGCCACTGAGATGAAACAGCGCATTCTCAGCGCATT